>DATLLD010000059.1:0-17388 GCA_035538035.1 Gemmatimonadaceae bacterium | reverse complement strand
CACAAGGCAAAGGCCGCCGAGTACGGTAACGGCTGGGCGCGAAACAGGCGCCAGGAGCGCGCCGATGCGGGCGAGTGCATCACGGGGTGCGGCGTCAAGGTGCGGCGCGAGCGGCGCGAGGACGGGACCTGGAAGCTTCAGCGGTGCGAGGACTGCGCCGAGCTACACAGCGGTGCCATGAGGTCGCTGCGCGAGATGCGTGGTGTCGAGACCGAGAGTTGTGGTGTTGAGACCAAGGGGAAGATCCCGCCCGTCCGCACCGCCCGCACGAAGCTCGAGCGCGCGTACGACAAGCTCGTCGACGGCACCGAGCGAATGATCGAGCGCACCGTCTATCGCTCTCGCGGCGGCCAATCCAAATCCTCGATGGACGCCGACGGGGCGCAGGACATCTCCGACGCGTTGCGCCTGCTGACGGGCCACTGCGATCGGCTGCGCCATCTGCGCGTCGTCGAGGCTGACCTCGGGCGCATCCATCGCGCAGAGGCGCATGCCGCGGTGGCCGATCCTCTCGTACGCGCACTCGGACTCATCGCGGCCGAGGCTGCGCGGTTGTCGCCGGACGGGTGGAAGCTGGTGCGGACGCGGCTCATGGCCATCGGCGGCGAGGACGAGTAAGGCCCCTATTCGTCCCGGTTTCGGGCGGCGGTGACGCTCGTTGTGTGAAGTCGAGCACGAGCTTTGGGCAGCCGGGCGGCAACCCGACGAACAAGGGCGGAAGGCCCAAGGGGTTGGCGAAGATCCTGCGCGCCGAGCTCGACGCGGTGCGCGAGCGGATGGAGACGTCGTTCGAGAAGTCGCCGGACGGCAAGCTGCCGACCGAGATCATGGACGGCTATCGGGCCGTGTTCCGCCGGCTGTGGTCGATCATCATCCGCGGCGACGACAAGGACTCGATCGCGGCGATCAAGCTCCTACTCGAGCGCACCGACGGTAAGCCGCGCGAGTACCTCGAGGTCACCGGCGCGAGCCCCGAGCAGGCCGCTGCACTCGAGGCCCTGCGCATGACGCCCGAGGAGCGGCGCAAGCTGGCCGCGTCCGACGAGACCGAGGACCAGGCGGCGCTCGAGCAGGCGACGGACGCCGATGCCGACGCGGAGTGAGCTGCGCGCGGCTGTCCGTGCGTTCGACCACGTCGAGCCGCTCGCCGACTTCATCGCGCGCCTGACGCCCAAGCACGCGCCCGTCCCGTCGCACCTACAACGCGTCGTCGACGTCATCGAGGCTACGCGTCGCGGCGAGGTGCGCGCGACCATCTCGATGCCGCCTCGGTTCGGCAAGACGATCACGCTCGCGCACGGGCTGGCGTGGCGCATCCTGTACGACCCGGCGTGCCTGAACTTCTACGCGACGTTCGGCTCCGACTTGTCGATCCAAACCTCGCGCATCGTACGGCGTCTCGTGCGCATGGCCGGTGCGCCGCTGTCCTCCGAGGCGCAAGCCGTCACCGACTGGCGGACCATCTTCGACGGCGGACTCAAGGCCACCAGCGTAGGCGGCGACGTCACCGGCCGAGGTTGCAACTCTGGGCTCATCGTGGCGGACGACCTCGTGAAGGGCCGCGCCGAGGCCGAGAGCAAGCTCGTCCGCGATCGGGCGTGGGACTGGTTCCGCGACGACCTCATGTCCCGCCTCGAGCCGGGCGCCTCGCTGATCGTGAATATGACCCGTTGGCACGAGGACGACATCATCGGCCGGCTCCATCGCGATCCGCTCGGCGAGAAGTGGATCCACGTCGAGCTCCCTGCCGTCATCGGCGCCAACGGCGATCCAGTCGATGAACGCACGGACGCCAACGCCCGCGCTCTCTGGCCCGAGGTGTGGGGGCTCGATCGGCTCGCGCCCGTGCGCATGCGCGGCGAGCACGGCTGGTGGTCGCTCTTCCAGCAACGTCCATTCCCCAAGGGCGGCGCGATGTTCAAGCGCGCATGGTTCGGCGTCGTCGAGGCGGCGCCTGCGGGTGGTCGAGCCGTGCGCGGTTGGGACCTCGCAGCGACGAAAGACGGCGACGGGGCGGCGACGGCGGGCGTGAAGATCCGCGAGGTCGGCGGGCGGTTCTACGTCGAGCACGTCGCGTGGCTGCGTGGTTCGCCGCACGAGGTCGAGCAGCTCATCGTGTCGACGGCGCAGCAGGACGGCTCGAACGTCGTGCAGGACTTGCCGCAGGACCCGGGGCAAGCGGGCAAGTCGCAGCGCTCGTATCTCGCGGGAAAGCTCGCCGGGTTCCAGGTGCGGTTCTCGCCCGAGACGGGAAGCAAGGAGCTGCGCGCCGAGCCGCTGGCGAGCCAAGCCCAGGCGGGGAATGTGTCGCTCGTGCGCGGCGCTTGGAACGAGGAGTTTCTCGACGAGGTGGAGGCGTTTCCCGTAGGTCGACTGAAAGATCGGGTCGACGGGGCGTCCCGTGCGTTTGCGGCGCTGTCGCGTGGGCGCGTCGTGCAGGTGCCGGTTGCGGGCGGCGCGATCGAGGAAGCCCTCCGCTCCAAGCCCAAGCTCTCCGACGATCAGCAGGCGGCGGTGACGCAGGCGTTGCTCGACATGATCTAGCGAATCGGCCCGGACGCTTCAGGCGCCTATTGCTGTCAGGTGCCACGAGGAAATCCGCGGATGGTCAAAGGGGCGCCGAGCCTAAACCCCTCAGGCCGTTCACCCGCCGAGCTCGCGGCCATCGCCAAAGCCAAATCCGCCCCCGGCTACGACGGCGTGCAGGCCAGCTACGGCTACGTCCGCAGTGGCGAGAACGATTCGCGCCTGAGCGGCGCGACCCGCTGGAAGACCTTCGCGAACCTCTACCGCACGTGCCCGCCGGTGCCAATCTGGGCTCGCCTCCGCGATCGGTTGCTCTCGGGCATCCAGTGGACGCTCACCCCCAACGAGGCCGGCGGCGAGCTGGCCGAGCGCGGCGTCGAGGTCGTCACCGAGGCGCTGCTTAAGGTCCGGCTCGGCGCCGGCGCATCGGTCCGCCCGTGGAGCAAGGTCGCCGCCCGCGCGATGAACGGCGCCGCGGCGACGGGCTTCTCGCTGCATGCGCTGGCGTTCGGTCGCCGCAAGCGAGACGGGCTCGTGGTCTACACGGACATCGCGCACCGCCCGCAGCCGACGATCGAGAAGTGGTGGCGCGAGGGCGGCGACGCGACCCCGTTCGTGCGCGTGCAGCAGACGCTCTCGACGGGCCAGACCGAAAGCCTCGACCTTCGCGATTGCCTCTACGTCGTGAACGACAACGGCACCAACAGCGAGAGCCCGACCGGCGTCGGCATGCTCGACCTCATCGCCGAGCGGGCGCGACTGCTCGGGGTGTACGAGTCGATCATCGGCACCGAGATCGCGTCGTCGATGGGCGGCATCCCGATCTCGCGGGCGCCGTTGCAGGAGATTGCATCGGAGGCAAAGTCCAAGCTGGAGAAGCTCGGTCAGAGCGGCGCGGATCTGCTGAGCGGCATCGCGAGCGTGGTCGCCGCCAAGACCCTATCGCTCCGTACGTTCCTCGCGAACCGCTTCAAGGATCCGACGACGCTGCAATGGCTCGAGCTCGACTCGGCCACGTATCAGGGCACGGACCCCAACACGATCACGGGCGTCAACAAATGGGGCGTCGAGATCATCAAGCCCGAGCTCCAGGGCGTCACCGAGAGCCATCCGATCGCGCGCGAGTTCATCCTCGACATCGCGCGCATGCTGGGCGTCGAGCATGTGTTCGTCGGCGGCGGCGAGACGACGGGGACCTATGGCATGCACGAGAGCAAGATCAGCGCACTCGGCGCCGATCTCTCGGCCGAGGCTCGCTTGTTCGCCGCGGTCGCCGATGACCAGATCGTCCGCCGCATCGTCGCCGCGAACGGACTCGATCCGGACCTCGCCGCGCCGTCGCTGACACCGGGGCCGATCATGCGCGCCGACGTGCTGAAGGCGGTGCAGGCCATCGCGCAGCTCAACATGGCCGGGCTCGCGGTCAACCATCCCGCCAAGCGCGCGGTGTTCGAGGGCGTCGACCTGCCCTGGCAGGACGAGGACGAGCCGATGCTGCCGCGGTTCGGCGGGTTCCCGCGGCCTGCGTTCGGCGAGCCCGAGGACGAGAAGCCCGAGGAAGAGCAACCCGAGCCCACCGAGACCGAGCGCGAGGAGCCTGTTGAATGAGCGAGACCATCACCTTCGACAACGGCGCCTCGGCGCGCATCTACGGATCGCTCGCTGGCGCGCTCAGCTATCTCGGCTCCGAGACAGATGCGTGGGACGCACTCTCGACCGACGAGAGCCTCCAGCGACTACTCGTGCGCGCTGGCCGCTACCTCGATCGCCTGCTCTGGATTGACGACTACGACACGTTCGCCGAGCGCGACGCGCTCACGGTCGGAGATGCAGATGGCGACGCGAAGTATCCGTTTCGCGCCGCGAGCTATGAGCTTGCGCGCCTCGCCCTCGACGACGAGAGCGTGCTCGCCGCCGAGGATCAGGGCTCGAACATCCAGAGCATGGGCGCGGGCGGCGCGAGCATCACGTTCTTCTCGCCGACGTCTACGCAGCGCGGAACCGCATCGGCGCTGCCTTCGGTGCTGATGAAACTCGTGGGCGGGTATCTCGCGTCGAGCGAGTTGGACGCCACAGCCGAGGGCGGCTCGTCCTCGGAAGGCTCGTGTGTCAACCCGTTCGGGCCGTGCTCGGACTTCGATCGAAACGAGCCTTGGTGACCCATGGCCAACCAACTCGCCAAGCTGCTCGCGAAAGGACTCGGAGGTCAGAAGCTGCTCGGCTTCGGCGCGATGACGCTCGTCCGTGTTGACCCCGGCGCACGCGGTGCAACGCTGACCGCCGGCACAACGCTCACGACGACGAGTTACCAGTGCAAGGGCCGCAAGGGCGTCTCGCGTCGCGCCTACTGGCAGTTCTGGCAGAACGCGCAACTCACCGGAGCGCAGGCGCGGACGTCATTTGTCGGCTTCACGATCCTCGGCGCGACGCTGCCCGATGGCATCGAGCCGCGCGCGGGCGACCGCATCACGCACGGCGGCAAGACGTACACGATCGCAGCCGACGGCACGAGCGAACCGACGGGCATCGGCGCCGTGTGGGAGTGCATGACGAGGGTAGGGGGCTAGCCATTTCGGAACGCGACATGCGCTCGCTCCTCACGCTGATCGCTCAGCGTGTTGGGCTCAGCTATGAAGACGTGGTCGCCTGGCTCCGCGAGGAGAACAGCGTGGCCGCCATCGAGGAGCGCATCCTTCGCGGCGACTACGCGCGCGCGATCACTGGCGTCGACGCAGCGGCCGGCAAGATCGCCGCGGACATCCAAGCGCAGTACGTCGCGGCGGGCCAGCGTGCGGCCGACTGGCTCGACGGCAAGGTGAGCGACAAGCTCATCCGGTTCGACACCGCGACACCGCAGGTCGTGCAGCGCGCGCGGGCGAACCAGTTGGAACTGGTCCAAGGCTTCACGCTCGAGCGAAACCAGATCGCGCGGCAGATCACGCAGCGCGCGCTCGTCGAGTCGGCCGCGCAGGGCGTCAACCCGAGGCGCATCGCACAGGACTTCCGAGACAGCATCGGGCTCACGCCGAATCAGGAGCAATGGGTCGCGAACTACCGGCGCGCGCTCGAGAGCGGCGAGTACCTACGCGCGACCGGCTACGAGCTGTCGAGCGGCCAGGCTGATCGCACGCTGCGTCGACTCGACCGCGATGGCGGCTCGCTGACGCCGGCGCAGATTGATGACTATGTCGAGAGGTACCGGACGAACGCGCTGACCTACCGTGCAGAGACCATCGCCCGCACCGAGGCGCTCCGCAACGCGCACGAGGGCGCAGACGATGCGATGCGGCAGGCCATCTCGCGCGGTGACGTCGAGGCGGACGCGCTGGTCAAGGAATGGCACGCCGGCCCGGCGACGACGGATGCGCGTGAGCAGCACCAGGCGATGGACGGGGTGCGAGTGAAGTTTGGGGAGGACTTCGTGCTGCCGGATGGCGTGCGCATGAGCAGCCCGGGAGATGTGCGTGGTGGGCCGGCTCACACGGCAAATTGTCGATGCACGTCCTCGACGGCGTTCGATCTGGAGAAACGGCGGGCCGCATGATCCTCCTCTGCCCCGGCTCGCGCGACTGGTCGTACGACTTCACGGCTCGTGCGCTCGTGCAGCATCTGCCGCACCTCGACCTGCGCATCGCCTACTCGATGGCCGAGGTCATCCCGCTCGCCGCCGAGGCCGACCTGATCGTCGACTTCTGGTGGCGCGGTGGGCTGGAGCAGCACTACGGACGGCGGGTCGTGAAGCAGGTCTCCTCGCACCGCTGGACGCAGCGCAAGTACGGCCGACTGCCGGCGCGCGTGCTGGCGCGCAAGCACCTCGCGCGATCGGCGGGCGTGGTCGTCCCTTCGCTGCGCTTGCTCTCCGAGGTGCGTGCCGGCCTCGACCAGCACGCCGCGATGCCGCTCGGCGCCTCGGTGCTTTCACCCGACGAAGTGAGCCTCGCGCCCAAGGGATTCCACCCCGAGCTGATGTGCGACGAGCAACGCCGGTCGGGGCCGCTGCGCGTCGGCTGGGCCGGGTCAGCGAAGCAGGCCGACAAGCGCCTGCCCGTCATCCGCGAGGCGTGGCCGGCGCTCGTCGAGTGCGGGCCTGGGTCGAGCGGCCCCGAGTTGCCGTACGAGCAGATGGGCGCCTGGTACAACGCCATCGACGTCATCACGTGCGCCTCCGATGCCGAGGGCGATCCGCGCCCGATTATCGAGGGCATGGCGTGCGGCTGTTTCCCGGTGACGGTCGACGTCGGCATCGTCCCCGAACTGGTCGAGCATGGCGTGAGCGGGCTCATCGTCGAGCGCACGCCCGAGGCATTCCGCGACGCGCTCGCGTGGTGCGCGAGGAACGTTGACTACGTGCGCGAGGCAGGGCGTCGCAACGCCGATCGGATGCTTGAGACGAGGACATGGGCAGTATGCGCGCCGGCATGGGGCGCCGCGTTCGAGCGCGCGCTGGCGACGCAACAGGAGCGAGCAGCATGACGCCAGGCGAGAGAGTGCAGGCCGTCGTCGATCGCGTGCTCGCCAAGCTGGACCGCACGAGGCTCGCCGAGATTGCGGCCCGGTACGAGGTCGCGACCTCCGGACCGAGTGCCACGAAGTATCTCGACGCCGAGCGATGGATCCGTGTGTGTGCGCGCCGAGCCGTGGCCCTCGATCTCGACCGCTGCGAGCCGTTGCGTGTGCTCGACCTCGGCACCGGGGCCGGCTACTTCCCGCTCGTGTGCCGCCGGCTCGGGCACTACGTCGCGGCGACAGACTGGTCCGGACGTGATGCGCTGTATCGCGAGGTCACCGAGGCGATCGGCGTCGACGTGAGCGACGTCGATGTGAGGCCAAACACGACGCTGCTGCCGTATCCGACACCGGGCGGCTACGAGCTGATCACGGCGTACATGGTCACGTTCAACGGGCACGCCTCCGCGCCGTGGGGCGCCGACGAGTGGGCGTTCTTCCTCGACGACGCGCTGTATCGCCTCTCGCCGGGCGGTCGCCTCGTGCTCGAGCTCAACCGCGAACCCGACGGCACGTGCTACACGCCCGAGGTCGGGGCGCTGTTCCGCGAGCGGGGCGGGGTGTTCACGAGACGCTGGCCAGCGGTGCCGCATGCGGGCGGGCATCGGCTGGTGTTCGTGAATCGTCCCTCTTGAGGCAGGGCGCGAGCGTGTGTGCATGGCACGCGCCCCTTTCAAATTGAAGCTCAAGCGCCTCGACTTCATCAGCGCGGTCGATGCCGGAGCCCAAGGCCCCATCGCCAACGTCGCGCTGATCAAGCGCGCTGACCCCGGCGGATTCGAGGCGACGTTCCGCGTTGCCAAGACCGACGAGAGCCTCGGGCTCGTGTTCGGCTGGGCGATGGCGGGTTCCCTCGACGGCGGCAAGACGCCTCACGTCGACTACCAGGACGACGCGATCGACGTCACCTCCGACGAGTTCATCAAGGTGTGCGCCGAGTTCATGGAGGGCGGCGCATCGGCGGACGTGATGCACGACGGCGAACAAGACGGCCGCGTGGTGTTCGCGTTCCCGCTGGTGCCCGAGATCAACAAGGCGCTCGGCATCGAGACCAGCACGCACGGCCTCGCCATCGCGATGAAGCCGAGCCCGGAGACGTTCAAGCGGTTCCAGAGCGGCGAGCTTGCGGCGTTCTCCATCGGCGGCATCGGCGAGCGGACGGCGCTCAAGCGCGATGGTCGCGTCCGCAAAGCCTCGCTCTACACCAACGAGGTCGACGGCCACGCGCACGCGATCTGCGTCTACGACGACGGCTCACTCCGCGTCGAGTACGCCACCATGGCCGGCGTCGAGTACGGCCACAGCCACGGCATTGTCCGCGGCGAGGACGGTACGCTGACGATCCTCGCGGACTCGGGGCACACGCACGAGCTGGCGGCGGGACAGCCGGGGCTCGTCGTCGTGCCCGAGAACACGATCGTCGTGGTGTCGGCCGATGCGTTCGCGCCCGAGGCGGTGGCGATGCGTTCCCCGTCGACGATCGCGCCCTCCGCGAAGTCGCGTGCAAGCGAATCGTCCCTCTCGAGCGGTGGCCGCAACGTGGCGAGCATGTCCACCACCGAAGCCGAGAAGATCGCCGAGCTGGAGAAGCGCTACGAGCGCATCTCCAATCTCTCGGCAACCGAGTTCACGGTCTGGAAGTCGCTGCCGGTCACCGACCGCGAGGCGTTCCTGGCCAAGTCCCACGCCGACCGTCAGCCGGCGATCGAGTCGTTCGAGAAGGCGAACGCCGTCGAGTACACCGCCGACAACGGCACGGTGTACCGCAAGAGCGACGACCCGCGTCTCGTCGACCTCGCCAAGCAGGCCGACGCCGCGAACCGTCGCGCGAACGAGGCCGACCTCGCCAAGCGCGCGACCGAGACACTCGGCGGCGCGAGCGACATCCAGCGCGCCATCGTCAAGGCGATCGAGGCCATCAAGGATGGCACCGAGCGCGAGAAGGCGACGGAGTACATCAAGGGCCTCGTCGCCACGAGCCGCATCGACAAGGCGGCGGACGGCTTCGCCTCGGACGACAGCGACAAGCCCACCGGCCCGGCGGCCGAGTTCGACGCGCTCACCGAGAAGTACGCGAAGGACAACAACGTCACCAAGTCGGCGGCGCGCGTCGCGGTCATGAAGACCCCCGAAGGCCGCCGTCTCTACAACGAAAGCGTCCGCGCGTAAGCGCGAGAGGAGCACAACACCATGGCCACCTCGAACCCCCAGGTCACGATCCCCGGCCTTCTCGCCGGCGCCGATCTCTCGTCCAAGCAGTACCACCAGGTCAAGCTCGACTCGAACGGGAAGGTCGTCGCCTGCTCGGCGACCACCGACGTCCCGATCGGCGTCCTCCAGAACGCGCCCGACAACACGCTCGAGAAGGCGGCGGTCGTCGCGTGCGGCGGCACCACCAAGCTCGTGGCCGGCGGCGCGCTTGCGACCCCCGGCACGGCGCTCGGCACCAAGAACGACGGCCGCGCGCAGGCTGCGACCAGCTCGCAGTACAGCATCCTCCGCTCGATCGGCACCTCCGGCGCCGACGGCGACATCATCGAGGCCGTGTTCATCGCGACGGCCCGCGACGCGACGTAACCCACTCACCACGCGGAGCCAATGAACATGCGCAACCTCCCTGACAACCTGGCCAACCTCGCCAAGCGCGGGCTGGTCCAGATCTCCAAGAACAACCCCACCGCGGCGGACGTGCACACCAGCACGACGCTCACCGATTGGGCGTCGCAGTACGCGAACGACCGCGCCGACTTCGCGGCCGACGCGCTCGCGCCCATCGTCACGTCGTCCAAGGACACCGGGTACTACTACAAGTACACGAAGGCCGACTGGTTCCGCGACGAGATGAAGGTGCGCGGCGAGGGCGGCGACATCCCGATGGCCGGGTACCGCCTGAGCAAGACGCCATTCGGTATCGATGTCTGGTCGGTCGGCAAGCCGATCGATGACCAGACGCGCGACGCCGAGGACGAGCCGATCGACTCCGACACGGACGCGGTCGAGTTCGTCACCGACCTCGAGCTCATCCGCCGTGAGCGCGCGATGGTCGCCGCGGCGTTCGGTACCACGATCTGGGGCACCGACGTCACCGGCAACACCTCGGCATCGAACTACGGCTCGAACACCGTCGCGCAGTGGGACGACACCGACTCGTCCCCGCTCGAGGACATCGCGAACTACCGCGAGGTCGTGAAGAAGTCGACGGGCCTCTATCCCAACGTCCTCGCGATCGGCGCGGACGTGTGGAAGGTGCTCAAGAACCACGCCGACATCCTCGCGCGCATCACCGGCGGCTCGAACAATGCCGACCCGGCGAAGATCACCAAGCAGATGGTGGCCGGCATCATGGAGCTCGACGAGCTCGTGGTGCTCTCGTCCGTGTACACGGCGGACGAGGAGACGTCGGCGGGTACGATGACCGGCGAGTTCATCGCTGGCAAGGTCGGCCTGCTGATGCACCGCAACCCGAACCCGGGGCGCAAGAAGCCGACCGCGATGCGCACGTTCGTGTGGCAGCGCCCGGGCTGCGACGCGCGCGGCACGCGGATCATCCGCTGGCCGAACGTGAAGCCGCACGTGGACGTGGTCGAGATCGAGTCGAACTTCCGCCACGTCGTCACCGCGCCGGACCTCGGCGTGTACTTCGCCACGCTGGTCGGGTAGCTCGTGAAGCTGGCGATCCGACTCGCACAGGCGTACCCGAAGGGCGGTCCCGGCCGGCGCGCCTACGTGCCCGGCGGGCCGCTGTTCGCGCGGCGTCCGCTCAAGTTCCGCGGCGTGAAGTACGCTAAGAACGACGCGCTCCCTGCGTCCGAGATGACGCCCAAGCGACACCTCGCGATGTTCCGATCGGGGCTCGCCGACCACGCGCCGCGACCGGCCAAGGGCAAGGCGAAGGCCGGCGCCGTCGCCGATCCGCTCGACGAGCTCGCCAAGCCCACCGAGGAGGCCGGCTTGTACGACGACAAGACGCCCGCTCGCCGCGAGCCGGGATTCGACGTCTCGGACTCTGTGTCAAGCGAGAGCGCGCTAGCCTCGTTCAGGGCCGTCCCCGGCGAGGCCGTACACGTCCGCACGCCCGAGCAACAGCGCCGCGGCAAGCGCCGCTGAGGCGTCATGGAGGCCGGCAAGGGCGCTGCCGATGCCGTCCAGCGCAAGATCGACGCGCTGATCGAGAAGGCCGCGAAGGCGCTGATCCTCGAGATCAACCGCGAGCTGCGCAAGCGAGGCACCGGCACGCCGGTCGACACGGGCCACGCGCGCGCGAACTGGATCCCGAGCGTCGGGCAGCCGAACACGACCGAGGCGCCGGGCACGTCCTCTGCTGAGGCTCAAGCCGGCGCGGCTGTCGTCGCGTCGTTCAAGCTCGGCCAAGGCAAGCTCTACATCGCCAACGTCGTGCCGTACATCCGTCGGCTCAATGAGGGCCACTCGACGCAGGCTCCGCCGTTGTTCGTTGAGTCGTGCGTCATTCGCGCGATGGCGACGATCAAGGCGAAGCTCGGCGTCGACTTCGGCATCGCGGCGGCGACGAGCGAGGTGGGCTCGGCGGGCGCGGAGAACATGGCGAGCGCCTACAGTCCGTTCGGGGATGACTAAAGCAACAGGGACCGGCGACAACATCGTCGGAGCGTGGCTGGCCGTGTCACAGCCCTTTGGACTCGCTTCCATCGATGCCCTCGGTTCCCGAGGCGCGGCCGACAGTCCCTGTTGAGAACAAGCTAGCACACCGGCTCACGCGCTCCACCTAGGAATCGTCCCGCTCGCCTGCGCACTCGACGCTGACCACGTGAACGAGCGGCAGGCGCACGAGGCGATCTTGCAGCACTGGCACGAGCAGTGGTCCGCGCTGCAGCCGTCGGTGCCATGGACACAGCTCAACGAGCTGTCCTCGTCCTCGACCGAATGGGTCCGCGTCGCCATCGTCCCCGCGTTGTCACAGCAGGCCGCGCTCGGCAAGACGAAGCGGTGGCGACGCTCGGGCACGATCGGCGTGCAGATCTTCTCGCCTGTCTCGGCAGGCACTGATCGCGTATCCCGTCTCGCCGACGACGTGCGTACGTGCCTCGAGGGCCAGTTCATCACAGGCGATGACGACGAGCCTGTCGTGACGCTGGGCGGCTCGTCGGGGAGCCCGCTCAGCGACGGCGTGTGGTTCATGCTCACGGTCACGGTTCCGTACTCGTTTGACGAGTTGCGCGCCGACTGAGGAATCGTCCCGCTTGCCTGCCGCCTCGACGCTGCGGGCATGGCCATCGAGTTCGCCCAGGCATCCCAGGTCAACGCTGCGTACGCCTCGACGCCGGGCACAGCCCCGACGACCGATTGGCAGCAGATCCTCGTCAACCCGAGCGGCACGCAGAACTTCCACAGCGAGCAAGTGGAGGTCGTCGCCAACCCGCAAGACCCGTCGATGGTCAAGCAGCTCGGCGAGCAGGTCGGCGAGAACGCCGCGCCAACGCTCGTCGTGGACTGGTCCAAGGACGTGGCGTACCTGTTCGGGCGCGGCTTCCTGCGCTCGGCGCCGAAGTACCCATGGAGCCAGGCGCCGCTCCGACCCACCGCGTTCACGACGAGCGCGATCACCGTATCGGGCGCGGAGACGCTGCCGGCAGGGACGATCATCAAAGTCACCGGCGCGGCCAACGCGGGCAACAACGGCGTGTTCACGCTGGAGTCGGGCTCGAACGCGACCACGCTCAACGTTCCCGCGAGCTCGTTCACCGCAGAGACCGTGAGCCCCGCCGGCTCCGTGCTCGTCGAGGTCGTCGGCTTCGAGTTCTCCTCGGGGGACCTGAACATCAACAGCGACGGCGACCTCACGACGTCCTCGCAGGACGTGACGGTGTTCGATCTCGTCCCCGGGCATCGCGTCTACTTCCGCGCAAGCGACGACACCGGCTCTTTCCCGGACGCCTCGCTCACCGAGGGGCTGCACTACGCGACCATCGAGGCGGCGCCGACGACGAACCTCCTGCAGCTCAAGCACCGGACGTTCTCGGCCGCGGCGGTCTCGGGCACGGGGCGCACGGTTCGGCTCTACTTCGGCGCGTGCTTCCGTAACGTGCCGTTCGGCCACGCGGACTACATCCGCGAGCCGGCGTGGTGGCTCGAGCTCGTCGATCCCTCGGTGGGCGCGGCCGATGCCGACGTCTACAGCTACGCGACGAGCTCGGTGCTCAACTCGCTCTCGCTCTCGCTCGGCGTCGAGACGAAGATCGAGGCAACGCTCTCGTTCATGGCCCGCAAGATCGACGGCTACAACGAGAGCGCGGACCGGCTCGCCGGCGCATCGAGCGCGTATCGCCCGCTGCAGACCGCGCTCTATCACACGATGTGCGCCTCGATGCTCGCGTTCCGTGTCGTCAAGGTGAGCGACGAGACCGAGGTGATCGGCGAGGTCAACACGGCGACGTTCGCGATCAATCACAACGTCATGATGCGCAAGGCCATCGGCGGATGCGGCGCCGAGGGCGCGATCTTCGGCGACATCGATCCGGGGCTGACCGGCATGTCCATCTTCTTCGAGGACGCCGACCAGGCGCGCGCCATCAGCGATCGGACCATCGTCCGCGCCGAGATGCTGATGAAGAACGCGCAGGGCGCCATCGCGATCGACATGCCGACCGGGCGGCTCACCGGCGGCGCGAAGACGTACCCCGAGAACGGCGCGGTCATGCTCGACGCCAACTTCGTCCCGCACGGCGATCCGCTCAACAGCAACGTCGTGTGTGCGATCAACGTGCTCGGCCATATCCCGACCGCCGACCCGTCGGCGACGGAGACCTGATCGACGCTGATCGGAGCAGCGCCGCGCGTCTCGTCCAGCGCGCGGGTCCTCCTGCGCGGCGCCGGCCCGCGACTCCGAAGCCGGCCCCGCAAGGGTGAATCGTCCCTCTCGCGACGCAGGCCGAGGCTTTGGGGCATGGACCTACAGCTCACCTCGATCGCCGCGGACGAGACGCGGCGGTATCCCATCGCGGGCATCCGCATCAACGGCCATCGCAAGGACGTGGCGCTCATCGTGCGTTGGAGCGGCGCGAGCGAGGACTACCAGCGCGCCATCGACGCGCAGGCGTTTCGCAAGATCGATCGCGGCTCCGACGAGTGGTCGCGTGCGATCATCCGCCTCATCGCGCAGCACCTCGTCGTCGGCTGGGAGAACGTCCCCGAGGGGCTCACGTACACGCAGGCGCGCGGCGAGCAGATCCTCGGCTCGTTCGTCACGACCAAGCGCACCGATCGGCTCGCCGCGCTCCTCGCCTTCATCGGCAACGGCGACAACTTCCAGGCCGAGATCGTCGACGGAGACGAGCTGGGAAACGCGTAGCGGCGTGGCTCTCCTGGAGTCGTGAGGTCACCGCGCTCGAGCAGGCGGACAGCACGAGGACGGGCCGCGCCGCTGCGATGGGACGCAAGGTCAAGGCGGATCCACGTCTCGCCAAGCTGCGCGCCGAGCAGCCTGACATCGGCGAGGCGGGGCGCGTCTGTCTCGAGGCTGCGCAGGCGCTCGAGAGCGAGCGTCCCGTGATCGCGGTGCCGCTCGGGATGGCGGGCTCGGTCACGACGTCGGGCGCGGTGCGGTGGCGTGCCGTGGATGCGTGGTGCGCTCGACGCGGGCTCGGTCGGCGCGAGACCGAGGTGGTCGCGGCGGTCCTGCGCCGGCTCGACCTGGACCACGCAAGGCGCGAGGCTGAGCGCGTGCGACGGGCGGCCGAGTCCAAGGGCTAGATCGTCCCGGATGCTCGGCGAGGCGAGGCTGAACGGGTGAGCGACCTCGACATCACCATCAGCTTGGATCCGGGGCCGGCGGCGACGAGCGCGAGGAAGGTCACGGAGGAGGTCAAGAAGACCGAGAGCGCGGCGGTCTCCCTCAAGGAGCAGGGGGCGAAGGCGTTCGACAGCCTCGCTGGCACGTTCAAGCGGCTCGGCGCAGCGATGGCCGCGGAGGCGCGGCGCGGCGATCAGGCGCTGTCGAACCTCGGCGAGGCCATCGCGCGCGCGGCCCGCTACGAACACCTCCTTGCCGAGGAGGCGAGGAAGGCGACGCAGGCGCAGCAGCGCCAAGCCGCCGAGACGATGGCGAGCGTCAAGGGGTTCCATGGTCTCACCGAAGCGATCCGCCGTGAGCAGGAGATGCTCGACCGCATCCACGGGCCGATGCAGCGACTGCAGCGGGACCTACAGGTGCTCGACAAGCTGCAGCGCGACGGCAAGATCAGCGCGGAGCAACACGCGCAGGCGCTGCTCAAGTCGGCCGCTGCAGCTGGGCTCACGAGCAAGGCGAGCGGCGGCGGCGGCGCAGGGGCCGGGCTCGGCGGCATCGCGGCTGGCGTCGACCGGCTCAAGATCGGCCAGATCGCCAGCGGTGCGAACCAGGCGTTCGAGCTGCTGAACCAGAAGCTGCAGCTCACCGACAACCTGCTCGGCAGTGCCGTCGGATCGGCGATCAAGTTCGGAGCTGCGGGCGCGCAGATCGCGGGCCCCTGGGGCGCTGCGATCGGTGCCGTGACTGGCCTACTGGTGGACCTCGGCGACGACTTCGGCGACTGGGTCAGCGGGCGCACGGCCGAGAGCAAGCGGGCCGCGGCCGAGGCGCGCGCGTACATCAAAGAGGTCGAGTACCAGCGCGGATTCTTCGGGCAGCTTAACGCGCAGCTCGACGATCAGAACGCGCGGCTGCGCGCGGCTGCGGAGTCGACGCGCCACCTCCGTGAGGCGCAGGAGCGGTTGCGCGAGCTGCAGAAGAGCGACACGGCGCAGCGGCAGGCGATCGACATCCTCGCCGCGCAGAGCGAGGGCTATCAGAAGCTCGTGAACGACGTCCGCGCGTACACGCTGGCGCTCCTTGAGTTGCAGAACCAGCTCGGCCGCGGTTCGATGGGGACGCTCGTCGGAGGCGGGACGCCGCAGCAGCAGCGTCAGCAGGTCGAGCTCGCTCGCGCGGCACGCGACGCGCGGATCCAACAGATCTACGCGGAGAAGGGGTACGCCTCCGCGGTCGCCGAGTCGATCGTGCAGCAGAATCGCGCCTTCGATCGACAGGTCGACATGGCAAGCGCGGTGGCTGCTGGCGTCCTTCCGCTTCGAGCGCTGAACAAGGAACTCGGCGTCACGGCCAAGCGGTACGAGGCGGTCGCCGAGGCTCGCGCGAAGTGGGCGACCCGTGCGGAGATCGCGAGCGTCGACACGATCAGCGGCGGCACGGACGTCGGCACGTTTCGCTCGGCGACGGCAGGCATGGGTATTTCCGCGCCGACGGGCATCCCGATTCCGCAAGTGCCGAGCGGCATCAACTGGGAGCGCCTAGCGGCGGCCAATCGCGAGGCGCAAGACGCGCTCACCGAGTACAACCAAAAACTCGCGGAGTCGAAGGAGAAGCTCGTCGACCTCGACGACGTCATGCGCAACCAGCTCATCGGCAGCGCAGGTGACTTCGCCTCGATCCTCGTGGACGGAGCGACAGCTGCTGACGCCTCGTGGTCGAACTTCTTCTCGTCCATCGGCGACGGATTGCTCTCGCTCGCCGACCAGGTCGCGAAGGCCATCACCCAGGCACTCATCCTCAAGGGGCTCACCGGCGATTATGGCGGGGTCAAAGGCGCTGGCGGATGGGGCGGCCTCTTCGGCCTCCTCGGCGGCGCCACCGGCTTCGACTACCTCTCGCGTCCCGGCCTCAACCTGCCCGGGTTCGCGACCGGCGGCGATATCTACACGCGCGGGGCCGGCTCGACGGACTCGGCGCTGGCGATGTTCCGGATCACCCCAGGCGAGAGCATCCACGTCCGCACGCCGCAGCAGCGAGCCGAGGCGGCGAAGGGCGGCGGGGGCAACATCATCAACAACAACGTGGCCATTGACCCCCGGGCGCTCCTCGCGATGAACAGCACCAAGGCGGGGCAGCAGAGCATCATCAACGTCATCCAGCTCAACGCGCCGCTCATCGCCAAGATGCTCGGCCGCTAGCGAATCGTCCCGCGTGGGACCCGGCGCGAGCCTGACCCCATGAGGCGATACCTGCTGGCCCTCATCGTGGCCATTCCCGCGGCGATCGTCGCACTGCTGTGGACGTCGCCGCCGGTGACGGCGCAGCCTGTGCCCCCGCCGGGACTGCGTGTCTGCACCACCGACTCGACGCTGACGGGCAACTGCACGGTCGCATCCCCGCTTGGTGTCGACATCCCCGGCACCGGCTCGCCATGCGTCGCCGGGACCGCTGTCGACAACATCACGAGCGACGGCACGGCATCGTGCGGTGCGACCGTCGGCACCGGCGACATCGAGGGCGTCACGACGAGCGGCATCCTGACCGGCGGCTGCACAAGCGGCACTTGCTCGCTCGACACGTCAATCACCGGG
>DATLLD010000058.1:0-22468 GCA_035538035.1 Gemmatimonadaceae bacterium | reverse complement strand
GAGGTGAGCGCCTTCTCCATCGAATGCCCGCACAAGAAGACCGCGCTCGAGTGGCAGCCGGAGAACTCGCGGTTCTACTGCCCCAAGCACAAGAGCACGTTCAAGCCCGAAGGCACGCTGATCCAGGGCAAGGCCACCCGGAACATGGACCGGTTCGCCGTGAAGCTCGATGGCGCGAACCTCGTGGTCGACCGCGCGGAGCTGATCAAGAGCAACGACGACGCCGCGGCGTGGGCGGCGGCCGTGGTCAGGGTGAAGTAACCTCCTTCTCCACGGTGGCGCGCAGGATGCTCATGAAGTCCTGCGCGTTCGTCACCACGCCGACCGCCTGGTGCGTGCCGCGATCCTTGAGCTTGCTCACGAGGAACTCGCTCGCATCCACGCAGATGGTCGGCAGCTCCACGATGCCCCGCTGCGGGTCGTCGTAGTACGCCGGCAGCATGTTCCCGACCGCGATCGAGTGCAGCGCCGTCGCGATCATCACCGCCATCGTCGCCTTGATGGTGTGCGCGCGCATGGCCTCCTGCGCATCGACCGCGTCCGTCAGCACGTCGGGAAGCGGACCGTCGTCGCGGATCGACCCGCCGAGCACGAACGGGACCTCCTCCACCACGCAGGCGTGCATGATGCCGTCCTTGACGATCCCCTGCTTGACCGCGGCGGCGATCGAGCCGGCCCGCCGGACCGCGTTGATCGCCCGCATGTGCGCCGCATGGCCGCCGGCTGACGGCGCACCCTCCGACGTCATGCCGAGCGTCGTTCCCACCACCGCGGCCTCGATGTCATGCACGGCCACCGCGTTGCCGGCGAGCAACGCCTGCACGAACCCGTTGCGGATGAACCAGACGAGGTTGTCGCGCGCGCGCGAGTGCACGAGCGCGGGCCCAGTCACCCAGAGCACGTAGCCGCCGCGGCGCTTCTCCTCGACGAGCATGCGCGCGATCAGCGCGTAGTCGATCGGCTTCTCGCGCGACACCTGGCTCGACATGAAGTGGAAGTCGCCCTCCGCGCCGTCCTCCGCGTCGAACCCACGGGCGTGCACGAGCACTCCTTCGCTCCCGTCCTCGGCGAGTCCCACCACGATCGCGTCACCCTTCCGCACGCGTCGCCCCTCGCGCACCGACCACCCTCCAGCCGCGTCACGCACCAGCACGCCATCCATCCGCGGCTCGCGAGGCATCACCCAGCCGCCGTCCGCGCCCTTGATGTAGGTGGGGAGGTTCGTCGTCGCGAAGAATCCCTCGGGCAGCACGCCATCGCGCTCGACGGTGACGGTGCGCGCCGCGGGCGCCTTGGCGAACTCCGGCCGCGTGAAGTCGGGCGGCGTGTAGCGCAGCGCCTTGGGCTGCGTCATCAGGAACGGCGGCTCGTTGGGGGAGTGCACGATGGCCATCGGACGGTACCCCTCAGAGGATGCGCTTGCCGAGCGCGCTCAGGATGAGCTCACACGCGATCTCGGCCGTGCGGTTGCGCTCGTCGATCACGGGATTCACCTCGACCATGTCGATGCCGACCAACTTGCCGGTGTCGGCGAACATCTCCATCGCCAGGTGCGCCTCGCGGTAGGTCATGCCGCCGGGCACGGGGGTGCCGACGCCCGGCGCCTCCTCGGGATCTATCACGTCCATGTCGAACGAGATCCAGAGGCCGGCGGTGTCGCGGGTCGCGACGGCGATGGCCTCCTCGAGGACGGCGCGCACGCCGCGCTCGTCGAGCGCCCGCATGGTGAACGCGGAGAGTCCCCACTTCTTGATATGGTTGCGCTCCGGCTGGTCGAGATCGCGCAGCCCGACCAGCGCGACATCCGCCGCGCGCAAGGCAGGCTTCTCGCCGGCGATGTGCGACAGCGCCTTGTCACCGTTGCCGAGCAGCGCCGCGAGCGGCATGCCGTGCACATTACCCGAACTCGAGGTCGCCGGCGTGTTGAGGTCGCCGTGCGTGTCCATCCAGACGACGCCGAGCCGCTGGCCCTTCTCCGCGAAATGCGCTGCGGCTCCGGCGATGGAACCCGCCGCCAGCGCATGATCCCCGCCGAGCACCACCGGGAGCTGGCCTGCCGCCAAGGCTTCCTGCGTGCGCCTCGCGACCTCGGTGCAGACCTCGGTGATGGCGCCGAGGTAGCGCGCACCGCGCTGGGCGCCGCGAGCGGCGTCCTCGCGGAACGGCACGCTGACGTTCCCCATGTCCTCGACCGTGTGGCCCAGTTTCTGGGCGCGCTCGCGCAGGTCGGTGTAGCGGATGGCCGACGGACCCATGTCGACCCCGCGACGACTCGCTCCCAGATCCATCGGGACGCCGATGATTCTCACGTTTGCCATGCCGTAGGGTACCCCCGGGGTTTGGCACCGGAAGGGGGACCGCATCCCTATGCAGTGAATGCACCGCTATGCTGGGGCGGCGGCATATCTAGGCGCAGCGCGCGACGCTTCCGCTCGGGCCGGCAGCCCTCAGGCAGTCGCGGGCCGAGGCATGAAGCTGAGCAGCATCCCCACCACCACCACCACGACCGCACCGATGACGTTGTGCCAGAGGAACGACACGCTCGGCGCGCCGAACGAGACGGCGGCCACGGCCAGCATGCCGCTGATCAGGCCCACGAACGCGCCGAGTGCGCGCGCCCGGCCGATCATCGCGAGGATGAAGACGCCGAGGATCGAGCCATAGAAGAACGACCCGAAGCGGTTCACGACCTCGATCAGGCTCCCGAGCGTGGCCGCGTATGTGGCGACGACGCAGGCGAAGACGCCCCAGAGGGCGGTCGAGACCTTGGACATCCAGAGATAGTGGGCGTCGGTGCCTTCGGGTTTGGCCCAGCGCTTGTAGAAGTCCACGACCGTCGCGGTCGAGAGCGAGTTGAGCTCGGCGGCGATGCTCGACATGGCCGCCGCGAGCACGGCGGCGAGGAAGAGTCCCGCGAAGCCGAGCGGCAACTGGTCGAGGACGAACCGCGGGATGATGTAGTTGACGTCGCGCGAGGGCTGGCCGGTGACGCGTTCGGCCTGCTCCAGTGCGCGGGCGCGCACGGCGTCGACCTCGAGGTCGAGCGCCTTGAACGACTCGAGCTCGCCCGCCGCGCCGGCCTTCTCGCGTGCGGCGATGGCGGTGCCATACTCGCCCTGCAGCGCGGCGTACGCTGCCGGATCGGCCTCCTGCACCTGACGCTCGTGCGCCGGGTTGTAGAGGAGCGGCGGCGGCGTGAAGGTATAGAACAGGAACACGAGCACGCCCACGAGCAGCACCAGCGCCTGCAGCGGGATCTTCCAGTACGCGCTCATCAGCAGCGAGCTGCGCGCCTCGTCGACCGACTTGGCGGTGAGGTAGCGTTGCACCTGGCTCTGGTCGGTGCCGAAGTACGAGAGCATCAGGAAGGTGCCGCCCAGGATGCCGGACCAGAACGTGTAGGTCTTGGTGAGGTCGAACGAGAAGTCGAAGACCTGCATGCGCCCGGTGGCGCCGGCGATGCGCAGGGCGTCGTCGAGCGGCACTGGCATGCGCATGATCAGCACGGCGACGATCGCCAGCAACGCGCCGACGATCACCACCATCTGCTTGACGTCTGCCCAGGTGACGGCCTGCACGCCGCCGAGGACGGTGTAGAGCACCGTCGGCGCGCCGATCAGCACGACGCTCCAGGTGAGGTCCCAGCCGAAGATGGCCGAGAGGACGACGGCCGGCGCGGCGATGATGGTGCCGCACGACATGCCGCGCGAGAGCAGGAAGAGGAAGCTCGTCAGCGAGCGGGTCTTGGCGTCGAACCGGCGCTCGAGGAACTCATAGGCGGTGAATACCTTGGCGCCGTGCAGGAACGGCACGATCGTGACGCCGAGGATGACCATCGCGATCGGCAGCCCGAAGTAGAACTGCACGAAGCGGAGGCCGTCCGTGGCGCCCTGCCCCGTGGTACCTATGAGCGTGACGGCCGAGAGCTGCGTGGCCATGACGGAGAGGCCGACCGCCCACCATGGGAGACTGCGGTTGGCGAGGAAGTAGCCTTCGATGTCGGTGGTGCCGTGGGCGCGGCGCAGCCCGTCGGAGACGACGAACGCGAGGTAGACCGCGACGATGAGCCAGTTGATCCAGTGCATGGCTCAGTGGGTGTAGCGCGCCTGGAGCATCCACAGCAGCGCCAGCGTGATGACCTGGATGGTGAGCACCCGGAGGAGCGTCACACGGAACTTCGATGTCGATGCCATGTCCCAAAGTACTGGCGTGTCGCGTCGCCCGAAACGACCGGGCCCAGATCCGCGTACCTCCTCACATGACCATCACACTTCTCATCCTGGGCGGCCTGCTCGCGCTCCCGCTCACGGCGGTCGGGCTGCCGGGCATGTGGATCTACCTCGCGATCGTGGGGCTCTGGAAGATCTTCAACGAGGCGGCGCCGATCTCGTGGACGGCGTTCCTCGTCGCGTTCGCGCTGGCGTGCATCGCGGAGGCGATCGAGTTCGCGCTCGCGGCGCGCTACACCACCAAGTACGGCGGGTCCAAGCGCGCCGGGTGGGGCGCGATCATCGGGGGCATCATCGGGGCCGTGGTCGGCGTGCCGGTGCCGGTGGTGGGATCGATCATCGGGTCGTTCGCCGGGGCGTTCCTCGGGGCGCTCATCGGGGAGTACTCGGTCAACATGCAGCACGGCAATGCCGGGCGGGTCGCGTACGGCGCGCTCGTGGGGCGGGTGATCGCGATGGGGGTCAAGGTGTCGATCACCTTCGCGATCATGATCTTGCTCGTGTTCGCGGCGTTGGGCTGAACGGCAACGACAAGCCACAGGGAGACGCAGAGGACACAGAGGGCCACAGAGGAAGCAAAAGAATTAATAGGGGGCTCCCGGCACGGATCTTTCCCGGGAGCCCCCTTCAAAAGCAGTTGTCCTTCTCTGTGGCCCTCTGTGCCCTCCGTGTCTCCCTGTGGCTTGTCGTTGCCGTTCAGAGATACGGCGACAGCAGCCGCGCCACGCCATCCCTCGTCTTCACCGGCAGCGGCCGCGCATCCACCTCCGCCAGCGTGATCTCGCGCGCTTGCTTCCGGCGCTCGTCGACCACCGCATCGAGCTCGGCCGCCAGCTTCGCGTCATGGCACTCGACATCCAGCTCGAAGTTCAGCCGCAGCGACCTTGGATCCCAGTTCGACGAGCCGAACAGCGCCCATGACCGGTCCACCACCATCAGCTTGGCGTGGTCGAACGGGAGCGGCGAGAGGTAGACGCGGCAACCGGGACGCAGGACCTGCCAGAGCTGCGCCGTCGCCGCCCACTGGACCACCGGGATGTTCACGCGCTCGGGCAGCACGATGTCGACCTTGACCCCGCGCAGCGCCGCGACGCTCAAGGCGGAGATCATCGCCTGGTCCGGGAGGAAGTACGGCGTCAGGATCCGCACGGACTCGCGCGCGCCGGCGAGCGCGCCCATCAACACCGTGCGCAGGATCTCGAGGTCGCCGTCGGGTCCGTCGGTGAATGCGCGCGCGGTCGTCTCGCCCTGCGGCAGGAGCGTCGGGTACCACGGGCCGCCATCGATCACCTCGCGTGTGGTGAACAGCCAGTCTTCCGCGAACGCGTCCTGCAGTTGACCGACGATCGGGCCGGCGAGCCTGAAGTGCACGTCGCGCACCATGCGCGGCGGGTTGTCGGCGTGGATGTTGCGCGCCTGGATGTTCATGCCGCCGGTGAAGCCGACGAGGCCGTCGACGGTCAGCACCTTGCGGTGGTTGCGGAGGTTGAAGAAGGCGAACCCGGCCTGCGCGAACCGGGGCAGGAAGAGCTCCGCGCGCACGCCGGCGCGGCGGAGCGCACGATAGACGGGGGGCCAGGTGTAGCGCACGCCGAACCCGTCCACCAGCACGCGCACCTCGGCGCCGCGCCGCGCCGCGCGCGAGAGCGCGTCGATGAACGGGCGGCCCGCCTCGTCGTCGGCGAAGATGTAGCTGGAGAGCGCGACCGATCGCTGCGCACGGTCGATCGCCTCGAGCATCGCGGGGTACGCTTGGTCGCCGTTGAACAGCACGTCGACCTGGTTGCCGCTTAGCAGGGGCCGCCCGCTGAGCGCCTCGCCGAGTCGGGCGAGCGGGGCGAGCGCCGGCTGGATGTTCGACGGGGTGCCGGGCCGTGCGACGCTCGTGGCGGACGGCGTCGCGAGCGCGAGGCGGCGGCGATCGCGGTGCAGCTGGCCGGCGCGACGGCGGATACGGTTGAGCCCGAGCAGCGCATACAGGAACGCTCCCACGCCGGGCACGAGCCAGATGAGACCCACCCAGCCGATGGCCGCGCGCACATCGCGCTTGCGCACGACGACATGCACCGACGCGACGAGATCCACGATCGCGATGGCGATGCCGGCCGCGTACGGCCACCCGGAGAGGGCGATGAACTCGAATGGGCGCATGATGCCCGTTATCATAACCTCGCGCGGAAGCCGGGCGCTTCGCGCCGCGGAAACGTTCGTCCGGGTGAGTCGTTATTAGTGGAGCGCGAAGCGCCCCTGCAACGCGGCGCCTGGCGCCCGCTCGTCTCCCGAACCCGCCGGCCAAAGACCATGCGCGTCCCACGTCTCCCGTCGTTCGCTCCGCTCCTTGGCCTGGTCGTCGCCGCGCTCCTGGCTGCGTGCGGTGACACGCCGCCGATCACGCCACCGCCCGGCGTCACCCCGCTGCCTGCCGGCACCTGGCACATGCGGACGGCGAACGGACTCGAGCTGCCAGCCGAGATCGCACGGCGATTCATCGGCTTGGTCGACGAGCAGACGATCCTCGACTCGGCGCGACTCGTCGTCAACGCCGACGGCACCTACGAGCAGCGCTACTGGACGCGGGTGTTCCACATCGGCGCGCTGGACCACTCCGATGTCGTCATCGACTTCGGCGCGTGGGTCGAATCGGGCGGCGCCAATGACTTCACGTCGACGACGCGCGACCGCAGGTTCACCGTCACCGTCAACACCACGACCCAAGTGACCAGCAACGAGCCGATGGTGTTCTTCCCGGGCGCCGTGAACGTGACGGGCGTCTACCGGACGACGCCGGCGCCCTGAGGGGGCCGCGCGCCGAGGGTTTCCCCCACCGCGCGAGTTCGCGGGCCGAGTTCGCGGCCCCGCTACAACCTTTCCGGCGTTCGAGCGTACCAAGAGCGGACAAGAAACTCGGTCCAATTCCGTTGCGGGTGCCCTTGCCCCGTGCGAAGTTGGAGCCGATCCCCTCTCCGGAGCCGCTCTCGACAATGCAGGTCACCTTCACGGTCAACGGGACGCGCCGCACGGTCGACGTCCCCACCGACATGCCACTCCTGTGGGTGTTGCGAGACACGCTCGACCTCAAGGGCACGAAGTTCGGTTGTGGCGTCGCGCAGTGCGGCGCGTGCACCGTGCACGTGAACGGCTCGCCGACGCGCTCCTGCGTGCTGCCGGTCGCCGCCGTGCAGGGTGCGAAGATCACGACCGTCGAGGGACTCTCGCCGGACGGGACGCATGCCCTGCAGAAGGCGTGGATAGAACTCGACGTGCCGCAGTGCGGTTATTGCCAAGCGGGCCAGTTGATGTCCGCCGCCGCCCTCCTCGCCAAGACACCGAAGCCGAGCGACGCCGACATCGACGCGGCGATGAACGGCAACATCTGCCGCTGCGCCACCTATACGCGCATCCGTGAAGGCATCCACCGCGCCGCGGCCATCGCCGCGAACGAGTAAGGGGGCGACGTGGACGACGACACGACAACCACCATCGCACGCCGCGATTTCCTGCGCGTAAGTGCGCTCGCCGGCGGCGGGCTGCTGCTCGGCGCCTGGCTCGACTTCGGCGCCAATGGCGTGCTCGAGGCAAGAGAACTGGCCGCGAGTGACTTCTCCCCCAACGCCTTCATCCGCATCGCGCCAGACGGCGCAGTCACGATCCTCGCCAAGAACCCGGAGATCGGCCAAGGGATCAAGACGATGCTCCCGATGCTGGTCGCCGAGGAACTCGACGTGCCGTGGGAGAGCATCACCATCGAGCAGGCGATGAGCGACCCCGCGAAATACGGGTCGCAGGTGGCCGGCGGGAGCACGGCGACGCCGACGAACTGGGAGCCGCTGCGCCGCGCCGGCGCCGCCGGCCGGCAGATGCTGGTCGCCGCTGCCGCGCAGCGACTCGGCGACAGCGAATCCGAGCTCACGACCGACGGCGGCGCGGTGCATCACCCTGCCTCACGCCGCAAGCTCGGCTACGGCGAGCTCGCGGCCACCGCCGCCACGCTCACCGCGCCCGACCTGGCGAGCGTCAAGCTCAAGGATCCGAAGGACTTCAAGATCATCGGCCGTGCGATCGGCGGCGTGGACAACCTGAAGATCGTGACCGGCAAGCCGCTCTTCGGCATCGATGTCACAGTGCCGGGCATGTTGTACGCGGTCTACGAGAAGGCGCCGGTGTTCGCGGCGAAGGTCGCGAGCGCCAACATCGACGAGGTGAAGAAGCTCCCCGGCGTGCGGCACGCGTTCGTCGTGGATGGTGGTGAGGCGCTCAATGGGCTCCTCGGTGGCGTCGCGATCGTCGCCGACACCTGGTGGGCGGCGAAGTCCGCGCGCCAGCGGCTGCGCGTCACGTGGGCGGCGCATCCGACCGCGTCGCAAAGCTCGGCGACGTTCCGCGCCAAGGCCAAGGCGTTCTTCGCGGGCTCGCCGCACCGTACCATGCGCGCCGACGGCGATGTCGCCGCGGCGTTCTCGCGGGACAAGGTGGTCGAGGCCGAGTATGAGTATCCGTTCCTCGCGCACGGCACGCTCGAGCCACAGAACTGCACCGCGCACTTCAGCGGCGGCAAGCTGGAGATCTGGGCGCCGACGCAGAACCCGCAGTCCGGCCGCCAGCTCGTCTCCACCACGATGGGCATCGCGCAGGAGGACATCGCGATCCACATCACGCGCAGCGGCGGCGGCTTCGGCCGGCGTCTCAACAACGACTACATGGTCGAGGCGGCGTGGATCTCGCGAGTCGCCGGCGCGCCGGTGAAGCTCGTCTGGACGCGCGAGGACGACATCCAGCATGACTTCTATCGTCCGGCCGGCTTCCACAAGCTGAAGGGCGCCGTGGACGGTGCCGGCAAGCTCTCCGCGTGGCAGGACCACTTCGTCAGCTTCGGCGAGGGCGAGGGCTTCGTGCCCAGCGCCAACATCGGCGCCGGCGAGTTCCCGGCGATGTTCGTGCCGAACTTCTCGCTCGGCGTATCGACCATGCCGTTGGGCGTGCCGACCGGCTTCCTGCGCGCGCCGGGAAGCAACGCGCTCGCGTGGGTGTTCCAGTCGTTCATCGACGAGCTCGCGCACGCGGCGAAGAAGGATCCTGTTGAGTTCCGCCGTGAACTCCTCGCGCAGGTGAGTCCGCCAGCGCCGCCCGCTCCCGGCGAACGCGCAGTGCCGCAGCCCATGAACGCCGAGCGCATGCGCGGCGTGCTCGACCTCGTGGCCGAGAAGTCGGGCTGGGGCAAGCGCGCGCTCCCGCGCGGCAGCGGCATGGGCGTCGCCTTCCACTTCAGCCATCGCGGCTACTTCGCCGAGGTCGTCGAGGTCACGGTCAGCCGCGCCGGGCAACTCAAGATCAACAAGGTCTGGGCGGCGGGTGACGTGGGCAGCCACATCATCAACCCGAGCGGCGCCATCAACCAGGTGCAGGGCTCGGTGCTCGACGGCATCGGCGAGGCGCTCACGCAGGAGATCAACATCGTCGGTGGCCGCGCCGTGCAGAGCAACTTCCATGACTTCCAGCTGCTGCGCCTGACGCAGGCGCCGCCGGTGGAGGTGCACTTCCGCACGACGGACTTCGCGCCCACGGGCATGGGCGAGCCGGCGCTGCCGCCGGTGGTCCCCGCGCTCACCAACGCGATCTTCGCGGCGACGGGCAAGCGCATCCGCTCGCTGCCGCTGAGCAAGCACGACCTCTCCTGGGGCTGAGCGGGCGATGAAGCTCTGGCTGGAGACCCGCCAGGTGCTCGAACGGCTCCGTGAGTTGGCGCCGGGGCCGGACGGCAAGGTCCGCGCGGCGCTCGCGACGGTCATACGCGTGCGCGGCTCCGCCTACCGGCACGAGGGCGCCAAGATGCTCGTGACCGCGGATGATGCGATCGTCGGCAACGTCAGCGGCGGCTGCCTCGAGGAGGACGTGCGCGAGGTGGCGCGGCGGGTGATCGCCACCGGCGTGCACGAACGCCGCTCGTACTGTGGGGGCGCGAACGAGATCGCCGCGTGGGACCTCGGGGTCGGATGCGAGGGCGAGGTCGAGATCCTCATCGAGCCGGTGCGCGACGACCGGTCGGTCGAGCGGAGCCTCATCGAAGCCGAAGTGCCGTTCGTCGTCGTGACGCGGCTCGATGACCCCTCGCTGCCGCGCCTCGCGGTGAGCGGCGAGGAAGCCGAGGAGTGGCTGGCGTCGGAGCGCCCGGAGTTGATCGAGCGCGACGGTGCACAGGTCTTCGTCGACGTGATGGTGCCACCGCCGCGTCTGCTCATCGTCAGTGGCGGCGAGGACGCGCGCCATCTCGCGCGGCTCGCGGACGAGGTCGGATTCCGCGTGATCGTGGCGGACCGCCGGCCCGGGTTGCTCGCGGCCGGCAGGTTCCCTCCCTCGGTGCTGCTCATCGAAAGCGACGCGGCGCGGCTGAGCGAGCAGCTAGTGCTCGATGCCAAGAGCTTCGCCGTGGTGATGACGCATCACTTCGCCGACGACACGGACTACCTGCGCGCGCTGCTCCGGAGCCCGGTGCGCTACTTGGGCGTACTCGGCCCGCGGCAACGCACCGAGCGCATCCTCGGCCTCCTGCGCGCCGAGGGGCCGGTCGACGAGTCGCGCATCTACGGCCCGGTGGGACTCGACATCGGCACGGACGGTGCCGAGCAGGTGGCGCTCTCGATCCTCGCCGAGATCCTCGCCGTGCGCAGTGGCCGGCAGGCCAGGTCGCTGCGCGATCGGCGAACGCCGATCCATGCCTCGGGGGAATGAGCGCGCGAGCGGCATCGCGGCGGTGATCCTCGCCGCGGGCGCGTCGCGGCGGATGGGCGAGTCGGTCAACAAGCTGCTGCTCGACATCGACGGCGAGCCGATGGTACGCCGCACCGCGCGCCGCGCTCTCGAGGCGGGGCTCTGGCCCGTGGTCGTCGTGCTCGGGCACGAAGCGGAGCGCGTGCGCGCCGCGCTCGATGGCCTCGGCTGCTCCTTCGCGGAGAATCCCGACTTCACGGGACCGACGAGCGGTTCGCTCCACGCGGGGCTCCGCGCGCTGCCTTCGACGGTGGACGCCGCCATCGTGCTGCTCGGCGACATGGTTCACGTCACCACGGCGATGCTCCGCGCACTGCTCGACGCCGCCGATGGCACCAGTGCCCCGCTCGTGGTGTCTCGATATGGGGAGGAGTTCGTGCCGGCGCCGCCGCTGCTCTTCCGGCGCGCGCTCTGGCCCGAGCTCCTCGCGTGGCATGGCGAGGGTTGCGGCAAGGCCGTCGTGATGGCGCATCGCGACGAGGCTGCGACGCTCGACTGGCCTGCCGCCGCGCTCCGCGACGTCGACACTCCGGCCGACTACGAGGAACTGACCCAATGAAGGTGCGGACGCGCGTGCTGACGGCGGTGACGGCGGTGGCCGTGCTCGCTGCGGCCGCGTTCCTGCCACGCACGCGCGACGTGCCGCGTCGGCTCGACGACGCCACGTTCTGGCGCACCGTCACCGAGCTCTCGGAGCCAGGTGGGTTCTTTCGCTCGGACAACTTCGTGTCGAACGAAGGCGAGCTGCAGTACGTGATCCCGGAGTTGCAGCGCGACGTGCCGCGCGGCCGCGCGTATGTGGGCGTCGGCCCCGAGCAGAATTTCACGTACGCCGCGGCACTCGAGCCCAGCGTCGTGTTCATCGTCGACATCCGCCGCCAGAATCTCCTGCAACACCTGATGTTCAAGGCGCTGATGGAGATGTCGGAAGACCGCGTCGCCTACCTCAGCAAGCTGCTCTCACGGCCGGCTCCGGCGCTCGTCGACACGTCGTCGACGGTGATCGAGCTGTTCGAGGCCTTCTCCCTCGTCGCCGCGGACTCGCTGCTGTTCCGCGCGACGCTGGCCGACGTGACGACGCACCTCACGACGACGCATGGGTTCGCCTTGCCGGCGGAGGACCTCGAGACGCTGCGCTACATCTACGCGGCGTTCGCGGAGGCCGGCCCGGCGCTGACCTACTCGTTCGGGCAGATGAACAACCGCCGCTTCGGCAGTTGGATGCCGACGCTCGCCGAGATGATGACGGAGACCGACGGCGAGGGCGTGCACCGCGGCTACCTCGCGACCGAACAGAGCTACCGCGCCGTGCGCGACCTGCAGCGGCGGAACCTGATCATACCGGTGGTCGGGGACTTCGCCGGACCCAAGGCGGTGCGCGCGGTGGGCGACTGGCTGCGCCGGCACGACGCCAAGCTCGGCGTGTTCTACGCGTCGAACGTGGAGCAGTACCTGTTCGAGGACGCCGAGACGGCATCGCGGTTCTACGACAACCTCGCGGCGCTGCCCACCGATACGTCGAGCGCGTTCGTGCGCTCGGTGGCCGGGCGCGGCTGGGTGCCGCGCCGCAACCCGAACTCGCGCATGGTGCAGATCACGATGCGCGTGGAGCCGATGCTCAGGGCGATCCGCGAGGGCCGCGTGGCGAACTACATGGAGCTGGTGATGCTGCGGCCGTAGCCGTCAGCGGAAACATCTCACGCCAGGAAGCGCGACCGGTCCTCGGGTGCCACGACCAGGCACGACGGGTCCACGCGGCCGAAGATCCGCTTGCGGACCCGCGCGATCGCGCCATAGACGGGGTCGCGCAGCAGCCGCGGCACGGCCAGCCCCACGCGGCCAAGCAGCGACCACGCGCCGCCGAGATACACCAGCGTGGCCAGCGCGGCATCGGAGCGCAGGAGGACGCGCTCGCGCCCGTGGGCGGAGTCCACCCAGAGCATCGACTCCACCGACACGAGCTCCGGGTGCCGCTCGCGCACGGCGCGCCCTGACGCACCGTCGCGCGCCGCGAACAGCAGCGTGCGGCGACGGTCGCGCTTCACCACGAACTGCACGGCGCGCGAGCAGAATCCGCACTCGCCGTCGTACACGAGCAGGGGCCGCGAGGCGGCGCTATCGTTCATCGTCACGCCTTCGAGGATAACCAGCTGGCCAGTGTCGCGCTCGGTTTCGAGATCACCGCCGCGGACGGTACGCGCCTCGCACTCCACGCGTGGCCGGCGCCGCCGGGTAATGGGGCAGGCACGGGCACGGGAAAGCCGCGTGGCACCGTGCTGCTCGTGCCCGGACTCGGCGAGCACATCGGCCGCTACGAGCGCCTGGCGCAGTGGCTTCGCACGCGCGGGTGGATGGTGGTCGGCTACGACCATCGCGGGCACGGCCGGTCCGGTGGCAAGCGCGGCGTGCTCGGTCTCCGCACCGACCTCATCACCGACCTCGCGACGGTCGTCGACACGACGCGGCCCGCGAACGGCACGCCATTGATCCTGCTCGGGCACAGCATGGGCGGCCTCCTCGTTGCGCAGTTCGTCGCCGAGGAGGTGCGGTCGGTGGATGCGATCGTGATGTCGTCACCGGCGCTGGGCGCGGATCTCACTTGGTGGCAGCGACTCCAGCTCGCACTCTCGTCGCTCGCGCCTGACCTTGCCATCCCCAACGGCTTCGACCCTTCATGCATCTCGCACGACCCAGCGGTCGTGCGCGCGTATCGCGACGATCCGCTCGTGCATGACCGGCTCTCCGGCAGGCTCGTGCGGGCGTTGTTCGACGGCGGCATGCGCGTGCTCGAGCGCGCGCCGCAGTGGAGCGTGCCCACGCTCCTGATGTTCTCCGGCTCGGACCGGCTCGTGTCCGAGGCAGGCAGCGCGACGTTCGCCGCGCGCGCCCCCGCTGGAGTCGTGGAGGCGCACCGCTACGCGGAACTCTTCCACGAGATCTTCAACGAGATCGCCTCGGCGCCGGTGTACGCGACGCTCGAGCGCTGGCTCGACGAGCGATTTCCTCCGGCTCTTACGTGACAACGCGGCCCGCCGGAGATTCCGGCGGGCCGCGTCAACTTCTGGTGGTTCAGGTCGTGATGCTTACGGCGTGATCCGCACTTCCCGGTCGGAGACGCCGCCGCGCACGCTCGAGAGCCGCGCGTTCATCACCGCCTCGGTCCCCGCCGGCACGCGCAGGCGGATCGTCACGGTCTTGGTCTCGAAGCCGCCGAGCCAGAACTGCGCGCCGCGACCGATGGCGCGAGCCTGCGAGCCGCGCGGACCCTCGATGGTCAGCATGTCCTGCGGCACCGCCTTCACGCGCTTTGCCTGCTCGAGCGCGGTCGGGATGCGGCCGTGGTTGCGCACCGTCACCTTGGCCTCGTGCGTCGCCGAGTCCGCTGACATGCGCACCTTGCTCACGACGACGTTGGTGATCTCGACGCGCGGCAGGGACTTCGCCATCTCGAGGTTGAAGAGCGCCTGGTTCTTGGCCCACTTCTCGAGCGCCTGCGGCGGGCCGTTCTGCGACCAGAACTTCGGGTTGAAGCCGCCGACCTCGACCTCGCCGAGGTCCGGGTGCTGCACCTTGGTCCAGGGCTGGAAGCAGGTGCCGCCGAACTCCTCGTCGCAATAGCGGAGCACTTCATACTGGTCCCAGCGCCCGTCGCCGTTGTAGTCGCGCTCACGGCCGCCGTTCCACAGCTCGTCGCCGTACCAGATCTGGCCCATCTGGAAGTAACCGAAGTCCGGGCCATGGCCGAAGAGCGGCTCGGGCTGTCCCTGCCCCGGCGGCGCGAAGCGCGTCGCGTAGGTGCGGTACACGTCGCCGGCCCACGGATAGTTCGTCTTGGAGAGACCGACCGAGTCGAAGTGGTGCATCAGCTTGAGGTCCTGCGGGAACACGCACTCCTTCTCCTCGCAGGTGCTCGGGCCGCGCAGGTGCATCGGCACCTGGGTGTCCATCGAGTTGGTCACGCTGATGTTCGGGTGCGTGAGCTGCCAGATGTAGACGGCGCGCGTCTCCGGCTCGGAGAGCGGGTACTCGCCGGCGCCGAACTGGGTGTAGCCGCGGCCCGTCGCCTCGGCCATCGGCTTCCAGTTGTACGGGTAGTTGCGGTGCAGGTCGAGACCGCCGACCCCGTCCTCGTTGATGCGGCCGTCCTTGTCGTTGTCGATGCCTTCCGGGTAGAGCATGTAGTCGCCGTTGCCCTGGCCGACGTTGCGCATCAGTCGCTTCTTCGCGTCCATCGTGTCGACGACGGCATTGCCCTTGCCCGCACCGACGAACTTCCGCATCTGGCGCGAGTGTCCGTCGCCATCGAGGTCTTCGGCCGGATCCTCATCGAACAGGCCGTCGCCGTCGTTGTCCACGGGGCGCACCGAGCTGCGATTCGTCTGCGCGGTGAGCTTGTACATGTCCCCGCCATCGGGATTGTTGTACGGACGCAGGTAGATGGCGTTCTCGTCGAGCAGCTTGGTGATCGACGCGTCCTTGCCGTAGTTCTCCACGAGGTGCCATGCCATCCAGAGCACGCTCTCGGTGGAGGTGATCTCGCCGGAGTGACGGCCGCCCTCGAAGAACGCCGCCGGCTTGTCGGTGTGCTTGCCCGTCTTCTTGTTCGTGAGCGTCATCTGCATCAGCGGCGCGCCGCCGAACGACTTGCCCACCTCATAGAGCTCGACCAGGTCCGGCTTCTCCTTGGCCCAGCGCTCCATCCAGTAGTCGATCTCGGCCGTGGTGTGATAGTGCTCGAAGTCCATCACGCCCCACTGCTTCGGCTTCATCTCGGCGTAGTTCGCCAGCGGGAACATGCTGGGGCCGTCGCGCAGGCCCGGCACGACGTGCACGCGGCGCACGGTGTCGCGCGGCGGCTGGTTGCCGCCGAACCCGCCGAACTGCGCGGACGCCGGCGCGGTGACCGCGCCGAGCGCGAGGGCAAGGGCCGCCAAGGCCCTCAGGGACGCTGAAACGGAAGTCATTGCTGGACGCATCATTCGTGGGACGGGGGGATTGATGGAACGCGGACTCGGAGATCTGTCTGGCTGTGCTGGGACAGATGGGACGCGGACTCAGAGAGCTTACGAGCAGGTGGTTCAGGACGTTCGGGTGCCGGCCGGCGGCGGGACGGGCGCGAGGCGGCTTGCGATCCACGCCACCAACGGGATGCCGAGCAGCGCGGAGAAGCTCAGCCACAGCGGATGCGGGAGCAGCACGAGGTTGATCATCGTCGCGAGCAGGACGACGCCACCGACGATGCCGCTGAACAGCAGCGGCCGGCGGCGCGCGATGAGCGCGGCCACGAAGCCGCCCACGAACGTGCCCGCCAGCCATCCGACGAGCACGATCGCGATGGCGCTTGCGGGGAGCGAGGCGGCATAGGCGCGCATCGCGTCCATGTCGGACATATCGAGCCCCGCGGGCCGCGGGTTCACGCGCGCGCCGATTATCTCCACGAGACTGATGACGACCATCGCCACGCCGATGCCGCCGAGGATGGCGAGCGCAGCACGCAACTTCGGGTTCATGCGGCCTCCTTTTTTGGGCCGTTGATGGACGGGAGAAGGTAGGTGGCGAAACACGCCGCCGGAACCACAAGTTTCCCCGAGACCGCAACGGGAGACGGCGTGGAGCATCGATGGCAGTCGGCTGAGGAACTCGCGAGGCGCATCTCCGGACTCGGTCCGGCAGAGGCAGCCGATGCGCTGGAAGGGATAGACGATGCCACGGTGGTGGACGCCCTGCAGCGCGTGAGTCCCGCGGTCGCCGGCGACATCCTTCCCGAGCTCGACGAGGCGCGCCGCACCTCGATCTTCGCGGCGGCCCCCTCCAACGTGACCCAGCAGTGGTCGATGAACCTCTCGTTCGACGAGGACAGCATCGGCCGCCTGATGGAGGCGCCTGCCTCCGTGTTCCGCCCCGAGCAGACGGTGCTCGAGGCGTCGCAGCAGGTGAAGGACGTCGCCAAGCGCGCGATGCTGACCTACCTGTTCGTGGTCGATCCGCGCGGCGCGCTCGTCGGCGTCGTCACGATGCGCGACCTCGTCGTCGCGGACGATGACGCCATGCTCGGCGACATCATGTTGCGGGACGTGTTCACGCTGACGCCGGCGACGCCGCTGGCGGACGCGATGAGACTCGTCGTGCACCGGCACTATCCCGTGTATCCCGTGGTCGACGCCCTCGGGCGGCTGATCGGGCAGGTGCGCGGCAGCGCGATGTTCGAGGAGCAGGCGTTCGAGATCAGCGCGCAGCCGGGCCGCATGGTCGGCGTCGCGGAGGAGGAACGCCTGCTCACGCCGTGGGCGCGCAGCCTCAAGTTCCGGCACCCGTGGCTGCAGCTGAACCTCGTCACCGCGTTCCTCGCGGCGGGCGTCGTCGGCATCTTCCAGCAAACGCTCGACGAGATGGTGATCCTCGCCCTCTTCCTGCCGGTGCTCGCCGGTCAGTCGGGCAACACGGGATGCCAGGCGCTCGCGGTGACGCTGCGTGGCATGACGCTCGGCGAACTCCGCCCCGGCACGGAGCGTACGCTCGTGGCAAAGGAGGCATTGCTCGGCCTCCTCAACGGCGCGCTGGTCGGGCTGACCGCGGGCGTTGGCATGTTCGTCGTCGCGACGATGCAGGACAATCCGTCACCGCTCGCCCTCTCGGGGATCGTCGCGCTCGCGATGACCGCGAGCTGCATCATCAGCGGCATCGCCGGCGCGCTTATCCCCCTCGCGCTCCGCCGCGTGGGCGCGGACCCCGCCACGGCGTCGAGCATCTTCCTGACGACGGCGACGGACGTGGCGAGCATGGGGATGTTCCTGGGGCTTGCGACGGTGCTCTTGAGGTAGCAGGTGAGAGGTGGCAGGGGCGCGCCGGATCGGCGCGCCTGCTCGCATGAAAGGCGCGCCAGCAGTACCCGGCGCGCCCCTGCCACCTGCCACCTGACACCTCAAAGTCAATTATTCGGCCGTACTCTCAACACTCGGCCCGATTCCGCGTCCGTCACGACGTACACGAACCCGTCCGGCCCCTGCTGCACGTCGCGGAAACGCTCGCCGAGGTCGCCCAGGTAGCGCTCCTCCAGCGCGACCTTGCCGTCCCGCAACTCGAGGCGCACGAGCCCGCCGGGAGTCAACGATCCGACGAGGATGCTGCCCTTCCAGCCGGGAATCGCGTCACCCGTGTAGAAGAGCATGCCCGACGGCGCGATCACCGGATCCCAGTAATAGACCGGCTGCTCCATGCCCTCACTCGCGCTGCCCTCTCCGATGCTCGCGCCCGAGTAGTCGCGGCCATAGGTGATCACCGGCCATCCGTAGTTCTTTCCGGCCTCGGGATGATTCAGCTCGTCGCCACCGCGCGCGCCGTGCTCGACCGTCCAGAGCTTGCCCGTCTCGGGATCCAGCGCCGCCGCCTGCACGTTGCGATGTCCATACGACCAGATCGCGGGCAGCGCATTCTTGCGGCCGACGAACGGATTGTCCTCGGGGACGGTGCCGTCCGCATTGATGCGGATCACCTTGCCGATGCCGGAGCCCAGCTGTTGCGCCTGTCCGCGGAACTGCGACGACTGGCGATCTCCCTGCGTGATGAAGAGCTTGCCGTCGCGCGCGAACACGAGTCGCGAGCCGAAGTGGCCGCTCGACGCGACCTTCGGCGTCTGTCGATAGATGACCTCCGTGCCTTCGAGCCCGGCATCGCCGAGCCGGCCCCGAGCCACGGCCGCGCCGTTGGTGCCGCGCTCGCCCGCCTCGGCGAACGAGAGGTAGACAAGACGATTGGTCGCGAAGTCCGGGTCGATGGCGACATCGAGCAGTCCACCCTGCCCCTGCGCCACGACCGCCGGCACGCCCGTGAGCGGCGCGGAGAGCGAACCATCGGTCGCCACGATGCGCAGTCGTCCCGGGCGCTCGGTCACGAGGATGCGACCGTCCGGAAGGAAGGCGAGCGCCCACGGGTGCTCGAGGCCACTGGCCACCGTCTCGGCGCGCACGACGTCTGCGGTGGAGGATGGCTGCGGAGAGGCGGGGGCGGCACCCTGCGCGTCCACGCGCGGATTGCCGCAGCCGGCGAGGAGGAGAGCCAAGGCCAGGCACCGGCCCGGCGTCGGGAGGTGACGCATGATCGTCTCCTGCGAATGTCGCGATGAAATCGTCATCCCAATCTTACACGCGATCCCGGCCGCCGGCGCGCACACGGCGCGCACACGGCGCACACACGGCGCACACACGGCGCACACACGGCACGCGCCGCACGTGCCGTCAGGGTGCCCGAACGATGACCCTGAGCGAGAGCCACTTCTCCGGATCCAGCACGTGCCGCACCCTCAGCTCATACTCGCCCGGCGCGCTCGCCACGCGCATGAGGTCGCCATCGACCAGGGAGTCCCCGGGCGCGAGCGTCGAGGTCGCGCTGAACCCCGCGCACTTGAGCACCTCGGGTGGGTGCGTGAGCTCGAGCGCACCGGCATAGTCGAGGCCGCACATGCGCGTCGTCACCACGACCGGAGCTGAGCCCTGGTTGATGAGCACCGAGCGGATCTCGACATCACGGCCGTCGACGAGTACGGCCGGTTGCAGCCTGACCCGCTGCAGGAGGCCGCCCGGCAGCGAGGCCTGCGCGCGCCCCTCCGCTCCGCGCGTCTCGGGAGACGAACTCGGACCGGATGAGCAGGCAGCGACCGCCGCAAGCGCAACGAGGAGAAACGATCTGGGTGTATGCATCATCGTGCGTGGTATACCCCAGTGGCACAACGGTCGTCACGCTTATCCGTCACATGTTCGTGAGCTGGCGCGAATCGCGTGACGACGGTCACACAGTTAGTCGGGGCGGCGCCAGCCATGAATGCCGATGCTCACCAGATGCGACGCGAGCCCCGGGTTCTCGCCCGCAGTGCTGGCATTCGAGAGGTGGTGGAAGCGGTACGACACCGTGATCCCCGGCTCGCGCGGCGGCCCCAGCCGCAATCCCGCCTCGAGCGCGGCCGTGAAGTTGAAGCGAGCCGACCGCGTGCTCGGGACATTCTTGTCGAACCAGAGTGCGCCGACGGCTGCGCCGAGCCACGGCGACACCGATCGATCTCGGCGGAAGCGCGTCGTGATGCCCGCCGGGTTGAACCCGAAGCCGCGAGGCGAACCGTCCGGGAAGAGCTCATGCTGCGAGCTCGCCGGCGGAATGAGCATGCAGATGCGCCCCGGCGTGCACGCGGTGCCCGTGCCGCGCAGGCTGATGTACGAAGGCGACACCCGCACGAACGGCACGAAGTCGACGGTGAACTCCGTCAGCCGCGAGCCCGTGTCTTCCGTGGCGCCCCGGCCCAACGGGCGCGAGATGCGCAGCGCGACGATGCCGAGGTTCATCCCGGGCAACTGACCCAGCACGCCCCAGCTGGGAGAGCCGGAGGCAAGTCCGCCCCAGACCTCGACGCCGTTCCAGCCGGACGAGGAGACCGGCGCCGACGGGGCGATCTCCGCGGGCGCCGGCGTCTCCTGCGCCGCAGCCGCCACGAACGCCGGCATCGCGAGCACGAGCAAGACAACCCGACCGCGGCGCCATGCGGCCACCAGCATCGACGCGCAGTCTCCCGTTCTCATGCGCACACTACCCCACGGTGCAGGGCAAGTGTCACGCGTTCCCGATGTCGACGTCCTTGGTCTCGCGGAGGAAGATCGAGCCCACCACCAGCGTCAGCGCGGCGACCGCCACGGGATACCACAACCCCGAGTAGATGTCGCCGCGCGCGGCGACGATCGCGAACGCCGTCGTCGGCAGGAAGCCGCCGAACCAGCCGTTGCCGATGTGGTACGGCAAGGACATCGAGGTGTAGCGGATGCGCGTCGGGAACATCTCGACGAGCATCGCGGCGATCGGCCCGTACACCATCGTCACGTAGAGCACGAGGATGAAGAGCAGCAGCACGACCATCGGACGGTCGAGGGCGTCCATGTCGGCGCGCACGGGATATCCCGCTTCGTCGAGCGCGGTGCCCAATGACGCCTCGAACGCTGCGCGCTGTGCGGCGGCGTCCGGCGATGTCGCGTCATATGACGGGATGACCGTGCTGCCGACGCGGACCTCGGCCGGCAGCGAGATCGCCTCGTTCGAGTACGGCACGCCCCGGCTCACCAGCGCCGCCTTGGCGACGTCGCACGGCGACGTGAAGCGACTCGTGCCCACGGGGTTGAACTGCACCGAGCATCCGCGATCGTCGGCCGCGACCACCACCGGCGCGCTGTGCTGCGCCTGCTCGAGCGCCGGGTTCGCGTAGTGCGTGATGGCGCGGAAGATCGGGAAGTAGGTCAGCGCCGCCAGCGCGCACCCGGCCATGATGATCGGCTTGCGACCGATGCGGTCGGAGAGCGCGCCGAAGACGATGAAGAAGGGCGTGCCGAGCAGCAGCGACACCGCCACGAGGATGTTCGCCGCCTGCGCGTCGACCTTCAGTGTCTGCGTGAGGAAGAACAGCGTGTAGAACTGCCCCGTGTACCAGACCACGGCCTGTCCCGCCGTGAGCCCGAACAGGGCCAGCAGGACGAGCTTCACGTTCCCCCAGCGCGCGAACGACTCGGTGAGCGGCGCCTTGGACTGCGTACCCTGCGCCTTCATCTGCTGAAAGAGCGGCGACTCGGACAGCGTCAGCCGGATCCAGACCGAGACGGCGAGCAGCACGAGCGAGACGAGGAACGGGATGCGCCATCCCCACGCCTCGAACGCCTCGTTGCCGAGCGCCAGGCGGCAGCCGAGGATCACGAGCAGCGAGAGAAAGAGCCCGAGCGTGGCGGTCGTCTGGATCCACGACGTGAAGACGCCGCGCTTGCCGTGCGGCGCATGCTCGGCCACGTACGTCGCGGCACCGCCGTACTCGCCGCCCAAGGCGAGGCCCTGGAGCAGCCGCAACAGCACGAGGATGATGGGTGCGGCCATGCCGATCTGCGCGTAGGTCGGGAGCACGCCGACGACGAACGTCGACACGCCCATGATCACGATGGTGATGAGGAACGTGTGCTTGCGCCCGACGAGATCGCCGAGCCGGCCGAACACGAGCGCGCCGAACGGGCGCACCGCGAACCCGGCGGCGAAGGCGAGCAGCGCGAAGATGAACGCCGCCGTCGGGTTGACGCCGGAGAAGAACTGCCGGCTGATGATCGCGGCGAGCGAGCCGTAGAGGTAGAAGTCGTACCACTCGAAGACCGTGCCGAGCGACGACGCGAAGATCACGCGGCGCACCTCGCCCGCCGTCAGCACGCCGGCCGCGACGCGGCCCACCGCCAGCTCGCCCGCCGTTGTCACGGATTGAACCAGTACGACGCCTTCACCAGCAGCGTGTTGTCGGGCCGCTGGCCGAAGAGTCCATCGAGGTCGCGACCGGCGTCGAAGTCGCCTCCGAACGGCGCGGCGTGGCTGCGCCCCTGCTGCCAGACGACGAAGATCACCGATCCCGGCCGGTACTCCCAGCGCAGCACGGCGTTGGAGTTGAACTGCCGCCGGCTGACGTCTGGCGG
>DATLLD010000057.1:0-10432 GCA_035538035.1 Gemmatimonadaceae bacterium | reverse complement strand
CGGGATCCCGCGGCGTACCCTGTCGCCGCCGTCACACGCCTCGTCGCGGACCGCGTGCTGCGCGACGAGGTGCGTGGCCGGCACTTCGTGGCATTCGTCCGCTGGGCGCTCACCGAGGGCAGTGCCAGTGCGTCGGCGCTCGGCTACGTGCCGCTGCCGACGACTGTCGCGCGCCTCGAGAGTGACCGGCTGGACCGCCTCTCACCCGGCACCTGCCCCGCGGCCAACGAATGAACGACAAACGCATCGCCGCCATCGACATCGGCTCCAACTCCATCCGGCAGATCGTCGCCGACGTCTCGCCCACCGGTGAGATCCGCATCGTGGACGAGATGAAGGCAGCGCCACGCCTCGGTTCCGGGCTCACCGTGACGGGACGCCTGGACGATGCGCACATGAACGTCGCCGCCGAGGCGCTCGTGCGCATGGCGACGCTCGCCCGCCACCTGGGCGCCAAGCAGATCGAGGTCGTTGCGACGAGCGCCGTGCGCGAGGCCGTGAACGGCGGCGCCTTCCTCGCGCGCGTGCGCCGCGAGACCGGCCTCAAGGCGCGCGTGCTCCAGGGGGAAGAAGAGGCGCGGCTCGCCTTCCGCTCCGCGCTCGCCCATTTCGAGCTCGGTCGCGGCCGTTCGGTGGTCATGGACATCGGCGGCGGTTCGCTCGAGCTCGTGCTCGCGGCGGAGGGGCTCGTCGAACGCCTGCGCTCGTTCCCGTTCGGCGCCGTGCGCCTCACCGAACAGTTCCTTACCGGGCGCGACGGCGCGTTCAAGAAAGGCGTGCGCAAGCTGCGGAAGGTGGTGCGCGCGGCGATTCGCGACGCGCTGCCGGTGCGCGACTGGCGCGGCGCCGAGGTCATCGGCTCTGGCGGCACCTTCACGAACCTCGCCGGCATCTTCCTCGCCCAGCAGGGCGTGCGCGTGCCGAGCGTGCACGGCACGCGCATCCCGCAGGCCGAGGTCGAGCACATCCTCGAACGTCTGGTCGAGATGGACCAGGAGGAGCGGCTCCACGTGCCCGGCCTCAATCCCGGCCGCGCCGACATCATTGTGGCCGGTCTCGCCGTTGCGGCCGAGGTGTTGGCACGCGTCGAGCCGCGCGACGTCGCGGCGTCGGCGTATGGCATTCGCGAGGGACTGTTGCTCGAGACGGCGCGGGTGACGCCGGTGATCGCCGACCGCGGCCAGGCGCGCGAGCGCTCGGTGATCGCGTTCGCCGAGCGCTGCCACTACGAGGAGCCTCACTCCAAGCAGGTGCAGCGCCTCTCGCTGCAGCTGTTCGACGCGTTGGGCTCGCGCATCGGATGCGAGTCGTCGGAGCGCCAGACGCTCGCTGACGCCGCCCTGCTGCATGATGTGGGCTATCACATCAACTACGAAGACCACCACAAGCACTCGTTCCACCTGATCCGCCATGCCGACCTGCTCGGCATGTCACCCGAGGAGCAGGTGGTGATCGCGCTGGTGGCGCGCTATCACCGCGGCGCCGCACCGAAGCGCAAGCATGGCGACTTCTGGGACCTGAGCGTCGAAGCCCGCGCGCGCGTGCGCCGCCTCAGCGCGCTGCTGCGCGTGGCTGACGGATTCGACCGCGGGCACGTCGGCGCGGTGGACAAGCTGAAGGTGCGCTGGCTCGCGCGCGCCATCCGCGTGACGCCGGTCGCGAAGCGCGCCAAGGGCAACATGCGCCTGGAGCTCTGGGGCGCGAGCCGGAAGAGTGCCTTGCTCGCCGACGTGGCTGGACTGCAGGTCGAAGTGGTGAGCCCGACGGGGGTCGTGATTCAAGAGGTAACGGGTAACAGGTAGCAGGTGCGATCTTTCCGCCTGCGCTGCCTGTAACCTGACACCTGCTACCTGCTACCTGTCAGTGATTGCCGCGTGCGACGCGCTGGACGACGGCGGCCGCCCCGGCCCGCGCGCACCGGGATTCACCAGCGCGCTCACCTCGATGTCGAACGCCCCGCTCTCGCGGCTGCCGCCCCACGGGTCGCGCAGGAGCATGCGATGCGTCGCCCGCTCGCCCCGCTCGCCCGGCTGGCGCTGCACGTACGTGCCGTCGGGCTGCAGGTCCCACGCCTGGCGATTGTCCGCGAGGCAGACGTCGAGCACCGACTGCAGCCGCCGCTGGAAGAGCGGGTTCTCCACCGGCGTCACGACCTCCACCCGGCGGTCGAGGTTGCGCGGCATCCAGTCGGCCGAGCCGAAGTAGTACTGCGGCGCGCCGTCGTTGCCGAACATCCAGAGCCGCGAGTGCTCGAGGAACCGCCCGATGATGCTGATGACGCGGATGCGCTCCGAGAGGCCCGGCACGCCGGGTCGCAGGCAGCAGATGCCGCGCACGATCAAGTCGACCTCCACGCCGGCCGCCGAGGCGCGGTAGAGCGCCGCGATGCACTCCTCGTCCACCAGCGCGTTCATCTTGGCGATGATCCGTCCCGGACGCCCCGAGACGGCGCACGCCGTCTCGCGGTCGATCAGCGCGAGGATCGACTCGCGCATGTTGACCGGCGCCACGAGCAGCCGGCGGTACTCCTTCTGGCGCGAGTAGCCGGTGAGCGCGTTGAACAGGTCGCTGATGTCGGCACCGATCCGCTCGTCGCAGGTCATGATGCCGAGGTCGGTGTAGATGCGGGCCGTGCGGGTGTTGTAGTTGCCGGTGCCGATGTGCACGTAGCGACGGATGCCGTCGGGCTCGCGGCGCACGACGAGCGCGGTCTTGGTGTGCGTCTTGAGGCCGGGCAGCCCGTACACCACGTGCACGCCGAACGACTCCAGCGTGCGCGCCCAGGCGATGTTGTTGATCTCGTCGAACCGCGCCTGCAGCTCCACCAGCACAGCCACCTGCTTTCCGCGCTGCGCCGCCTCGGTGAGCGCGGCCACGATCGCGCCGTCGCCCGATGTGCGGTAGAGCGTGATCTTGATGGCCAGCACGTGCTCGTCGCGCGCCGCCGACTCGATGAACGTCTCGACCGAGGCGCCGAACGACTCGAACGGATGGTGCACGAGGATCTCGTGCTCGCGGATGACGTCGAAGATCGACCGCGCAGTGTCGCGCAACTCGCTCGGCACGGACGGGATCAGCGGCGGGTCGCGATGCTCGGGGAAGTCGAGCGACGCGAGCGCGAGGAGGTCGCTGGTGTCGAGCAACGGCCCGGGGGCATGCACCTCGCGCTCGGAGAGCGGCGCCATCTCCGGCGCCTCGCTCGCCCGGAGCTCGTCGAGCAGCAGTTCGCGCAGGTGCAGCGGCATGCCCGTCTCCACCTCCAGCCGCACGACCTCGCCGAAGCGCCGCTGGAAGAGCTGCTCCTCGATCATCGCCAGCAGGTCCTCGGGCTCCTCGGTGTGCGAGATCTCGAGGTCCGAGTAGCGCGTGAGCCGGAAGACGTGCGCGCCGAGGATGTCCATGCCCGGGAAGAGCGCGTCGAGCCGTGAGACGACCAGCGCCTCGAGCGGCACGAAGGTGTTCGGCACGCCGGTCGGCACCCAGCGCGGCAGGCTCTTGGGGACCTTCACGCGCGCGAACCGCACGTCGCCGCGCTCCGGGTCGCGCAGCTCGACCGCCAGCGAGAGCGAGAGGTTCGAGATGTACGGGAACGGATGTCCGGGGTCCACCGCCAGCGGCGTGAGCACCGGAAACACCTGCACGTCGAAGAACGCGTCGATGCGTTCGCGTTCCGGCGCCGTGAGCTCCTTGGGCGCGAGCAGCCGCACGCCGATCGTCGCGAGCCGCGGCAACAGCACCCCGTGCAGGCAGATGCGCGCGCGCTCGTTCAGCACGCGCACCCGCGCATCGATCCGCTCGAGCTGCTCGGCGGGCGTGAGCCCGTCGGAATGCGTGCCGAGCACGCCGGCCGAGAGCTGGCGGCGCAGGCCCGCCACCCGCACCATGTAGAACTCGTCGAGGTTCGAGGCGTAGATGGCCAGGAACTTCAGCCGCTCGAGGAGCGGCGTGCGCTCGTCCTCTGCCTCGTGGAGCACCCGAGCGTTGAACTCGAGCCACGAGAGCTCGCGGTTCAGGAACGCCGGGTTCCGTTCCGCGGCACCCGCGATGGACACCTGCGGCACGCTCACGTCGATTGCCTCAGCGACTCACGGCGGAGACGATCAAGTACGAGATGGCCGCGACGGAAGCGGCCGCCGGGATCGTCAGCACCCACGCCCAGACCATCCGGCTCGCGAGCCCCCACCGCACGGCCGAGAGGCGGTGCGTCGCGCCCACGCCGACGATCGCGCCGGAGATCGTGTGCGTCGTGCTCACCGGCACGCCCATCGCGGTCGCGAGGAAGATGGCCGATGCGCCGCCCGTCTCGGCGCAGAACCCGCCGATCGGCCGCAGCTTGGTGACCCGCGATCCCAGCGTGTGGACGATCCGCCATCCGCCCATCAGCGTGCCCGTCGCGATGGCGAGGTGCGCGCCGAACTTCACCCAGAACGGGATCGTGTCGCCGTCGGTGATCAGGAAGTGCCGCAGGAAGCCGGTCTCGTTGACGAAGTACGCCTGCCCCGCCACCAGCAGCGAGACGATGATGCCCATCGTCTTCTGTGCGTCGTTGGCGCCGTGCGAGAGCGAGAACAGCGCCGAGCTGGTGATCTGCATGCCGCGGAAGATCGGCTCGACCTTCTTCGGATGCGCCTTGCGGAAGAGCCAGGTCGTGCCGACCATCAGGCCCCAGCCCGCCGCCATGCCGACCATCGGCGAGAGGAAGATGAAGATCACCGGCTTCACCCAGCCCGGCAGCAGCAGCGCCGCGAAGCCGGCCTTCGCCACCGCCGCGCCGCCATAGCCGCCGATCAGCGCGTGCGACGAGCTGGACGGGATGCCATACCACCAGGTGATCAGGTTCCAGGTGATGGCGCCGAGCAACCCGGCGAGGATCACGTCCGGATTCACGATCGCCATGTCGATCATCCCCGTCCCGATGGTCTTGGCGACCTTCGTCTCGAAGATGAACAGCGCGAGGAAGTTGAACGAGGCCGCCCAGACGACGGCCGTGAACGGGCTGAGGACGCGCGTGCCGACGATCGTCGCGATCGAATTGGCGCTGTCGTGGAACCCGTTGATGTAGTCGAAGAGGAACGCTACGCCGACGATGGCGAGGATGTACCAGACCACGATCAGGAGTTCTTGAGGGAGATGCTCTCGAGCACATTGGCGACATCCTCGCATTCATCGACGGCGTTCTCGAGGGTGTCGTAGATCTCCTTCCACTTGATCACCTCGAGCGCATCCGGCTTGCCGCGGAAGAGGTCGGCGATCGCCTTGGCGTAGAGCGCGTCGGCCTTCTCCTCCAGCGCCTTGACCTCGCGCGCCGCCTTGTGCACCGCGGTCGGCGTGCGGATCTCCTTCACGCCCCGCGCGATCGCGTCCGCACAATCGGCCAGCACGTCGATCAGGGCGATCGCCTGGTCGTGCCGCTCCGCGATGTGGAACATCGCGACGCGGCGCGCGGTGCCATCCATCAGGTCCACCACGTTGTCCAGCCGGTTGGCCAGCAGGTGGATGTCCTCGCGATCCAGCGGCGTCACGAAGCTGCGGTCGATGCGCTGCATGATGTCGTAGGTGATCGCGTCGGCGGCATGTTCCTCCGCCTTGATCTTCGTGATCAACTCATCCAGCCGGGCTGGCTCGTGGAACAAGTCCTTGAGTAGGGCGGCCGATGTCTTCAGGCGCGCGGAGAGCTGGTCGAACAGTCCGAAAAAACCTTCATCCTTCGGGAGGAATCTCACGGTGGGGATCCGCAGAGGCGGCACTTTGGGGACGACTGGCGCGCGGAATGCACGGTTCGGTGACTCGGTGCGTCCCACAAAGATACCGCGCGTCGGAGACGGCCCGCAAACCACGGAGAACAATCCGTGGCAAGAAATTTACCGGAGATTCAGCGCGGAACGGCCAAGAGACCGCGCTGCAACAGGATGGCGCGCCGGCGCTCGACGAGGTCGGGGCGCTCGAAGAGCCGGATCAGCAGCGCTCCGGCGACGAATCCGCCGACATGGGCCCAGACCGCCGTCCCGCCCGTCAGGTCCCCCGCCGTCGAGAGCTGCGGCAGCCCCATCAGGAGTTGCAGCCCGAACCACCAGATGAGCACGAGCCAGGCGGGCAGCGGGATGATCTTGAAGAAGATCAGGAAGATGAAGAGCATCCGCACCCGCACGCGCGGATACAGCAGCAAGTACGCGCCCATCACGCCCGAGATGGCGCCCGAAGCACCCACCGTCGGCACCGGGCTCGACGGGTCCACCAGCACGTGCACCGCCGCAGCCGCCAGTCCGCAGATCAAGTAGAACGCGAGGAACCGCGCACCGCCCATCACGTCCTCGATGTTGTTGCCGAACACCCAGAGGAAGAGGGCGTTGCCGAGGAGGTGAGCCCAGCTCCCGTGCAGGAACATCGAGATCACCGGCGTGAACCAGTTGATGCGTTCGGCGTCGATGACGCACGAGAGCGTACGAGTGATCGGGATGCCGCTCCCGAGCGGCGCCATGCCGCTCAACTCGCCGGGCACGAGGCCCAGGTTGCAGATGCTGAAGGCGAGTTGACGCTGGTCGAATCCACCGTCCTGGACGAACAACCAGACGACGGCGAGCGCCACCAGGATGACGATTGTCATCACGGGCAGCCTTACCGTCGGATTGTCGTCACTGATCGGTATCATGGCGTCTAAATGTCAGGCGTTCGCCGGTCGGGCCCGAGCAGGTCGTGCCAAATCGGCGCGAATCCTTGGCCCCAGCCTTGCCTCTCTCCGAGACAGCATTCCTTCCCGCCAGCCACGATTGTCCGGCCGTCGGCGGGCAATAGACCGTTACCGAAAAGATACTCCCTCGAGGACCCAATGGCAGACAAGGTTATCGGAATCGACCTCGGCACGACGAACTCCGTCGTCGCCGTGATGGAAGGCGGTGACCCGGTGGTCATCCCGAACGCCGAGGGCGGGCGCACCACGCCGTCCGTCGTTGGCTTCACCAAGGACGGCGACCGCCTCGTCGGCACCATCGCCAAGCGCCAGGCCGTGACGAACCCCGCGAACACGGTCTTCTCGATCAAGCGCTTCATGGGCGCCAAGATGGACGAGGTCAAGACCGAGATCGCGCGCGTCCCATATAAGATCGCGCGGGGCGCCAACGACCAGGCCTCCATCGAGGTGCAGGGCAAGACGTACACGCCCCCCGAGATCTCGGCGATGATCCTGCAGAAGATGAAGCAGACGGCTGAGGATTACCTCGGCCACTCCGTGAGCAAGGCGGTCATCACGGTGCCTGCCTACTTCAACGACTCCCAGCGCCAGGCTACCAAGGACGCCGGCAAGATCGCCGGTCTCGAGGTGCTGCGCATCGTCAACGAGCCGACCGCCGCCGCGCTGGCGTACGGACTCGACAAGAACAAGAAGAAGGACGAGAAGGTCGCCGTGTTCGACTTGGGCGGTGGCACGTATGACATCTCCATCCTCGAGCTCTACGAGGTGGACGGCACGCGTCAGTTCGAGGTCAAGTCGACCAACGGTGACACGCACCTGGGCGGCGACGACTTCGACCAGAAGGTCATCGACTGGCTGGTGGCCGAGTTCAAGAAGGACCAGGCGATCGACCTCTCGAAGGACGCGATGGCGCTCCAGCGCCTCAAGGAAGCGGCCGAGAAGGCCAAGGTCGAGCTCTCCGGCACGATGAGCACGGACATCAACCTGCCGTTCATCACCGCCGACCAGTCTGGCCCCAAGCATCTCAACTACCAGCTCACGCGCGCCAAGCTCGAGCAGCTGGTGGACGATCTCGTGCAGCGCACCAAGGCGCCGATGGAGAAGGCGCTCAAGGACGCCGGCATGACGCCGGCCGACATCGACGAGGTCATCCTCGTGGGTGGCTCGACGCGCATGCCCAAGATCCAGGAGATCGTCAAGGAGTTCTTCAAGAAGGAGCCGCACAAGGGCGTGAACCCGGACGAGGTCGTCGCCGTCGGCGCGGCCATCCAGGGCGCCGTGCTCACCGGCGAGCAGAAGGACGTGCTGCTGCTCGACGTGACGCCGCTCTCGCTCGGCATCGAGACGCTCGGTGGCGTGACCACCGTGCTGATCCCCCGCAACACCACCATCCCGACCAAGAAGTCCGAGACCTTCTCCACGGCCGACGACAACCAGACCACGGTCGAGATCCACGTGCTGCAGGGCGAGCGCGAACTGGCGCTGCACAACAAGACGATCGGCAAGTTCCAGCTGACGGGCATCCCGCCGGCCCCGCGCGGCATGCCGCAGGTCGAGGTCACCTTCGACATCGACGCCAACGGCATCCTGCACGTGGCGGCCAAGGACAAGGCCAGCGGCAAGGAGCAGAAGATCCGCATCGAGGCGTCGAGCGGCCTGTCGGACGCCGAGATCGACCGCATGGTGAAGGACGCCGAGGTCAATGCCGGCGAGGACAAGCGCAAGCGCGAGGAGATCGACACGCGCAACCGCCTGGACACGCTGGCCTATCAGGTGGAGAAGGAGTCGAAGGAGTGGTCGGACAAGGTGCCGGCCGACCTGAAGACGCGGCTGGACTCGGCGGTGGAGCGCGCCCGCAAGGCGCACCGCGGCGAGGACATGAACGAGATCAAGGCCGCGCTGGAAGAGTTGAACGCGGCGTTCCAGGCCGCGGGGCAGGCCGTGTACGCGGCGCAGGCCGCTGCCCCGTCCGACGGTGCAGCGCCGGCCGGCGAGCCCGCCGCCGATGCGAAGAAGGAAGAGGAGGTCGTCGAGGCCGACTTCGAGGTCGTGGACGACAAGAAGGAATAGCTCGAACCTTTGTGATGCGAGCTGCCGGGACGGAAACCTTCGGGTCCCGTCCCGGTACTCATATACTCGAGCGCCGCCGGTATCCGCAGTCTTGCCCGCCCCACACCGAGCGCGTGAGTGCCCCACCACTCCGCCCGCGCTATAGTTCAGCATCATCATCAATACGGACACTCTCAATGAGCATCCATCTGAGCCGCACCAAGATCATCACGGCGTCCGTGATCGCCTTCGCGGGCGGCGTCTTCTTCGCCTCGTCCATGGACTGGACCGACCGCGTCTTCGCGCAGGCGGGCACGGCCAAGCCGCCGACGGAGGAGACCCGCCCCATGGCGGAGTCGAGCAACGCCTTCGTCTCGATCTCCGAGCACGTCACGCCGGCCGTGGTCTCCATCCAGACCGAGCGCGACGCGCGCGCGCGGCCGAGCACCCGGCAGCGCCCGCAGCAGGTACCGCCGGGCTTCGAGGAGTTCTTCCGCCAGTTCGAGGCGCCGCAGCAGCAGCCCCGCCTTCAGCAGGGCTCGGGCAGCGGCTTCATCGTCTCGCGTGACGGCTACATCCTCACGAACAACCACGTCGTCGAAGGCGCCGACCGCGTCATCGTGAAGATGACCGACCGCCGCGAGCTGCCGGCCAAAGTCGTCGGGCGCGACCCGACCACCGACGTGGCCGTGCTCAAGATCGAGGGCAAGAACTTCACGACCATCGCCTTCGGCGACGACGAGAAGCTGCGCATCGGCGAGTGGGTGCTCGCCATCGGCAACCCGCTCGGCCTCGACTTCACCGTCACGGCCGGCATCGTCAGCGCCAAGGGTCGCGGGCTCAATGGCCTGCAGCGTTCGCAGTACGACATCCAGGACATGATCCAGACCGACGCCGCCATCAACCCCGGCAACTCGGGCGGCCCGCTCGTGAACAGCCGCGGCGAGGTCATCGGCATCAACTCGGCCATCGCGTCGCAGACGGGCTACTACTCGGGCTACGGCTTCGCCATCCCGATCACGCTCGCCAAGCTCGTGATGGAGGACCTGATCGCATTCGGGGAATCGCGCCGCGCGGTGATCGGCGTCGCGATCGCCGAGGTGCAGCCCGAGGACGCGCAGGTGGCGGGCCTCTCGCGGATAGCCGGCGTGAAGGTCGGCGGCTTCACCGATGCCAACTCGCCCGCCGTCAAGGCGGGGATGGAGCCCGGTGACATCATCACCAAGGCGGACGGTCGCACGGTGGACCGCGTGAACGAGCTGCAGCGCGTGATCCGCGCCAAGAAGGCGGGCGATGTCGTCGAGCTCGAGGCGATGCGCTACGGCACCAAGAAGACGTTCCGCGTGCGGCTCGGCTCGGCGCCGACCGCCGAGGAGACCGTAGCGGCCGCCGACACGCCTCGCCCGGCCCCCGCACCCGCGTCGTCGCGCCTCGGCATCAGCGTGGTGCCCATGCCCGCCGAGCTGATCCGCGCCGGAAACGTCCCCGCCGAGTACCGCGGCCTGTTGATCGCGGAGATGGAGCCCGGCAGCCCGATGCGTGACGCGGGCGTGGTCGTCGGCCAGGACGTGATCGTGCAGGTGCTGCCGTCGAAGAAGAAGATCCAGACCACCGACGACCTGCAGGCCGCGCTCGCGGGCGTGAAAAAGGGAGAGATCGTGAGCTTCCTGGTTTATCGGCCGGCGTCGGATGGGA
>DATLLD010000056.1:0-9227 GCA_035538035.1 Gemmatimonadaceae bacterium | reverse complement strand
GAATCGCTCCGTGCCTTCCTCACGGAGCGCGTGGGCGTGCGGCCGGACGATGTGTTCGCCGCCGATGGCAGCGGCCTCTCCACGCTCGACCGCGTCACCGCACGGTCGATGGTGCAGCTGCTCTCGTATTCGAACGCCGCGCCCTGGGGCCCCGTCCTCCGCGCCTCGTTGCCGGTGGCGGGGATGAGCGAGACCCTCAAGACGCGCATGCGCGCGACCGCCGCGCAGGGAAAGCTTCGCGCGAAGACCGGCACGACCAACGATGTCGCCTCGCTCGGCGGCTACGTCACCGCAGCGAACGGCGAGGAACTCGCCTTCGCGTTCATCTACAACGGTCGTGATCTCTGGCGAGCCCGCGAGGCCATCGACGCCATGGGCGCCACGCTCGCGGGCTTCTCCCGCTAGGAACCGCGTCGATCAGCTGAGCAGCGGGGGCGGCGCATGGGGGTCGGTCGCCGCGGTCGCGTCGAGCAGGCGGATCGCCGTGTCGACGTCCACCTGCCGCACCACGAGCCGGACCGGGTGCAGCACGTCGAGGAACGGAAGCATTCCCCCGGCATTGTCCTTCAGCAACATCGAGACGATGCCATTGGCATCGAGCACCGCACGCGCGAACTCGGCTTCGACGTTGTTCTGGAAGGTACGGACTACGAAGGCGTTCTCCGGCATCGTTCCCTCCTTCCGTTGAGGTATGTCCCACTTGTCAGGGACGGACGAGCCACGGGCTACCCTCGTTACGCAAACCCTCACCCAGAGTGTTGACCTCCACCTCGAACCACGGCGCCGCAGCTCAGCGCGTGATGTCCACGACCTCGAGGATCCGCTGCGACGTCCGCTCGATCAGGATTACTCGCTGACCGATGCGTCCACGCACCTGGCCACGCTCCACGCCGGGCAGCGTGCGCGTGAGATCCACCGGCAACGGCAGCATGTGCCGCGCGAGGTCTTCCGGCAGCGTCGCGTCCACCCGCAGCCGCTCCATCGAACCGGCGGGCAGCTGGTCCCGGCTCTCGGCCACGCCGCGTCCCGGGCCGCGGTAGTACTCGCGGATGATCGTTGCAGCGTCCCGCGTATCCTGCGCCGCCGGTGGCGGATTCTGGGCAACGAGTGCTGTGCCTGGAAGGGCCAGCAGCACCGCTATCACGAGAGCGAACTTCAGCATGTCGCGCTCCTTTTTGGTGTGTGGTGCCTATGAAAGCTACCCACCGGGCGCGCGATACGTTCCGGGATCGGCATCATTTCGTGACGTGCCTGAGGGATCAACCTTCCGTCGTCTGCCGGATCAGGATGCCGCGCTTGCCCAGTTCGGTCACGTAGCGCTCGCCCGGCATGCACTCGTCAGGGGTGTGCACCCCGAGCGGCTTGACCGCGCCCTCGGCCTGCAGCTGCCCGGTGATGGAGAGCGAGAAACCCGTCGTCCGCATCATCGCGCTGATGCCGCGCGTGGCGTCGTGGCGGTCCACCAGCTCGAAGTTGTGGACGACGTTCTTGCCGGCCTTCTTGCCGCCGACGGTGACGCGCAGCGCGACGAGGTCAGGGCTGTTCTTCTTGGTGAGGCGCGGCTGCATCGCGGCGATCGCCAGTTCGCGCGGCACGACCTTGGTGCCCTTCACGTCGACCGGCTCGAGCTCCAGCAGGCCGAGCTCGCGGACGGCTTCCATGATGCTCGCGTGCCCCGGGTAGCGGAGCGTCTTGTACTCCATCGTCGGGATCTTGCCCTCGTACCGGAACGCCATCGTGGAGAGGCCGCCCGCGGTGTGGAACGCCTCGAGCTCGCCGACCGGGGAGTCGAATCGCACCGGCTCGACCTCGCTGAGCGCCTTCACCTGCGTGCGCTTGCCGTCGCGCACCACCCACGAGAGCGTCGTGTAGTAATCGAGTACGCCCTCGATCGAGTAGACGATCTGGTACTTGAGCGGGCCCGTCGGCTCCTGCGGCAGGCCGCCGACGTAGATCCGCACCGAATCCACGGAGTCGCAACGGTCGATGCCGAGCTGCGCGAGGATGTTGACCATGCCCGGCGCAAGGCCGCAGTCCGGGATGATCGAGAGGCCCTTGGCCTCCGCCGCCGCGGAGAGCTTCTGCTGCTGCTGGACGATCTCCGTATTGCCGCCGAGGTCGCAGAAGTTCGCGCCGGCCGCGATCGCGGCCTCCGACATGGGGAGATTGAAGTAGTATGGGATGGCGCACATCACGGACTTCACGCCCGCCATCGCCTGCCCAACGGCCGCGCTGTCCTTCACGTCGAGGGTGATGAGCTTGAGGCGCTCGCCCCCGACGTACGGCTGGAGGAACGCCGGCAGATGGTCGACCGTTCGGTCGGCGAGGCGAACTTCGGTGATCGCCGGGTTCTGCAGGAGGTCATAGGCGCAGGCGGAACCCTGCAGGCCGGCACCGAGGACGAGCATCCGCATCGAACGCGCTCCGTTGGGGGGAGGACTGTGAGAGGTAGCCCCCAAATCTAGCCTGTCGTACCCACTTTTACCCCTACCCGATGACCAAGAACGGTACCGAATCCGTCGCGTGGCGCGACCACCTGGTGAACACGGCCGATGGCATCTCGCGGGTCCTCGAGGGCACGCGAACCGTTGCCGTGCTCGGCATCAAGACCGAGGAAACGGGCGCTCCCGCCTTCTATGTGCCCGAGTACGCCCAAGCGGTCGGACTGCGGATCATCCCTGTGCCGGTCTACTATCCCGACGTCACGGAGATCCTCGGTGAGCGGGTGTACCGCACCGTCGCGGGCATCGGTGAGCCGATCGACATGGTGAACGTCTTTCGCCGTCCGGAGGACATCCCGCCACACATCGACGACATCATCGCCGCGAAGCCGCGCAGCGTCTGGTTCCAGCTCGGCATCGTGAACGATGCGGCGGCCGAGGCGTTCGCGAAGGCCGGTATCGATGTCGTGCAGGACCGGTGCCTGCTCGTGGAGTTGCAGCGCCGCGCGCGCTAACGCTCGACGATGATCGTCGAGTTCGCCGGATCCAGCTGCCAGCGCGTGCCGCGCAGGTAGGCGCGCCCCTCCGCCGACTCGACGCCGAATGGCGGTACGCCAGGACTCGGCACCAGCATCAGCCCCGGGAACGCGAGCATCACCGGCAGGTGTGACGAGCGCGGCGGCGCCTCCGTGCGCTCGCCGGCGAAGGGCAATGTCATCGTGCCGGCGCGTTCGTCGATCACTGGACGCAACCGCCAGAATACGTCGATGCCGATGCGCACTTCGCCCGGCGGCACCGCCGGGTCGACGTACGCGTCGATCCACTCCAGCGTTCGTTCGCCGATCGAGAGCCGCTCCATCAGCACCGGAGTGCCGGCGCCGCGCCCGCCGAACGCCCGCATCGCGAACGCGGAATCATCGGCCGATGCGACGGCGACGCCCTCACGCGTCGGGTCGATCGTCGCGCGGACGAGCACGTCGCCGCTCGCGCCACGCACCGTCAGCCAAAGAAAGGCGAGAGTTCGCCCGTCCTCCGTCATCGTGATCGGCACCGTGACCGCCGGCCCGTCGAGGGACTCGGCAAGAGGAGCGCCGCGGGGAGACCGCGCACGCTCGCGCGCCACGATTGCCGACGGAGTCCGCACGCCGGCGATCGCCCGGCGTTCGGCTGGTGCCCTGTACGACGCCATCTGCGCGAGCCCACGCGCGACGGCCGCCGTGTCGGCGCCGAAGCGCAGCGCCTCGCCGTACAACACCTCGGCTATGCGAAACCGCCCGCGCGACGCCAGGTAGCGCGCGAGCGCGCCTCGGTGCGCCGGCTCGCGCGGTTCGGCGGCAACCGACGCATAGAGCTCGCGCTCGGCGAGAGCCAGCCGGCCGACGGCGAGGTACTCGGCGGCGCGGGACGGCGCGGGCGGAGGCACGCGCTGGGCGGCGAGCGGCGAGAACGCCGCGGTGCCGGCGAGCAGTGTGGCTATGCCGGCGATGATGGATCTCCGCGCGTTCAAGGCTGCGTCGCGGAGAACTCGGCGAGAAGCTCCGTGTGAGGATCCACGCGCACCGAGCGCGGCGCCCGCGGCCAGGTGCCTGGCAGGGAGAGGCGCACGCTCGGCGCCGCCGGCACCTGCACCTGCACCAGCGTCGTCTCGCCGTCGGCGTCCTCGACCTCCAGCCGCAGGGGGAAGCGGAATGGCGGAAAGCGCTCGCCCTGCGTGACCGTGATGGCGACCGAGCCGTTGGTCGTGTCGTGCGCCCAGCTCGTCGCCACGGTCGCGTAGCCCGGCCGCGTCAGCCATTGGTCGAAGAACCACCCGAGGTCAAGCTCCGCTTCGCGCTCGACCGCGACACGCAGGTCCGCGGTCATCGCGTTGCCGTGGCGGTGCTCCGTCCAGTACGCGCGCACGCCGCGAAAGAACGCGCTGTCGCCGACCTCCGCGCGCAGCATGTGCAGCACGAAGCCGCCCTTCTGGTAGCTGTTCGTGTTGAGCAGTGCCATCAGGTCTGCTTGTGCCGTATCGAGCACCGGTCGCTCCGCCACGACGGGTGCGGTGAGCACCTGTGCGCGGATCGCGGCCATCTGGGCGCGAAACTCGTCGAGCCCCTCGGCGTGCTCCGTATAGAGCGCGGCGAAGTAGGTCGCGAACCCTTCCGAGAGCCAGAGGTGACCCCACTCGCGCTCCGTGACGGCGTCGCCGAACCACTGGTGTGCCGTCTCGTGCGCTATCAACCCCACGCTGACGCCGTCTGGCGTGCGGAAGAGCCGGTCCGCATAGAAGATCGCGCCGGCGTTCTCCATGCCGCCAAAGCGCGTGGAGCTCTGCAGGTGCGCGAGCTGCGCGTACGGGAACGGCCCGACGATGCCGGCGAAGAAGCGCACGATGTCGTCGGCGAAGCGGAAGTTGCCGGGCATGAAGCGCGCCTGCTCGGGCGCCGTGTATACCTGCTGCGGCACGCAGCGCCCGACACTCCCGAGCCCGCACGCCGTCTCGCCCAGCGAATGTTCCGCGAGCGGCGCGGCCGCGATCACCATCAGGTAGGTCGGGATCGGCTCGCTGGTCGCCCACGTCGCGCGCGCACGGCGCCCGCGCTGCTCGAGCGAGCGATGCGTGCCGTTCGCGACGATGCGCCGCGACGCCGGCGCATCGACGATGAACTCCACCAGCGCCTTGTCCGACGGGTGGTCGATGCTCGCGAGCCAGTGCCGCGCGCGGTTCGGCCAGTTGTCCCCGAACGCGAGCCAGCGTCCGGCCGAGTCGGTGCCGATGATGAGGCCGTCCGCGGGAGCGCCGGCATAGTCCACGCGCACGCAGCTGATGGTGTCGGTGCCTGCGGCCGCGAGTGCGATGTTCACCACGCCATCGCGGTGCGTGAAGCGCGCCGCACGCAGCGCCTTCTCGCGGCAGCCCTGCCGCACGCGGCGCACCTTCATCGGCGCGAGGAGGTCGAGCCGGAGCTCGTCTTCACCCGACGCGCGGTTGAACTCGATGGTGGCGCTGACGGAGATCGCGCGGCCGGTGTCCGGCAGCGTGATCGCGTAGCGGTAGCGGGCGACGTTCACGCCCGACTGCTGGGCGGCGAGCGGCGCCGCGGCGATCAAGGCTGCGACCGTCATCGCCGCGCCTCGCAGCACGTTCATGCGACCGCGCCGCGCAGCGCCTGCGCGAACTCCGCCGCCGTCTGGTACCGCTCTTCCAGCGCGCGCGCCATGCCCTTGAGGAGCACGTCGTCGATCTTCTCGGGCAACTCCGGACGCCGGTTGCGCGCCGGGATCGGGTCGTTGCGCAGGCGGGCGATCATCATCTCCTGCTGGTTCTTGCCCTCGAACGGCAGCTTGGCCGTGAGCATCTCGTAGGTCATCAACGCCAGCGAGTAGATGTCGGTGCGGGCGTCGAGCGGCTTGCCGCGCAACTGCTCGGGACTCATGAACTCGGGCGTGCCGAGGATGATCCCCGTCGCGGTCAGCTTCTGCAGCTCGCCGCCGGCCTTCCGTTCCTTTGCGAGCCCGAAGTCCATCACGACCGCGTACTCCACGCCATCGGCGCGCTTGCAGATCATGATGTTCTCGGGCTTGAGGTCCCGGTGGATGATGCCGAGCTGGTGCGCGAGCGCGAGGCCGCTGGCGATCTCGCCGACGAACCGCACCGTGTCCTCGAGCGTCGTCTTGCCCACGCGATAGTTGCGGTCCGAGAGGATCTCTCCCTCGACGTAGGGCATCACGACGTAGACGAGCCCGTCCTCCGTCTCGCCCATGCGCACGATGTGGCAGATGTTCGGATGCGCGAGCCTGATGCCGAGCGCGGCCTCGCGCCGCAGCCGCGCCATCGCGTTCTGGTCCTTCGAGAGTGCCGGCGAGAGGATCTTGATGGCGTAGCGCTCCTGCGTGGCGACGTCATTCGCGAGGTACACGTACGACATGCCGCCCTCGCCGACCTTCCGCACGATCTGGTAACGGCGGTCGAGCACCTGGCCCGTCATGTTGGCGTGGCTGCTGGCACCGGACCTCGCGGCCGCCGGCGAATCGGCCACGCGCGGCGAGGTGTGACGCTCGCCCGATACGCTCGCCGCGCGGGCTGTCTGCGCCGGAGCCACGGGGGCGACCGGTGCCGCGGGAGCAGCCGCAACCGGCGCGGCGGGGAACGCGGCCAGCCGCGTTCCGTCGCGCGTGCAGAATCGTGCTTCGTCGCCGTACATCGTGCCGCAGGTGGGGCAGCGCATCGCCATCGGTCAGGCCGCCGCTGGGTCGCCGAGCACCTGACGTAGTCCGTCGTACTCGATGTTGCCGCCGCTCAGGATGCAGACCGTGGACCCGGTGGGCTCCACGAGACCGTTCATCAGCGCCGCGACGGTGATCGCGCCACTCGGCTCGGCCACGAGCTTGAGCCGGTCGAGGATCAGCCGCATCGCCGGCGGGAGCAGCGCGTCCGGCACGGTCACGACGTCGTCGAGGTACTTGGCGAGGTGCGCGAAGTTCAGCGTGCCGATGCGCGTAGCGAGCAGTCCGTCGGCGAGACCGCCCGGGTTCGCGGGTATCACTACCGGCTCGCCGGCCTCGCGCGCACGCGTGTACTTGGCACTTCCCTCTGGCTCCACGCCGATCACTCGTGCCGCCGGCACCATCAACTTGATGGCGGCCGCGACGCCGGAGCTGAGTCCGCCGCCGCCGATCGGCACGAGCACCGTGCCAACCTCCGGCAGGTCCTCGGCGATCTCGAGCCCCAGCGTGCCCTGGCCGGCGATGATGGTCGCGTGGTCGAACGGCGGCACCATGGTCAGGCCCTCGTCGCGCGCGATCTCCTCGGCCTTCGCCATCCGCTCGGCGGTGGTGAAGCCCTCGTAGACGCAGCGCGCGCCGAGCCGGATGGCGCCGTCCTTCTTGGCGCGCGGCACGTTGGTCGGCATGACGATGGTGGCACTCACACCGAAGAGCTTCGCGGCCAGCGCGACCGCTTGCCCGTGATTGCCGGAGCTCGCCGTGATGACGCCCTTGTCGCGCGCCTCGGCCGAGAGGCCGGCGAGGAAGGTGTAGGCGCCGCGGAACTTGAAGGCGCCGCCACGCTGCAGCATCTCCGGCTTCACGTACGTCGGCACTCCCGAAATCTCGGAGAGCGCGCCCGAAGCGAGCAGCGGAGTGCGCACCGCGACGCCACGGAGGACGGCAGCCGCCGCGCGGAGGTCCGCCAGCGTGACCAGCGAGTCGACTTCCGCAGCGACGGAACTAGGCTTCAATGCGATTCTCCAAGAGGCGATATCGAGGGTAATCTGAGGACAGGCCGCAGGGGGCGCAATTATGCATGGAGGCGCGACTCACGGCCGCATCTGCACGCAACCGTCACGGTTCGCCGGATTCGCGGGCCCATATCGCCCCTCCACCATCCTCACCGACGCCCCATCGATGATCAGCGTGTAGATGCCGTCATACTGGTGGTCGCAGAGCGCGCCGCGCGCGGGACCGCCGAGGGCCGCGATGTAGGCCATGATCGTGTTCGAGTGCCCCACCACGACGACCGTCTTGCCGGGGTGCTTCCTCACCGCCTCGGCGACCGCCGCCGCGTGCACCGCGGCCGGCCCGAGCGGCAGCACTTCCGGCGTCAGGCCGAATCGCTCGGCCACGGGGCGCGCCGTATCGCGCGTGCGAATGGTCGGGGTGTGCATCACCGCGCCGACCGCCGCGTCGGAGAGCATCGCGGCGAGCGCCTGCGCGCGCTCCTTCCCCGTCTCGGTGAGCGGAGGGTCGTTCGCGGGCTCCGCCGCCTTCTCCGCGTGGCGCACTATCACGACGACCGTCGGCGCCGCACGCTGCGCTTCTGCGGTGGTGGTGAGGACGAACAAGCCGAGCGCGGCGATCAATCGACGCATGTGCGGATCCGGAGAGGGGACACGAAGGGGCCGAGCCAGCGGCGCATCAGGCGGCCGCGAGGTTCCCGCGGAACATGAAGTACACCGCGCCAACGAGGCAGAGCGCGGCCCAGAGGAAGTCGAGCTTCAGCGGCTGCTTCATGTAGACGATGGCGAACGGGATGAACACCCCGATCGCGATCACCTCCTGCAGCATCTTGAGCTGGCCGAGCGAGAGCACCGTGTAGCCCAACCGGTTGGCCGGCACCTGCAGGAGGTACTCGAACAGCGCGATCCCCCAACTGATGATCGCGGCCACATACCATGCGCGATGCTGTTGGGTCTTGAGATGGCCGTACCATGCGTACGTCATGAACAGGTTGGACGCGATCAGCAGCAGGACCGTGCGCGAGAAGATCGGCATCACCGCGGGTTCTCCATCGTGGGTCGCGAGGCAAGCTCACTGAGCGATATGCGCGTGGTCGACTCCGGCGGAGCGCGCAACAGTCCCGTTGCCGGGTCACGACCGCCGGGCTCGCTCCACGGGGCCTCGCCGTTCCAGCTGTGCAGCTCGATCGTGTCGCCCTCTACCCTCGCGACGAGGGAACGCGGCATGCGCGCCACCTGGCCGCGCCGCGGATCGATCACCGCGATGTGCGACATCCCCGCCCCGCCATCCTCCGTGCGCACGACCAACAGCGCGGTGCCATCGGCGGCGCGCACCTCACGGATCTCGCGCACCTGCGCGTACTCGCGCATCACGGGCCGCCGCTGCTTCGAGGCGACCTCCACGATCCACAGCGACTGCCCCTCGTTCTCGTAGCCGCCGGCGCCGTCGAGCGCACTGTACGCCACCTGCGCACCCGCGCTCGATTGCAGGATCAGCCCCACGCCCGCGGTGGAGTCCACTCGCAACGGTCCGGAGTCGGTGTCGATGACCATCGCGCAGGGG
>DATLLD010000055.1:0-4781 GCA_035538035.1 Gemmatimonadaceae bacterium | reverse complement strand
GCTTAGTGAAATCGCGTTGCTGCTCGGTGAAATCGCGTTGCTGCTCGGTGAAATCGCGTTGCTGCTCGGTGAAATCGCCTCGATGCTCATGGCACTCGGCTCGATGTCCGTCGCACCGGCCTCGACGCCTCGCGCACCTGTTTTGCTTTTCTGTTGTCGCTGAGCGGGCTGTTGTGATCGCGGTTCACACCACCTCATCCAGGTGGCGGTTCGTCGCAGCTCGCTTACTGCCTGCCCCACCCGCCTCGCAGTCCGCTGGACTTGGTGCTGCGATCCTCCCTCGCGACTGGCGGCCAGGAACTCGACACTTACCGCCTGCGGCTGGGGGTCGTCGGTGGTGGACTCACGCCTCGCAGCTCGACCCCTCTAGTACATGTCAAAAAGGGCCATAAGTAATGAATGCCTGAATGGCCAGTTGTTATCTGCCATTCAGGCATTCTATGTCCCCCGTATCGCCATGCGGCTCGGAACGCGCTTCACACGGAAATCCGTTAGGGCCCGGGTTTTTGTGCCCACTCGCGCAGCCGGCCCCGCCGCCACATGATTGTGCGCTTGCGGAGCAGTCGCGTCCTGCGCGCTCTGCCCGCGTATCCCCCCACCCCCCGGCAGGAGCGCAACATGCGCCTCAGGATCACCCTGTTCGCCGCGGCCTTTGTCGCCGCGCCAGTCCTCTCGGCCCAGTCTCCCAGCAGCCGCGACTCCAACAGGGGCGCCCCGGCCGCCGTCGAACTCGCGCGCCTGTCGCTGCCCACCGCCAAGGTCGCGAAGGAGCGCTCCAACGTCGCCGCGATGCTCGTCGAGAAGCGGAAGAAGCTCGGCTTGGACGACGCCGCGGTCGACTCGCTGAAGCGCATCGCCGCCGACATCGATGCCCGGCACGCGCCAACCCTCGGCACGTACGACTCACTCAGGACGAAGGTGCGTGCTGCCCAGAACACGGGCGAGGATGCCACGCTCGAAGGCCGCGCGCGCGTCGCGATGACGGGCACCACGCTTCAATCCCTTGGCAAGGGCCGTGACGCCGATGTCGCCGCGGTGCTCGCGGTGATCCCCGCGGACAAGCATGCGGCGGCCAAGGAGTTGATCGCGGAGCAGGAGGAGGAGTTCGCCAAGCTCTCCAACACGCGCGCCGGCGGACGCCGACGCCCCTGACCTCAGGCCGGGCGCCTCGCGACGACGATCATGCTCGGCGTCGTCGTGAGCGCACCGCCGGACACGCGCCAGACCGCGTCCGCCGCTCGCAGCCAGGCGTCCTGCAGCCCGCGCAGGGCTCGTGTGCGGGTCAGCGCCGACGGACGGAACTCGACCACGAACCCGAGGCTGCCCAGCCGGCGGGCCAGGTAGTCGCGCGAGAAGATGTAGAGGTGCTCCGGATTGAACAGGAACGCCGACTCGCTGACCCGCTTCGCCTTGGCGGAGCGGAACATGCTGCGGACGCCCTCGACGATGACGGTGAGCCAGAAACGGTTCGGCAGCCGCAGCACGAGTGCGCCGGTAGGCTCGAGCCGCTCCACGATCGCCCGCCACAGGCGAGCCAGCTCCGGCTCGTAGTAGAGCACGTCGCTCAGAACGATGACGTCGAACCGCCCGGGCAACTGCTCGATGGCGGAGAGGCCTCCCTCCACCGCGAACAATCCGTGGCGCTCCCGCGCGTCGCGGCAAGCGACGCCAGAGACATCCGTGAGGACCAGGTCGAGGTCAGGCCGTTCCGCGCGCAGCTTCACGAGCAGGTGCCCCTTGGCACCGCCGATGTCGAGCACGCGACCGCCTGGCGGGGAGGCGTCGCTCGCGAGCCCGGCGAGCTGCTCGAACACCGCCTCCCGGCCGGAGGCGAAGTATTCCTCGTCCTTATAGGCCGTCTCGAAGTGCGCGCTCGTCGTGCCCGCGTCGATCCTCGTATTGGCGAACACCAGGCTGCAGCGCAGGCATCGTCGCAGGCCGATGCTCGTCGAGTAGTGCAGCACGCGAGTGACCGTCGCCGAACTCCGGTGGCCGCAGTCCGGGCAGGACCGCACCGGGCTCGCCGGGACTTCCTGGAAGCCGAGTTCGGCCGCGCGCCGCAGCCATTCGGCCGGATTGGCGAACCCTGCGTTGCGCGAGAGGACGTCCAGCATCCGCTCGCGCTCGCTCTCCTCGATGGTGATTCGCCGGGGGCTCATCGATGACCTCCGCCGTGGTTAGCTTTTCAAGTGTCCAATACGGGTCGATCGCGCATGCGATCGGCCCGTCTCCATTTCGTTTCGTGGTGACCGCCAGGCAAAGGAAACCGGGACCAGGCCATGACTGACTCAACGCTTCCGACACGCGAATCGGCGCTCGCGCTCATGCACGAGTGGACCGCCAGCGACTCGCTCCGCAAGCACATGCTTGCCGTGGAGGGCGCGATGCGTGCGTACGCGCGACACTTCGGCGAGGAGGAGGAGCGCTGGGGACTCGCCGGACTGATGCACGACTTCGACTACGAGCGCTTTCCCAACGCCGCGCAGGCGGCCGCTGTCGAACATCCGTCGGAAGGCGTTCGGCACCTGCGGACGCTGGGCTACCCGGAGGACGTGCTCACCGCGATCCTCGGGCACGCCACCTTCACCGGTGTGGCGCGTGAGACACTGATGTCGAAGGCGCTCTTCGCGGTGGACGAGCTGACTGGGCTGGTCACGGCCGCCTCGCTCGTACGGCCCAGCCGCAGCGTGATGGACCTGGAAGCTTCGTCGGTGAAGAAGAAGATGAAGGACAAGGCCTTCGCCCGCGGCGTCTCGCGGGAGGACGTCCTTAACGGAGCGGCCGACCTCGGCGTCGAACTTGACACGCACATCGCCTTCGTGATCGAGGCGATGCGTGGTCGCGCGTCCATGCTCGGCCTCGCGGGCGCGACCGCTCCCTGAGATACCACTTCCCCCTATCCCAAGGCGGCCAACGCCCGATGACCGCACCGCGTATTGGAGGCTGTGACCAGTGAGTGCCGATCGTCCGTCGGACGAGCGTGACCTCGTGCTCGCCGCACAGCGTGGCGAGCGGGAGGCATTCTCGGAGTTGGTCCGGCGGCACCAGCGGCGGGCTTACGTGGTCGCGCGCTCCATCGTCGTGAATCACGAGGACGCGGAGGATGCGGTGCAGGAGGCGTTCCTGCATGCGTACAAGGCCATCGACCGGTTCCTGCCGGACCAGGCTTTCGGCGCGTGGCTTCACAGGATCGTCGCCAATGCCTCGCTCGACGTGACGCGCCGCCGCAAGGTGCGCGACGCGGATGAGCTGCCGGAGACCGTGTCCTCGCCGTTCCGCGACCCCGCCGAAGGCGACGAGTTGCGACGACGGTTGAAGGCTGCGCTGGAGACGCTGCCCCCGCGGCAGCGGTCGGTGATCGTGCTGCATGATGTGGAAGGGTACAAACACGCGGAGATCGGGAAGCTGCTGGACATTCCCGAGGGAACTGCCCGGTCCGATCTCCATTACGCAAGATCCCACTTGCGCCGCGTGCTCGGCGAGGTGAGGAGCGGACTATGAGCGATGAGATGAAGGGCCCGGCACTCGTCCGGGATGATGAAGTGACCAACCACCTGCGCGCGATCGTCGCGCCGCCGGAGGACCCCTCCTACTGGGCGTCCCTCGAGCAGCGCATCATGGCGCGCATCGACCGCGGCGCGGATGAGGGCCGCTGGTGGGCGCTCTCCGAGCGCGCCTACCGCATCGGGCTGCTCGTCGCGGGCCTCACGCTGATCGTGTCCGGGTCCGTCTACCTGCGTTCGCGCGCGGTCGAGGCGCGGATGGCCTACGAGAGCGTCATCGAGACTCCGGGTGTCGACACGCCCGTCTATGCGCGGCGGGGACCGCTCGACAATTGACCAGGACGAAGAAGCTCGCGCTGGCGTTCTACATCGGGGCGGTGCTCGCCGGCGCGACCGTCGGCATCACGCTCGACCGCTGGGTGCTGCGCGAGCGTCTCGTCAACCAGTGGGGCAACGAGGCCGCCATGCGCGACCGGCTTGCCCGCGAGCTGCGACTCGACGCCACGCAGCGCAGTGCGCTCGACACCATCCTCGACGCGCGCGACGCGCGGTGGAACGAGCTGGTGGACCCCGTGCGCTCGCAGATCGATTCCGTCCGCGAGGCCGCCCGTGCCAGTATCCGGCAGCTGCTCACTCCCGAGCAGCAGGCCATCTACGACAAGATGCAGCGCGAGCGCGATGAGGCTCGCCGCCAGGAGAGGACGCAATGAAGGCGCTCGTGATGTCCCTGATGCTGGTGCCGGGGCTCCTGCTCGCGCAGGACTCGGCCCGCCCGATCTCGCTCGATGAGGCGGTCAGCCTGGCCCGCCGCAACGCGCCGGCCGCCGTGCAGGCGCGGAATGGCATCCGCAGCAGCTCGGCACAGGTCCGGGCGCGCTACGGTGCTTTCCTTCCAAGCCTCACGTTCGCTGCGGGCGTGTCACAGCAGGACGGTACGCGCTTCATCGCCGACCAGAACCTGGTCGTGGCACAGGACCAGCCGTGGCGCGGCAGTCATCGCTTCAACTCGAGCCTGCAGCTGTTCGATGGCGGTCGCCGGTGGTTCGAGCTGCAGGCGGCGCGCGCAAACGTTGACGCCGCCGAGGCGACGGAAGTCTCCCAAAGCTTCAACGTTGCGCTGCAGGTGAAGCAGCAGTACTTCGCCGTGCTCGCCGCCCGTGAGTCCGAGGGCGCCGCCCGCAAGCAGCTCGAGCAGGCCGAGCAGCAGCTGCGCGCCGCCGCGACGCGCTCGGACTCGCTTCGCTCCTCGATCGCGGTCGGCAACGCGCGGCTCCAGAT
>DATLLD010000054.1:0-27489 GCA_035538035.1 Gemmatimonadaceae bacterium | reverse complement strand
TACCTGCTCGCGATGGGTCCCGGGACGGAGAATGCCATCCTCTACATCGCCGTGCCGCCCGCACTGCTCGAGGAGGCGCGCGCGCTGGCGCCCCTCTCAAAGGTGTTCGTGACGGCGCGCGTGCGCAGCGGGCGCTCACAGCCGACGGGTGCGCCCGTGCTGGACCTCATCTCCATCATCAAGCGATGACCCTGCACCGGGGACTAGTCCTCGCGGCAGCGTTGCTGGCCGCGCTCAGCGCGCTCCTGCTGCAGCAACGGCGCGCCGTGCGCGATGAGATGGTGGTGCTTCGCGAGGCCGGCGACAGTGCGATCGTGGCCGCCGGGGATGCCAGGCTCCAGGAAGCTGTGGACCAGGTGCGCCTGCTGCTCGAGCGGGCGCGTGTGAACACCACGACCGGCACGGAGCCGCACATCGCGGTCTCGATCACCGATGGCCAACTGGCGCTCGAGCGGGGGAGCATCGTGCTCCGCACCGTCCCCGTACAGGTTGACGCACCGCGCGGCGTGCGGACCATCGTGTCCGTGGGTGCGAGGTCGATCTTGCTGAGCGATAGTGTCAGCATCTACGCCGACGCGTCCACGCCGGACTCGGAGCCGCCGCGGCCGCATTCGGTGCGGCTGAGGCCAGCCGACTTTGCCGCCATCGCGCCGAACGTCCGCCCCGGCCTCTCCGCGTTTTTCTTCTAGCACCGACACCGATCGCCGAGCCAGAATCCAATAAGTGATGCGCCCTCAGTTCTCGCCCCTCGTGATTCCAGTCGCCGCCGTCCTCTGCTTCGGATGGTCGGTCGGGTGGCAGTCGCGCGATCTCATGGCGCTCCGGGCTGATCGCGTGGCACTGCGGAGCTCAGTCTCGGCGGATTCCGCCTCGTACCAGACCGCGCAGGTGGAGGCACTCGCGGTCGCTGACTCCCTTGCCGCGTTCCTCGCCGACCGCGCCGCGTCAGACTCGGCGTCGAACCGGCCGTACCTCGTCGTGTCCATCGCCGACAACCGGCTGTGGTACAAGCAGGGTGATGAGGTCATCTTCGAGACGCGGGTGGCCACGGGTAGCGGCAAATACCTCGAACGCGAGGGAGGCGACCGCTGGAAGTTCGAGACGCCGCGGGGACGCCTGGTGGTGCTGCGAAAGGACGTGGAGCCGGCCTGGGTCCCCCCGGACTGGCATTTCGTGGAAGCCGCCCAGCGTCGCAAGCTCCAACCGTTATTCCTCAAGCCGGGCATCAGCGTGCCGATGAACGATGGCGCCGCGGTGATGGTATCGGGCAATAACGTGGTGACGCGCTATCCCGACGGGCGGGAAGTTCCGTTCGAGGTGAAGGACGGCGGTGAGATCCGCGTGGGAGACAAACTGATAGTGCCGCCCTTCGGCACGAACCAGCGTCGTTATCCCGGGGTACTCGGCGTCAACAGGCTGTATCTCGGCGACGGTTACGCGATCCACGGCACCGACAATCCGCGCAGTATTGGCCAGTCGGTCAGTCACGGCTGCATCCGCGTTCGCAATGAAGACATCGAGACTCTCTTCCGTGTTGTCGATGTAGGTACTCCGGTCTACGTATACTGACCGGTTGGCTAGTCAGGTGGCTGTCCGTCTGGTCAGGTAGTCCGCATCACTTCGTGTTGGCTTCTGGGATCCTCGAGTTGGGGCGAGCGTCTGTCCCGGCAGACCCCACTCTTCCACAAGTTCGAGTTCATGGTGCTCTACCCATTCCATTCGTTTCTCGGGGCCGTGACGGTCGGCTTCGTGGCCGCAGGCATCGCATTCGGGAGCTTTTTTTCGCCGCGGCCATTGGCCGCCCAGGCCATGGAGCCCGGCTCGACCGGTGCCGCCGCGACCAGCGGAGTCACGCTGTCGTCACGGGCCCCGGCGGCATCGACCGATGCCGTGGTGGTGATCGCCGATTCCCTTCGGGGCCTCAGTGGGCGCCTGCGGGCCCGTATCGTGCGGCCCCGCGAAACGAGCGCCCTCCGCGTCGATCCCATCGCACGGCTCTTTGGCGACAGCGCGTTCAGCCGCCCGTTCGCATGGACCGTCCGCGATTCGCTCACCGCGGAGCCGTTCAGCTTCATCACGCTCCTGCCATTCGAGCGGAAGCAGGATGGCAGGGTCGGCGTCTATAGGGTGGGCCGGTGGCCGGCCGAGTCGCGCCGCGCCCGGAGCGAGGCCTACGTCACGCCAAGCGGCTTCATCGAGGTCACGGAAGAGAACCAGGACGTGCGCGTCTCCACGCATTTCCGCCTGCGCGACTTCCTCACCAAGGACCAGGCCAAGGTCTGGCCCAAGGCGCTCGTGCTCGACGAGCGGCTCATCGACAAGCTCGAGCTGATCGTCTCGGAGCTGCGGCTCGCCGGCCATCGCGCCGAGGGGCTGACGGTGCTTTCGGGATTCCGCACGCCGCAGTACAATGCGCGAGGGACGCGCTCGGGTCGCGCGCCGGACAGCCGCCACCAGTACGGCGACGCGGCGGATGTGTTCGTCGACGCCGACGGCAACGGGCGCATGGACGACCTGAACGGCGACGGCAAGATCGATCTCCGGGACGCGAAGGAGTTCGTTCGCATCGTCGAGCGGGTCGAGGCCAAGTTCCCGGCGCTCGTCGGCGGGGTAGGGATGTATCGGACGACGCCGTCCCACGGCCCGTTCGTTCACGTCGACGCTCGTGGCGAGCGGGCGCGCTGGGGAATCCCCTGAGAGCAGGCAGGAACGCATGCACGACATCCTGAAGGACCGGATCCTTCGCCGCCTCGAGACGCTCCCGGACGAGCGGCTCTACCAAGTGCTCGACTACATCGAGTTCCTGGAGTCGCGCTATGCCCAGCGCCAGTCGCCCGGGCCGAACGTCTTCCAGCGGTTCGCCGAGGGAGTGGAGGACACGCTCCGCGCCGGCAACGTATCCGTGACGGCGGTGTCCGAGGCGATGGGCTTCATGAGCAAGGCCATGGGCGTGCTCAACGGCGTGGCCGCCGCCGGCAAGTCGGTCGCCAACGACATCGTGGCCACGGGGCGCGCGGCGGTCACGCCACCGAAGTCGCCGCCCATGTCGCCGCCCATGTCGCCGCCCACGGCGCCGCCCACGTCGCCGCCCACGGCTCCGCCCACGGCTCCGCCCACGGCTCCGCCGGCCGGGCCACGCGATCCGTGATGCCGCGCTGGAAATCGCCCTTGCGTCCGGATAGCTTGCGAGATGGGACACTTGCCTGAGCGAATCCGCGCTGACGCAGCGCTTACGTTCGACGACGTACTGCTCCTCCCCCGCCATTCGCTCGTCCACCCGAAGGACGTAGCCACGGCCAGCCGCTTCTCACGCGGCATCATGCTGCAGGTGCCGCTCGTCTCCGCCGCGATGGATACGGTGACGGAATCGGAGATGGCGATCGCGATGGCCCGCGCCGGCGGCATCGGCGTGCTCCACAAGAACATGGCGATCGACCGGCAGGCCGCCGAGGTGGACCGCGTCAAGCGTTCCGAGAGCGGCATGATCCGCAACCCGATCACGCTGCAGCCCTCGGCCACGCTGCGCGAGGCCGTTGCGCTGATGGAGCGATTCCGGATCAGCGGCGTGCCCGTGGTCGACGCGGCCGGCAAGCTGGTCGGCATCATCACCAATCGCGACCTGCAGTTCGAGCGCGAGCTCGACCGCCCGCTCGCCGCCGCGATGACGCAGGAAGGTCTCGTCACCGGTCCGGTCGGCACGACGCTCGACGAGGCCGAGCGGATCCTCGGCAGGCACCGCATCGAGAAGCTCCCGGTGGTGGAGGCCGATGGCACGCTGGTCGGGCTCATCACCGTCAAGGACATCCACAAGCGCCGGCAGTACCCCAATGCGGCCAAGGACCAGCACGGCCGGCTGATGGTGGCCGCGGCGATCGGCGCGGGCGGCGACTTCCTCGTCCGCGCCCGCGCGCTGGTGGACGCCGGCGTGGATGCGCTGATCGTCGACACGGCGCACGGTCACAGCCAGGGCGTGCTCGACGCGACCGCGCGGGTGCGCGAGGCGTTCCCGGGAGTCCAGTTGGTGGCCGGCAACATCGCCACCGAGGCTGCGGCCAAGGCGCTGGTGGAGCGCGGCGTGGACGCGATCAAGGTCGGCGTCGGGCCCGGCTCCATCTGCACGACGCGGGTGGTGACGGGTATCGGGATGCCGCAGCTGACCGCCATCTTTGACGCGGTGGCGGGGGCCGGCGACGTGCCGATCATCGCCGACGGCGGCATCAAATATTCGGGCGATATCGTGAAAGCCATCGCTGCGGGCGCTTCGTGCGTAATGATGGGGTCGATGCTCGCCGGCACGGAGGAAAGTCCCGGAGAGTCGCTCCTGATGGAGGGGCGGCGCTTCAAGATGATCCGTGGCATGGGCTCGATGTCGGCGATGCAGGACGGCAGCGCCGACCGTTACTTCCAGGACGGCGAGATGTCGTCCAGGAAGTTCGTGCCGGAAGGCATCGAGGGTCGCGTGCCCTACAAGGGGCCGGTCGCCGATGTGCTGTACCAGATGGTCGGCGGCCTGCGCAGCGGAATGGGCTACGCTGGATGTGCCGACATCGAACGACTCCGCACCGAGGCGGAGTTCGTCAGGATCACGCCCGCGGGGCTACGAGAGTCGCACCCGCACGATGTCACGATCACGCGCGAAGCGCCCAACTACAGCGTCTGACATGTCAATCTGGTCAAAGAAGCCGCTCGCAATCCTGATGCAGGAAGCGAGCGGAGAGGGTGAAGCCACGCTCAAGCGCAGCCTCACCGCCATGAACCTCACGCTCCTCGGCATCGGCGCCATCATCGGCGCCGGCATCTTCGTCCTCACCGGCACCGCCGCGGCGCAGCACGCCGGGCCGGCGATCGTGATCTCCTTCATCATCGCGGGCGCCGGCTGCGCCTTCGCCGGACTCTGCTATGCCGAGTTCGCGTCCATGATCCCGATCGCTGGATCGGCCTACACCTACGGCTACGCCACGCTCGGCGAGCTCCTCGCGTGGATCATCGGCTGGGACCTGATCCTCGAGTATCTGTTCGCGGCCTCGACCGTCGCGGTCGGCTGGTCCGGCTATGTCGTGCAGGGCCTCGGCGACCTCGGCATCGTGATCCCCTCGCAGTTCACCAGCTCGCCGTTCGTGGTCGAGGGCACGCACACCCTGGTGCGCACCGGCGCGATCATCAATGCGCCGGCCGTGCTGCTCGTGCTCGGCCTCACCTGGCTGCTGGTGCTCGGCATCCGCGAGTCGGCCAGGCTCAACAACCTGATCGTCTACGTGAAGGTCGGGATCGTGCTGCTGGTGATCGGCTTCGGCTTCTTCTACGTCGATTCCGCGAACTGGAGCCCGTTCATCCCGGCACAGCTCACCGACGGGATCAGTGGGAACCCGATCACCGGCAAATTCGGCTGGAGTGGCATCTTCGCCGGCGCCGGCGTGATCTTCTTCGCATACATCGGCTTCGACGCGGTGTCGACCGCGGCGCAGGAGGCCAAGAACCCGCAGCGCGACCTGCCGATCGGCATCATGGCGTCGCTCGCGGTGTGCACGGTGCTCTACATCCTGATGGCGATGGTGATGACGGGCCTCGTGCCGTTCCCGCAGCTCGACGTTGCCGAGCCGGTGTACGTGGCGCTCGACGCGGCCGGTCCGCAGCTCGCATGGCTCAAGTACCTGACCACGGTGGGTGCGGTCGCCGGTCTTGCGTCGGTGGTGCTGGTGATGCTGATGGCACAGCCGCGCATCTTCTACGCGATGTCGCGCGACGGCCTGCTGCCGCCGATCTTCGGTCGCGTGCACCCGAAGTACCAGACGCCGTGGCTGGCGACGATCATCACCGGCGGTTGCGCCGCGGTCGTCGCGGGCCTGCTCCCGATCGGCCTGCTCGGACAGCTCGTCTCGATCGGCACGCTGTTCGCCTTCGTGATCGTCTGCGCGGGCATCCTCGTGCTGCGCTACACGAAGCCGGATCTCAAGCGTCCGTTCCGCACGCCGTTCGTGCCGTTCGTGCCGCTCGCCGGCATCGGCATCTGCGCGTACCTCATGTACAGCCTGCCGAGCGACACCTGGTGGCGGCTGGCCATCTGGATGGGGATCGGGCTCCTGATCTACGCGTTCTACGGCAGGCACAACTCGAAGCTCGCCAACTCTGGTGGGTGACCTGTTGACGGTTCCGGCAGCCAGGCGCGAGGCGATCTCGCGCTTGGCTGCCGCGCTGCGCCCCGGCATGACGGTCGCGCTCTCGACGCATGTCAACGCGGACGGGGACGGGTGCGGCTCGCAGACGGCGCTCGCGCGGTTGTTGCGGCAGATGGACATCAAGGCGGTGATCGTCAACCCGACGCCGTGGCCGGGGCTGTTCCGCTGGTTGCTCGGCGACGACGTCGAGGACCGCACCGCGAAGGGCGCGGCGGCGCTCAAGGACGTGGATCGCTTGATCGTGCTGGACATCAGCGACCTGCGTCGGCCAGCACGCCGAGCCGACGCCGTGCGCGCGATGCCGCAGGACGCGCTGGTGATCGACCATCACCTGCCGGGCGACGAGCCGCCCGGCGCGACGATGCTGAGCGACACGGCGGCCTGCGCGACGGCCGAGCTGGTGTTCGACTTCGCGCGCGAGCGCGGGCTCGAGATCACGACGCCGATCGCCAAGTCGCTCTACACGGCGCTGGTCACCGACACGGGCGGGTTCCGGTTCGGGAACACCTCGCCCCGCTGCCTCGCGGTGGCCGCCGAACTGCTGTCGGCAGGCGTGGACCCCGAGGCGATGTACGCGCGCATCTACGGCAGCGTGCCGCTCGGCCGCATCCACCTGCTGCGCGACGCGCTCGAGACGCTCGAGGTCGATCTCGCGGCGGGCATGGCGTGGGTGCGCATCCAGGCGGGTGCGCTGGAGCGGCACGGCGTGTCGTCGGAGGACCTCGACGGCGTGGTCGAGCACCCGCGGTCGATCGCCGGGGTGCGGCTGGCGATGCTCTTCCGGGACCTCGGGCACGGCAAGGTGAAGGTCTCGTTCCGGAGCCTCGCCGGCGTCAACGTCAACACGCTGGCGCGGGCGTTCGGCGGCGGCGGCCACGCCCGCGCCGCGGGCGCGCTGATCGAGGGGGCGCTGGCCGACGTCGAGTCGCGCGTGCTTGGTGAGGCACGTCACCGTCTCGAGAACGGGGCACTGGCCGACTGAGCATCACACTGTGATGTGCTGACTGTTCAGGGTCTTCGGTCGTCTGTATTCGTTGACCCTCTCAGGAGTCGCAGTGCATCCAAACAGGTCATTCCTTGCGTCGTCGCGGACGGCTCGGGTGGGCTTCACGCTCATCGAGATGCTCGTCGTGGTCGTCATCGCGGGCGTGCTGATCAGCATCTCGGCCGGCGCGATCGGCAAGCAGATCGCGCGCGACCGCGTGCTGCGCTCGGCGAACGTCGTGCAGGGCATGCTGACCGAGGCGTCGCAGCTCGCGGTGCGGCGCCGGACGCCGGTGCGCGTGATCGTCTCCGGCACGTCCCTGCAGATCACCGACGAAGCCACGAGCACGATGCTCCGGCAGCGCAACTTCGGCCCCGCCTACGACCTGCGGGCGACGCTCACGGCGGCGCCCACCGCCGGCGTGCTGATCTATCCGGATGGCCGCGCGAACGCCGCGCTCACCGTGACCGTGTCGGGCTCGGGCCTGACGACCGTCGTATCGCGAACCGCCACCGGCATCGTGAGGCGCCAATGAAGAACCGTCGCGGCATCTCCCTGGTCGAGGTCGTGGTCGCCGTCACGCTCCTCGGCATGATGGCCACCGTGCACACCCTCGTCACCATGCGCTACGCACTGCGGAACCGCGTGGCCGCGGTCGGCGTCAACCGCGCCGCCGCGATCTCCACCGCGGTCGACCTGTTCTCGACGATGCCGTACTCCTCGATTGCGACGAACACGGGTTGCGCGACGATCACGGCGCCCGCGGAATACGCGCACCAGCGGTGCGTCACCACGACCGCCCTGTCCTCGTCGCTCACCAGGATCCAGATCATCATCACGCCGGCCAACACGGCGTTCCGGCCGGACACCGTGAGGGTGGACCGGTCGAAGCCGCCGGCGGGATCGCTCTTCTCATGAACCGCCACCCCTCCCGCCGCGGCTTCACGCTGGTCGAGGTCCTCATCGCCGTCGTCCTGCTGGGGATCGTCGGCCTCGGGATGTCGCGCCTGCTGAGTTCGCAGATGCGCTTCTTCCAGCGCTCCACCGGCGCGCGCGACGCGCGGGCGGTGTCGCGCAACGCCACCAACCTGCTCCGCAGCGAGATGCGGATGATCGAGCCGCTGGGCATCACGGCGGCGACGACGACATCGATCACCGCGAACATCCCGTACGCGATGGGCGTGTACTGCTCGGCCAGCACGGTGACGTTCATGCCGATCGCGCCGCACATCGCCACCGCGGCACAGTTCGCCGGTTACGCGTATCGCGACACGGCGCTCAATGCGCCCTTCACCTACGTCAGCTCCTCGACGGCCATGGTGGACGGGTTGTCGGCGAGTTGCACCACGGGCGCCGGCATCACGCCGGTGGCCCTCGGCACGGTCAAGATCCTCTCGCCCACGCTTCCGTTGCTGGCGGCCGGATCGCCGGTGTTCGCCTACCAGACGGTCACGTACTCGCTGGCGCCGTCCACCTTGGTGCCCGGGCGCACGGCGCTCTGGCGCACGGTGGCGGGCGGAGGCGCGGAGGAACTCGCGGTGCCGTTCGACGCCGCGTCGGCATTCCGGTTCTATGTGTCCGGCGGCACGACCTCGCAGGCGGCGCCCCCCGGTACCCTCAGCTCGATGAGTGGCGTCGAGCTCGTATTGACCGCCGAGAGTGAGCGGAACTCCCCCGGCACCGGCGCGCCCGAGTCCTCGGACGCCCGGATCTCGATCTTCTTCCGCAACGCGGTGAACTGAGATGATCAGCAACCATTCGAATCGGCGCGGTTTCGCGCTTCCCATGGTGGTGCTCGTGATGTTCATCCTCGTCGGCGCCGTCGCCTCGGGCTTCGCGATGATGAGCGGCGAGCGCGCCTCCGACGACGCCACCCTTCAGAGCGAGGCGGCGTTCGCCCTGGCGGAGACCGGGCTGCAGCAGGGCTTGCGCAATCGCACCGGTCTCGGCCTGCCGGTCGAGCCTCCGGCCGCCGGGGACTCCACGCGCGTGACGCTGGCCGGCGGCTATGCGGACATCGTCACGACGCGGTTGCGCGCGGCGGTGGGCACGTCCGTTCCGGCGCTGTACGTCGTGCGGTCGCGCGGGGTGAGCACGCGCACGGGCACGGCCAAGGCCGGCAACGCGACGCAGATGGCGTCGGCGTTCGCCACGTTCCAGCTGATGACGATGCAGGTGCAGTCCTCGATGACGGGCATCAACGGCATCAACAAGGCCGGCAACTCGGGCATCATCAGTGGCGTCGACCAGTGCCCCGTGGCCAACGGCGGCACCGGCAACACCCTGCCCGCCGTGGCCGTTCCCGCGGACCCCGGGTTCACCGGCCAAGCGGGGCCGCTCGAGGGGAATCCGAAGGTGGACTCCATCGGGGCGAACCCCGAAGAAGCGGCCGATGCCGTGCCGTTCAACTGGGACGCGATCGTCAACGACAACGCCATCACGCCGGACTTCGACATCCCGTCCAGCGGCATCGGGTTCCCCACGCAGACCTGGTTCAACGACAATCCGCTCACGTGGCCCACGATCATCGTCCGCAACGGCCCCAGCCCCAATTCGCTGTATACGCTGACCATCTCGGGTCGCGGCCTGCTGATCGTGTTCGGTGACCTGCGCCTGAACGGTTCGCAGGCGGGCTGGAAGGGGATCATCCTCGTGGGAGGCCGCCTGCGCTCCGACGGCACCAACGAGGTGCAGGGCGCCACCATCACCGGCCTGAACGTGAAGCTCGGCTATTCCGTGGCCGACAATGACGTGAACGACCTGAACGGCACCAAGCAGTACCTGTACAACTCCTGCAACGTGAAGTCGGCGCTTGCGGCGCTCGGTTCGCTGCGCGTCTTCCAGAACTCCTGGGCGAACAGCTTCCCGACATACTGACGCACCCCGTACCGGCGCGCAGGTGCGCCGGGCGTGAGGCTTTGATAGGGAGGGGCGGGGGTCTATCGTTCACGGGAACGAGGACTTCCGCCCCTTCCGCATACCACACGCCGTCATGACCGATACCCTCCAGGCGCGCCTCGCGGCCGCGCTCGCCCCGATCGCCAATCCGCGCACCGGCGCGTCCGTCTACCACACGCAGCAGGTGCGCGACATCGCCGCCACGCGCGACGGCAAGGTGCGCGTCACGCTCCTGCTCGACGCGCAGGACGACCCCACGCTGGCGCGCCAGGTGCGCCAGGCGCTCGAGAAGGTCGAGGGCGTCACCGATGTGAGGGTGGACGTGAAGGACGCCGCAGAAGCTGCCGCCAGCGCTCCCAGCACAGGTGGCGCTCCCGCAGCCGCTCCGGGCGCTCCTGCCGCCCCCGCCGCCCCGCGCCGAGCCCTGCCAACCATGGACTCGCCGACGCAGTCGAAGGCCATGCCCGCCGCACCCACCCCGGTCTCGTATCCCAAGCTCGGTCGCATCGTGGCCATCTCGTCCGGCAAGGGCGGCGTGGGCAAGTCCACCGTGACCACGAACATGGCGATCGCGCTGGCCAAGGCCGGCTACTCGGTGGGACTCATGGACGCCGACATCTACGGGCCGAACATCCCGCGCATGATGGGCGTCGACGAAGCGCCGCCGGTGAAGGACGACAAGATCCAGCCGCTCGCCGCGCACGGCGTCAAGCTCATCTCGCTCGGCTTCCTGATCGAGCGCGACCAGCCCGCCATCTGGCGCGGTCCGATCGTCATGAAGATCATCACGCAGTTCCTGCGCGACGTGGACTGGGGCACGCTCGACTTCCTGCTCGTGGACATGCCGCCGGGCACGGGCGATGCGCAGCTCTCGCTCGTCCAGGCCGCCAACATCGCCGGCGCGGTGATCGTCACGACGCCCCAGGAGGTCGCGGTGGGCGACGCGCTCCGCGGCGCCAAGATGTTCGAGCGCGTCGGCGTGCCGGTGGTCGGCATCGTCGAGAACATGAGCTACTTCGAGTCGCCCGACACGGGCAAGCCGCTGGCGATCTTCGGCACGGGCGGCGGCCGCCGCCTCGCCGACGAGCTCAAGGTGCCCCTGCTCGGCGAGGTGCCGCTCTACCCGCCGGTGCTGGAGGGCGGCGACAGCGGCGCGCCGATCGTCGTCTCGGACGCCAAGAGCAGCGCGGCGCGCAAGCTCACGGAGATCGCGCTGCAGGTGGCGAAGCTGATGGGAGCGGGCAAGCCCGCGTGACGCAGTAAGGAAGCAGGTTCGTCGACGAACGCCGCAGACGTCGTAACGGCGTCGCAGACATTGTAACGGCGTCGCAGACCTTCCTTCTCCGCGCGGTGTTTCAGGGGGAATGGACGACCGGATCCGCGTCGCGACACTGCAGTACCTGATCAGGCCGGTCGAGACCTACGCGCAGTTCGCGGCACAGGTCACCGGCCTGGTCGAGACGGCCGCCGACTACAAGTGCCGGCTCGTGCTCTTTCCGGAGTACTTCACCCTCCAGCTCCTGACGCTGGGTGACGTGCGCTCGCCCATCCGCGAACAGGTGCGGCGGCTCTCGACCTACGTGCCGCGGTACGTCGAGCTCTTCAGCACGCTCGCCAAGGCGCACGGGCTCTACATATGCGCCGGCACGATCCCCGTGGCCGACAACGGCAACGTCCACAACGAGAGCTTCTTCTTCGGGCCGGACGGCGCGCACGGGGTGCAGACCAAGCTGCACATGACGCGCTTCGAGGCGGAGGAGTGGATCGTCCAGTCGCGCAACCGGCTGACGGTGTTCGACACCGCACTCGGCCGCATCGCCATCGCGATCTGCTACGACGTGCAGTTCCCGGAGGTGGCACGCGCCGCCGCACGGCGGGGCGCGCGAATCCTCCTCGTGCCGAGTTGCACGGACGACCGCCAGGGCATGCTGCGGGTGCGCTATTGTGCGCAGGCCCGCGCCATCGAGAACCAGATGTACGTAGTCACGTCGCACACGGTGGGGTCGCTGCCGATGGTGCCCGCGGTCTCGCTCAACTACGGGCAGGCGGCGATCCTCACGCCGTCGGACTTCCAGTTCGCCCGCGACGGGGTCCTGGCCGAGGGGATCCCGAACCAGGAGACGATGGTCATCGCCGAACTCGACATGACGGACATCGAGCGTGCGCGCACGTCGGGCACGGTGCTCCAGCTGCTCGACTCCGGGCGCACGGCGCGGCTCGTGGCCGAAGTGGACGAGGTGACCCTGTGACCGGGGCCGCCCGGGCGCCGCGGCGCGTCGTCAAGGTGCGGCAGGTCGAGTCGCGCGACTTCCACGCGATCATAGATCTCTGCCTGCGCACGTATCCCGGCGTGCAGCCGTGGTCCGAGACGGCGCTCTCGCGCCATCTCGAGATCTTTCCCGAGGGGCAACTCGTCGCCGAGGAGCGCTCCGGCGCGATCCTCGGCTACGCGGCCAGCCTGATCGTGAATTGGGACGACTATGCGTCCGACGGCACCTGGCGGGATTTCACCGACAACGGGATGTTCACGAACCACGATCCCGTGCGTGGGCGGACGCTCTACGGCGCCGAGGTCATGGTGGATCCGGCGATTCGCGGGAGCGGCGTCGGCGGCAAATTGTATGACGCGCGACGGAAGCTTGCGGAGCGCTTCGGGCTGGCCCGCATCCGGGCCGGCGCGCGCCTGCGCGGCTACCACCGCTATGCGAAGCGGATGTCGGCGGAGGAGTACACCATTCGCGTTGTGCGCGGCACGCTGCGCGACCCGACGCTCACCTTCCAGCTCAATCGCGGCTTCGAGGTGCTCGCCGTCGTCGAAGGATATCTGCGCCACGATGCGGAATCGCTCGGCTGGGCGGCGCTGATCGAGTGGCTCAATCCCGCGGTCGCGACTGACGCGCATCGCGCGGGGCGCGACCCGCGCTTCGCGAAGCCCGGGCCTACTTCGGAGTAGCGCCCGGGCGAGCAGGGATCGGTCGCCGCGCCGCCGCGACTCCCGCTACCGGCGTGGGGGTCGCCCAACCCTGTGACGGCGGCTGCGGCTTCTCGCGGCGGAGCGCCTTGCCACTGCCGGCACGCGAGAGGATCGTTGCACCAAGTCCCGCGGTCGCGGCCACCCAGCTGACGCCGATGGCGACGAGGCGAATGCCGAGGCCAACCGAGCCCGTGCCCTGGAGTCCCGCGACCACGAACCACGGCACCATCAGCAGCAGCACGCCAACGACCAGTGCGCGCACGGCCTCGGCGCGCGAACCGGCGTCTTCGCGGCTGCGCAGCAACGCCCTGCCGCAGAGGAGCGCGAGCGCGAGCCAGCCGAGCGTGACAAAGCCCGCGTAGGCGATCGGCGCGGCCACGAGCAGGAACGGCACCAGCAGGATGCCGACGACGGTGATGGCGAGCGCGACCACTGCCAGCAAGAGGAGCGGCAGGAAGCCGAGCTGACCCATCACGCCGACGAAGAACGCGCGGCCGAAGTCCTGCTCCAACACGCGCGCGGTGGCCTCGAGGTTCGTCGAGGCGAGCACGAGCACGATCAAGCCGAGGATGATGGCGACGCCGGTCCAGCCGGCAGCGAGCCGGAGAGCGCTCGCAACGGTCATTGGCGCCGACTCCTGCACCTCGGCTGCGGCGACCGCCGCCGGCCAGGACTCGAGCGTGCCGCGCACACGGCCGCCGTCGAGAATCACGCGGCCGTGGTAAGCGCCGGCGCCGCCCAGCACGTCGGCGCCCGGATGGATGGTGACGTTGCCCCATAGGGCGTAGACGCCGCCGGTGACGATGCCGTGGACATCGGCATTGCCGCCGAACGTCACGACCGGCCCGGCAACGGAGTCGCCGGCTTCGACCACGACGGATCCACGGGAGAACCGTCCGTTCAGTTCGACGCCGTCACGGCTCAGCGAGAAGGCGCGGAGCGCCTCGCGTACCGTGTCGGCGGGAACCGCGGCGGCACTGACTTGCGCCGCGACGCCGCGCGCAGGGGCCGCGAGCATGAGGCATGCCGCGACCGCGATGAAGTACCGACGCATCCGCTTAACCCCGCTTGGCGCGGGCGGTGGAAGCGAGTCGGCGGAACCCCAGCACCGCGGCGACCACCGAGACGGCCAGCAGCGAGGTGCCGACGGCGAGTGCCGGGACTCCCTGCGCAGCCGCGGCCGATGCGCCGGACCCGAGGGCCCCGGCGGCGATCTCGCCGGCGCCGGTGATCACCGACTCGCGGCCACGGTCGAGGAAGACGTTGAACGCCATGGTGGCGACGTCGGCGCGGAAGGCGAGCCAGACCGCGCTGCCGGAGATCGTGACGGCGGCCACGCCCGCACCGATGCCGGCGAGCGCCCGCATCGGGGTGCTCGCGGGGACGAGGCGACGAGCGGACTCGGCGAGGGCGACATGCCAGGGCTCGATCACCTGCACCTGACGCATCACGCCGTCGGCGAACTGCAGGCGCGGCGTGTGGTGCGGGAGGGAGTCGACGGCGGCGACGACGGCGCGCAACTCGTCCACGCGAGCGCGACAGTCGTCACATTCGGCGAGATGGTCGCGCAGCGGGGCCATGCCGAAGCCGGCATCGCCGTCGACCAGCAGGTCGATCTCGTTGGGGAGCAGGTGACGATGGTCCATGGTGTTTCTCCTGGGGGCTTTACGGCGGGGGCCCAAGGCGGGTTTCAGTGCTTTGACGGTGCGGTGCGAGAAGGGTGACGCGTATCACGTATCGGGGCGCGAGCGGTCACTCCCGCAGGTGCTCCAGCGCCTCTCGGAGCTGGTGGCGGGCGCGGTGGATGTAGGTCTTGACCGTTCCGAGGGGCAGGTCGAGCGTGGCCGCGATCTCCTCGTACGAGCGGCCCTCGACATGCCGGAGCATGATGCAGTTCCGGTATTCCGGGCGGAGCTTGCCGATGGCCTGCTCGATGGCGGAGCCGAGCTCGCGGGATGCGAGTTCGTCCAGCGCGTTCTCGCTCGTGTCGGCGATGTCGAAGCGGGTGGCCTCGACCTCCGACGCGGACATCGCGTGGGGCGAGCCGTCCATCGAGATGGTGTCGAGCTGCCGCCGCCGCAGGTGATCGATGGCGACGTTGTTGGCGATCTTGAAGAGCCAGCTCGAGAACTTGAACTCGGGCCGGTACTTGTCGAGATGGTTCAGGACCTTGATGAACGCGTCCTGCGCCAGGTCCTCCGCGGCGGTGCTGTCGCGCACCATGCGGTAGATGAGCGAGAAGACCGGGCGCTCGTAGCGACGGATGAGCTCGCGGAACGCCGGCTCGCGCCCCTTTTGCGCGAGCACGACGACGTCGGCATCCGGGAGATTCGGAAGGTCGAGAGTTTGCGCCATTCTGTGTGGGGGAAACTTGCCCGGACCGCACACGCTGGGCAACTTTGATGACCATGTCGTCTGCGCTCGACACCGAATCCCGAGAGGCTGAGTCGGCCGCCGAAGGGTCTTCGGCGGAGACGAAGCGCACGTACGTGCAGCGGATCTTCTCCGAGATCGCGCCGCGTTACGACCTCCTCAACCGACTGCTCTCGCTCGGGATCGACCGCCGCTGGCGCGCGATCGCGCTGGAGCGGCTCGGCTGGAGGCACGCGCCGGCTGGCACCTACCTCGATTTGTGCGCGGGCACGCTCGACGTCGGCGCCGAACTGTCGCGGCGCGCGGGGTTCGCGGGACGAATCATGGCGGCGGACTTCGCCGAGCCGATGCTGCGCGCCGGAGTAGGCAAGGCACCGCGCGAGGTGCTCGCGCCAGTGGTCGCCGACGCGCTCGCGCTGCCGGTGGGCGAGGGGACGTTCGACGGCGCTATCGTCGCCTTCGGCATTCGCAACGTCGCCGACCTCGATGCCGGCCTTCGTGAGGTGCGTCGCGCGCTCAAGCCGGGCGCGCGGTTCGTGATCCTCGAGTTCTCGACGCCGCGCGTGCCGCTCGTGCGCGCCGGCTACCTGTTCTACTTCCATCGCATCCTGCCGCTCATCGGTCGCGCCATCAGCGGCCACCGAACGGCCTACACTTACCTGCCGCGCTCCGTGGCGAACTTCCCCGAGACCGCCGCGCTCGGCGCCGCGATGACGCGCGCCGGCTTCCGCGACGTGAAGTGGGAGACGCTCACCTTCGGGATCGCGGCCGTGCACGTGGGGACGAAGTGACCGTCATCGACAGCCTGCCGGAGTTCATCGCCGCCATCGACAAGATGGGCGAGCTGCACCGCATCTCCACGCCGGTGAAGGTCGAGCTCGAGATGTGCGAGATCGCCGACCGCGTGATGAAGATGCCGGGCGGCGGGCCGGCGCTGTTGTTCGAGAAACCGGTGCTGCGCGACGGCTCCATCTCCAAGTTCCCGGTCGCCATCAACCTGTTCGGGTCGATGACGCGCATGGCGATGTCGCTCGCCGTGGAGAAGCTGGACGACCACGGCGACCGCATCACCAAGCTCCTGGACATGAAGGTGCCGGAGGGATTCCTCGGCAAGCTGCAGTTGCTGCCGCGCCTGATGGAGGTTGCAAAGTTCCCGCCGCGCATGGCCTCGGGAACGCCGGCGTGCCAGGAGGTCGTCTGGACGGGTGATGAGATTGACCTCGACAAGTTGCCGGTGCTGACCACCTGGCCCGAGGACGGCGGCCCGTTCATGACGATGACGGCGGTCGTCTCCAAGGACCCGGCGCGCGGCATTCGCAACGTGGGCATGTACCGCGTGCAGGTGCTGGGCAAGCGAGAGGTGGCGATGCACTGGCAGCGCCACAAGTCGGGCGCGGCGCACTTTGCGGAGATGGCGGCGCGCGGCGAGCGGATGCCCGTGTGCATCGTGATCGGCGCGGACCCGGCCTCGATGTTCTCGGCGAGCGCGCCGCTGCCGCCCAACATCGACGAGTTCATCTTCGCCGGCTTCCTGCGCAAGGCGCCGGTGAAGCTCACCAAGGCGGTGACCTGCGACCTCGAAGTGCCGGCCGACGCTGAGATCGTGATCGAGGGCTACATCGACCCGGCCGAGGCGCTGGTGGTGGAGGGGCCGTTCGGCGACCACACGGGGTACTACTCCGAGGCCGACCTCTACCCGAAGATGCACGTGACGGCGGTGACCATGCGGAAGAACGCCGTCTACAGCGCGACGATCGTGGGCCGGCCGCCGATGGAGGATTTCTACCTCGGGCACGCGACGGAGCGGATCTTCCTGCCGCTGCTCAAGCTGACGACGCCGGAGATCGTGGACTATCACATGCCTGCCGAGGGCGGGTTCCACAACCTCGTGTTCGTGTCGATCAAGAAGACCTACCCGGGGCAGGCGTACAAGGTGATGAACGCCCTCTGGGGCGCGGGGCTGATGTCGCTGGCGAAGGTGCTCGTGGTGGTGGACGACTGGGTGAACGTGCGCAACGTGCAGGAGGCGTGGTGGGTGGCGCTCAACAACATCGACCCCGAGCGCGACACGCGCTTCACGATGGGGCCGATGGACGTGCTCGACCACGCGAGCCGCGCGTTCACCTACGGGTCGAAGATGGGACTCGACGCGACGAGGAAGTTCCCGGAGGAGGGGTTCACGCGTGACTGGCCGAAGGTCATCGAGATGGATGCGAAGACGAAGGCGCGCGTGGACGAGCTCTGGCCGCAGCTCGGGCTCGGGGCGGGGAAGTGAGCAAGCCGCACGCGCCGGGCGCGTCGCGCGTCAGCGAGGGCCAGACCTTCGCCGGCGAGGGTGCGCTCGCGCGGTGGATGAGCTTCGTGAAGCTGCCGCACACCGTGTTCGCGCTGCCTTTTGCGCTGGTGGGCGCGACGCTGGCGACACGTTCGGCCCCGCTCACGCTGGCCATGCTCGGGTGGATAGTGCTCGCGTTCACCTGCGCACGCTGGGTGGCGATGGCGGTGAACCGGATCGTGGACCGCGAGTACGACGCGCGGAATCCGCGGACGGCGGAGCGCGAGATCCCGCGCGGGGCGATCGGCGTGCGCGAGGCGTGGGTGACGGTGGCGATCGCGGCAGCGCTCTTCATGTGGGCGTCGGCGCAGCTCAACCCGCTCTGCGCGAAGCTCGCGCCTCTGGCGCTGGCGTGGGTCTGCTTCTACTCGTTCACCAAGCGCTTCACGCGGTACGCGCACCTCGTGCTCGGCCTCGGCCTCGCGATCGCCCCGGTGGGCGGCTACCTCGCGGTGACGGGCGTGTGGAGCGATCCGTGGTGGATGCTCGCGGCGCTGACGGTCGCAGTGATGACATGGTCGGGCGGGTTCGACATCCTCTACGCGCTCCCCGACATCGAGTTCGACCGTTCGCAGGGCCTGCATTCGATCCCCGCTGCCATCGGCATCGAGCGCGCGATGGTGGTCGCGCGGGCGCTCCATGTGGTGACCATCATGGCGCTCTCGGCGGCAGTGTGGGCGGCGGGCGCCGGCGCGCTGGCCTGGGTGGGCGTGGCAGTTGCGGCGGCGATCCTCGCGTGGGAGCACTCGCTCGTCTCGCCGCGCGACCTCTCGAAACTTGACGCCGCCTTCTTCACGATGAACGGCGTGATCTCGATGACCTTCCTCGCGTTCGTGGTGCTTGACCGCGTGCTCCTGGCCGGAGGCGCAGGCTGATGGCGCCGGCGCGGCGGAATCCCATTGCCGGCGAGCAGGCGCCGCTGGTGATGGCGCTGACGGGTGCGTCCGGCGCGCCGTACGCCATCAGGCTGCTCGAGCAGTTGCTCGCCGCCGACCGTCGCGTGTCGCTGATCGTGTCGTCGCACGGATGGCGGCTGCTGGCCACCGAGAGCGACGTGCACGACCTCGCCGCGCTGCGCGAGGCGGTGGGCGCCGACCGGTTCGACGCGCAGGTGACGGTGTTCGACGACGACGACCGCGGGGCGGCGCCGGCCTCGGGTTCGTCGATCGCGGGCGGCATGGTGATCTGTCCGTGCTCGATGGGTACGCTGGCGAGCATCGCCGCCGGGATATCTCGCTCGCTCGTGGAGCGCGCCGCCGACGTGGCGCTCAAGGAGCGGCGACCGCTGCTGCTGATGACGCGCGAGATGCCGCTCTCGCTCGTGCACATCGAGAACATGCGGCTGCTGACGCTCGCCGGCGCGGTGGTGATGCCGGCCAGCCCGGGCTTCTATCACCGCCCGACCACCATCGACGAGCTCGTGGACTTCGTGGTGGCGCGGGCGCTGGATCACCTGGGCGTGGCGAACGCGCTGGTGCCGCGCTGGGGCGAGCCGCCGTCGGAGCAGCCGCTGTGACGGGCGCGCGGAGTGAGCCTAACGTTGGCGCGGCGAAGACGCTGCGCATCGGGCTGATCTCCGACACGCACGGACTGCTGCGCCCCGAGGTGCACCGCGCTCTCGCCGGCGTCTCGATGATCATCCATGCGGGCGATGTGTGCGGAGAGGAGATCCTCGACGAGCTCGCGCTGATCGCGCCCGTGCAGGCGGTGCGCGGCAACTGCGACGAGCCATCGGAGTGGCGGCTGCCGCTGCGGCTCGATCTTGTGATTGGCGGCGTGAGCATTCACGTGAGCCACGGCAACGAGCTCGGGCGGCCCGGTGCGGCGAAGGTCGCGGCGGCTTACGACGCTGATGTCTGCGTGTACGGACACACGCACAAGCAGCTCGTGGAGCGCGTCGGGGGCCGGCTCGTGGTGAACCCGGGCGCGGCGGGACCGCGGCGGTTCGATCTCGTGCCATCGGTGGCGATCTTGACGATAGCGGACGGACGGGCGGAGGCTGAGCTGGTGCCGCTAATGAGCCGTTGAAGACGCGCGAGCATCACGCACTCAGGGCCGCGCGCGTAGCGGCGCCGAACTCCTTGGTTCGCTTGAGCTCGGCCGGGAATTTCTTGAACCACGCCGCGACGAGCAGCACCTCGTCCACCTCATGTCCGGGCACCGTCGCAGGCGCGCGCTCGATCGGCGCGAGGATGTCGGCCACCGTCGCATCGAGCGCACGGCGCTCGGCGGCCGTCTTCGGCGCCGGGAGGTCCGCGCGGATGCGGCCGCGCCTGACGACGTAGGCGCGGTCGTCCCCCTCCGCGCCCGGCAGCGTGTAGACGAACGACAGCGACTCGAGCGCGAACCGGATGTGCGCGAACTGCGCGCGCAGCGATTCCAGTCGCAGGATCTTGTCGCGCATGACGGCGGCGCGCTCGAAGTCGAGCGCCTCGCTCGAGGCTTCCATCTGCGCGCGTAGCGGCGCCAGCGGGGAGTCGTGCGCTCCCTCGAGGAACTCCTTGGCGGCGCGGAAGCGTGCGAGGTAATCGTCCTCGCGCACGGCCGCGACGCAGGGGCCCAAGCACTTGCCGATCTCGTACCGGATGCAGCCCGGCGTGCGCGTGGGGAGCGGCAGCAGCTCGGGCTGGTCGGCGAAGAAGATCGGCTGGTCGAGCCGGCAGTCGCGCAGGCCGAGCAGGTCGTTCAGCTCGCGCAACGCCTCCTCGAGCTGCGTGGCGCCGCGAAAGGGGCCGTAGTAGGTGCCTGTCTCGTCGGTGCCTGCCGAACGCACTACATGAAAGCGCGGCGCGGGTCCACGCGAGACGCGCACGAACGCATGGTACCGCGCATCGCGCTTCATGGCGACGTTGTAGCGTGGCCTGAGCTGCTTGATGAGCCGCAACTCGCGCAACAGCGCGGCGAACTCGCTGGGCAGCGGCTCCCACTCGAGCGTCGCGGCCTCGCGCAGGATGCGCGCGCCCTTGTCGAGCGGGAACTTGGCGCGGAAGTAGCTTAGCAGCCGCGTGCGCAGCGACTTGGACTTGCCGACGTAGATGACCTCGCCGTCGGCGGAGGTCATGCGGTAGACGCCGGGCACGTCGCGGCAGAGGTCCTTCACCTGCGCGAGCATGGTGTCGATGCGGATCGCGACGTCCGCGGGCGGCTCGGCCGGTCCGCGGCGGCGGCGACGCCGGCTCATCGACCGCTCACGCGACAGCGCGCCCGGCAGTTGCTTGCGATGGTCGTCACGACTGACAGCTCGTACACCAGACGGTCTGACGCCCGTCGATGGCGTGTGAGCCCTTGAGCGTAGTGCCGCAACGCGTGCAGGGGAGACCAGCGCGACCATAAGCCTGGAGCTTGTCGGCGAACCCGCCGCGCTCGCCGTACGCATCGCGGAAGTCACGAAAGGTCGTGCCGCGCAGTGCGATCGACTCCGTGAACACGGCGCGCAGCGATGCAAGCAGCGCGGCGCAACGCGCCAACGTGATCGTGCGGCCGCTCCGCGACGGACGGATGCCAGCGCGCCAGAGCGCTTCATTTGCGTAGATGTTGCCCACGCCGGCGAGGCGGCGTTGGTCCATCAGGATGCTCTTCACGGCGCGACTTGACCCCCGAATGATTCCCGAAAATCGCAGGTCGGTGAGCTCCGGGTCAAGCGGCTCCGGGCCGAGCGCGGCGCTCCAGGCATCGAATGCCGGAGCGTCGAACAGCGCGACCGTGCCAAGTCGTCTCACATCGTGGTAGCGGAGCACGCGTCCGTCGGTGAGAACGATGCTAATGCAGGTGTAGGCATCGTCCGGCATGCCGTCGAGCAGCAAGGCGCCGGTGAAGCGCGGCGTGACGACCAAGCGCTCGGGAACGGCTACCATCGAGGAATCGATGGAGATGTTCTCGGCGTCGTCGCGCGCCAAGGCGATCACGATGCTCTTGGCGCGCCGCGACACGGAACAGACGACGGTGCCTGCGAGGCGCTTTCCGAGCGCAGCCGCGGTGACCGCGCGCAGCACGTCGGGCCGGGTAACGTGCACCGAACTGACGACGGCGCCCCGAAGGGCGCCGTCGAGGTCCCGCGCAATCGTCTCGGTCTCGGGAAGTTCAGGCACGGAGCGCGGCGGTCATGGCCACGAGTTCGATCACGACGAGCGCACTCCGCGCTTCACTTCACGCCAGCCGATGTCTGAGCGGTACTGGCTGCCGGCAAAGCGCACCTCGGCGGCGACCGCCGCACTGCGCGCCTGCGCCGCTTCGATCGTGTCCGCGACCGCGGTCACTGCGACCACGCGACCGCCCGCCGTAACAAGCGTGCCCTCGCCGTCACGTCGCGTGCCGGCGTGGAAGAGCGTTACGTCGGGTGCATCGCTCGGGAGCGCGATCGGGTCGCCGGCGTGCACGGTGCCGGGGTACCCGCCGGCGGCGACGACGGTGGTGACGGCGGCCATCGGTTGCCAGCTGAACGGCGAGACGCTGCGCAGCGACGCACCCTCGGCCACGGCCTGCATCGGCGTGAGAAGGCTCGAGGACATCAGCGGCAGGATGGCCTGCGTCTCGGGATCGCCGAAGCGGCAGTTGAACTCGATGACCTGCGGCCCATCTCGCGTGAGCATCAGCCCTGCGTAAAGGAGCCCCGTGAACGCGCAGTCGCGTTCGCGCATCGCGCGCAGGGTCGGCGTGAAGACGCGCTGCACCACATCCGCGAGGAGGCGCGGCGTGGCGAGCGAGACCGGCGCGTACGCGCCCATGCCGCCGGTGTTCGGACCCGTGTCGCCTTCGCCGATGCGCTTGTGGTCCTGTGCCGCGAGCATCGTGAGGACGTTGGTGCCGTCGGTGAGCGCGAAGATCGAGAGTTCCTCGCCCTGCATGAACTCCTCGACGAGCACCTCGGCGCCGGCGGCACCGAGCACCTTGTCGTTGAGCATCGCGTCGATGGCGTCCTCGGCCTCGTGCAGCGTCATCGCCACCACGACGCCCTTGCCGGCGGCGATGCCCGAGGCCTTGATGACGACGGGCGCACCGAGCCGCGCCGCCTCGGCGCGCGCTGAGTCGGCGTCGGTGAAGGTGCGCGCGCTGGCAGTGGGCACGCCGGCGTCGAGCATCAGTTCCTTGGCAAAGCGCTTGGAGGTCTCGATGCGCGCCGCCGCCTGCGTCGGGCCGAAGATGGCGAGCCCCTCGGCGCGGAAGCGGTCGACGATGCCGAGTTCGAGCGGCGCCTCGGGCCCGACGACGGTGAAGTCGACGCGCTCGTCGCGCGCGAGGCGGAGCAGCGCGTCGATGTCGGTGGCGCTGATGGCGACGCAGCGGCCGATCGCGGCGATGCCTGGGTTGCCCGGGGCGGCGATGATCTCACCCGCGGGATCGTCGCGGCGGAGCTTCCACGCGAGCGCGTGCTCGCGGCCTCCGCTGCCGACGATCAATATCCTCATCGTGAACCACCCTTGAAGGCGTCCGCGAAGGCGTCCTTGGCGCGGCCGAGCGAGTCGCCCACCTTGTCCATCGCGGCCTTGGCCTGGTCGGCGTAGTAGTTCGTGGCTTCCCTGACGTCTTCACCCAGACCCTCGCCGGGCTTCACGTCGGCGCGGCGCTTGTAGTCACCAGCAAGGACGCGCGCGTAGGCGCCACTCTCGACCCAGCGCTGCAGTTCGCCCGCGCGCACGGTGAAGAACGGGTGCTCGCGGAACACGGTGTTGATGGTCTTGAGCACGCTGTCCCACGCGTTGCCCTCGAGCTCGTACTCGCGCGCCTGCACCTTGAACGCATCAAGGTCGAGGACGTCGCCGAACTCCTCGCCGCCGGCGAGCTTCATGAAGGTGGTGAGCACGAGGTCGGGGTCCTGCGTGTCGAGCAGCGCGGCGCGGTCGCAGGAGAGTTCGCTCTTGCGGTACCACTCGAGGATGGCCATCTGGAACGGCAGCAGCGCGATGCCGGCCGGGAACGGCAGGTTGCTGAGGCCGACCATCAGGATCAGCTGGGCGATGGTGCGATAGGTGACGTGCCCGCTGATGATGTGGCCGAGCTCGTGTGCGAGCAGCACGCGCAGCTCGTCACGCGTGAGGTGCTCGATGCTCGCCGAGTTGATGACGACGAACGGGTCGCCGAATCCGACGGCACCGGCGTTGACGTTGGGCGTCTGCGTGACGTAGAGCTGTGGCCGCGGGGCCCAATCCATCGTCTTGAGCACGTCGGTCCAGAGCGCGTCGAGGTCGGGACGCTGGGTGGGCCCGACGCGGACTGCATTCGCGGTGAACAGGTGCCGGATGCCGCGCTCCCCGAAGACGCTCGCGACCTTGTTGACGACCTGCTGGAACCCCGGCAGCGCGCGCAGCGTGTTGAGCGCGGCGCGGTCGGCGGGGTGCTCCCAGGCGAGGGGAGAGATGTCGGTCAGGATTGTGCGCGGCATGGCGTTGGTGCTCCTTGGCTTGGATGCTGCTTACTACGGGTGTGCAGGCAGCAGGTTGCAGGGGGCCGCCCGTTCGGGCGGCCCTACTTCCTTTCGAGCATACTGGCCCTGCCGTGCCCTCTCACCTGCCACCTGACACCTACTACCGGTTCAGATCCCCATGAACGCCTGCTCGAGGTCCTCGAGCAGATCCTCGGTATCCTCGACGCCGCAGGAGAAGCGGACGAGGCCGTCGGTGATGCCGATCTCGGCGCGAATCTTCGGCTCGATCGAAGCGTGGGTCATGCCGGCCGGCTGGCAGACGAGGGATTCGACGCCGCCCAGTGATTCCGCGAGCGTGAAGACCTTCACGCGCTTGAGGACGAGGGCGGCGTTGTCGCGCGAGCCGCACTCGACGGAGACCATGCCGCCGAAGCCCGACATCTGCGTCCGGGCGAGCGCGTGCTGCGGATGCGAGGCGAGCCCCGGATAGAACACGCGCTCCTCGCCGAGTCGCTCGGCGAGCCACAAGGCGATCGTGCGGCCGTTGGTGTCGTGCTGGCGCATGCGCAGCGCGAGGGTCTTGGTGCCCCGCAGCGTGAGCCAGGCGTCGAACGGTCCCGGCACGGCGCCGGCCGAGTTCAGGATGAACTGCAGGCGCGCGGCGAGCTTGTCGTCGTTGAGGACGGCGATGCCGCCGATCAGGTCGGAGTGGCCGTTGAGGTACTTGGTGCTGGAATGCCAGACGATGTCGGCGCCGAGCTCGAGCGGCCGCTGGAAGTAGGGCGTCGCGAAGGTATTGTCGACGATCACCAACGCACCCTTCTGCTTGGCGATCGTGGCGGCGGCGCGAATGTCCGTCAGGTGCATCAGCGGGTTCGTCGGCGTCTCGAGCATCAGCGCGACGGTGTTCGGCTTGATTGCGTCGGCGATGCGCTGCGGGTCGCGCGTGTCGACCCACGAGAACTGCAGCCCGAAGTTCTGGAGGATCTTGTCGAAGAGGCGGAAGGTGCCGCCGTAGACATTCGCGCCGACGATGATGTGGTCGCCGGACTTGAAGAGCTTCATGATGGAGTCGAGGCACCCCATCCCGGAGGAGAAGGCGAAGCCGTGCTGCGCGCCCTCGAGGGCGGCGACGTTGCGCTCGAGCGCCTCGCGCGTGGGATTCTTGCCGCGCGCGTATTCGTAGCCCTTGTTGACGCCGAGCGCCTCCTGCGCGTAGGTCGAGGTCTGCACGATCGCCGGCATGATGGCGCCCGTAGTCGGGTCGGGGCGCTGGCCGGCGTGGATGGCGCGCGTGGAGAAGCGCGGCTTGAGGTCCTCCGGGAAGATCTTCGTCATGCCGGAATCTACATCAGGGCCGTTCCAGTGGCTCCTCGGCCGGTCCCCCGATGACGGCGCCGTCGACCGTGAAGCGCGACCCGTGGCAGGGGCAGTCCCAAGTGCGCTCCGCGGTGTTCCAGCGCACGAGGCAGCCGAGGTGCGTGCAGGTGGCGCTCACCATGTGCAGCGCGCCAGCGTCGTCGCGGTGGCAGGCGATGTGGCGCCCGTCGATGCGCAGCACCCGGCCGTCCCCGCGCTCGACGGATTCTGGCCCGCGCGAACGGTCGGTGCGCAGGCGGTCCATGATGAGGTGATACGGATATTCCGCGTTCTCGCGCACCAGCGTGCCGACCGCGCCGACCAGCTTCTTGCGCCCCGGGTCGAGCAGTTCCTGCCAGGGATTCGTCTCGCCGAGCACCGCGTCGCGGGCCATGATCCCGGCGAGCGAGCCGAAAGTCAGGCCGTTCCCGGAGTAGCCGGTGGCGACGAACTGCCGGTCGTCGGTCTGGCCGATGTAGGGGAGGCCGTCGTTGGTCTCGATCACCTGCCCGGACCAGCGCCGCTCCACGGTGGCCTGGGGCAGGATGCGGTGCAACGCGCGCTCGAGCGACTCGAAGCGCTTCTCCGTGTCCGTCACCGTGCCGGTCTTGTGGTCCTCGCCGCCGAAGATCGCATACCGCCCCGAGACGGAGTCGTGAACGCGCAGGTAGTAGTACGGGTCGGAGGTGTCGGAATAGAGGCCGGCCGCGAGGATGCCCGGCGGGAGCCTCGCCCCGAGCACATAGGTCGAGTGGGGGTAGAGCTTCGTCTGCAGGAGCGTGGCACTGAGCGCGGAGGAGATGCCGGCGACCGGCACGTGCGTCGCGATGACGACATGGTCGCACTCGACCATGACGCCGTTCACGTTGAGCGAGAGCGGATCGTCGGAGACCTCGCGGATGGATGCGGCCTCGCAAACGACCGAGCCGTCGCCATGCACGGCCCTCGCGAGGCCGGCGAGGTAGGCGAGCGGGTGGAAGATCGCCTGGTCGGCGAAGACCACTGCGGGCTTCGAGAGGATCGGCCCGCGCGGCAGGTACTGCGCCGAGAGTCCCATCGACGTGGCGAGCTCGGCGTCGCGCTGCAGTTGCCACGATTCGTCCTTCTTGCCATCGATGGCCGCGTAGTTGAAGCCCGGCACACGGCGAAAGCCGCACTCGATGTCGAGCTCGCGCACGATCGACTCGATGAGGTCGAGGGCGATGGCGCCGCCGCGCCAGATGCGTTCGGCGGCGGCGCGCCCGAACTTGTCCGAGAGATCGGAGAGGCGGAGGTCGGTCGCGTAAGTGAGATGCCCGGAGGTGTGGCCCGTCTCGCCGGAGCCGATTCGCGTGCGTTCGCAGACGAGCACGCGCTTGCCGGCGCGCTTGAGCAGCAGCGCGGCGGTGAGGCCCGTGATGCCGCCGCCGATCACGGCCACGTCGACGCGCGACGGGACGGGCACCTGCTCGTACCGCGGGATCGTGACGTCCTGCCAGAGCGGGATCTTCTTGGCTGCCATGCGAGTGCTAAACCCCTCGCATGTCGGCGGTTCCTCTCCGCTCGGGCGCGCGCGTCAGGCGGAGGGCGCGTGTATCACGAACCGGCTCGGCACCTTGTATGCCGCGAGGTGAGCACGACAGTGCGCCTTCACCTGTTCCTCGGTCACGTTGCCGGTGAGCTCGACGCTCACGTCGTTCTCGCGCAGCGCGTCAGGCGCGGCGGCGACGTGCACGTTGGCGGCGCCTGGCAGCGACGCGATCACGCGCTCGAGCTCGCGGGGATAGATGTTGAAGCCGTTCCGCGTGAACATGTCCTTGTAGACGCCGCGGAACTCGAAGCTGCCGTCGTCGCGGCGCAGGCCGCGGTCGCCGGTGCAGAGCCAGCCGTCGATGATGCGGAGGCCGATGGCGTGTATGCCGTCGCCGGTGCGTGCGCTCTCGGTCGGTGCGCTCTCCCCCACGTAGCCGAGGAACACCGTCTCGCCGGCGATGCGGATCTCTCCTTCCTCTCCGTCCGCCATCTCGCTGTCCGTCTCGGGATCCCGGA
>DATLLD010000053.1:0-7438 GCA_035538035.1 Gemmatimonadaceae bacterium | reverse complement strand
CATCGCATCGGCCACGGCACGCGCCTCATCGAGGACCCGGCGCTGCTCGCCGAGGTGCGCGAGAGCGGAGTCGTCCTCGAGTGCTGCCTCACGAGCAACGTGCAGACGCGCGTCGCGGCATCGTACGACACGCATCCGCTGCGCGCTTACTTCGACGCCGGCCTGCGCGTTTCCATCAACACCGACAACCGGTTGATGAGCGGGACCGACCTCGTCACCGAGTATGGCCACGCGGCGCGGCACCTGGGCTTCACCTTCGACGAGCTCGCGAAGGTCGCGCGCTCGGGGTTCGAGAGCGCGTTCCTGCCGGATGCGGAGCGCGAGGCGTTGTTGAAGTCGGTGGACGCCGAGATCGCCGCGCTGCGGCCGGCGGCGGCGTGAGTGCGGCGCGCGAACACGGCGCGACCGCCGCCGCCCGTTCCGCCGACGCCGTGCGCGAGCGACTTGGAGTCGAACGCCCCGTGGCGGCGATCATCCTTGGCTCGGGACTCGGCGCCCTCGCCGACAGCCTGCAAGGTGCGTCGCGCGTGCCGTACGCGGAGGTGCCCGGCTTCCACGCCACCGCAGTGGCCGGCCATCGCGGCGAGATGCTGCGCGGCATGCTCGGTGGGCGCGAGGTGCTGCTCCTCGCCGGGCGCTTCCACATGTATGAAGGGCACGGCGCTCAGGCGGCGGCGTTCCCGGTGCGCGTCGTGCGCGCGCTCGGGGCGCGGTCGCTCTTCGTGAGCAACGCGGCGGGCGGCGTGAACCGCGCATTCTCGCCGGGCGACCTGATGATGATCACGGATCACATCAACCTGCAGTTCCGGAACCCGCTGACGGGACCGCTCGAGCCGGGCGACACACGGTTCCCCGACATGAGCACGCCTTGGTCTCCGCGGCTGCAGGCGCTGCTCGATCGCGCCGCCGGCGACACCGGTGCCACGCTGCGGCGCGGGACCTACGCGGGTCTCCTCGGCCCGACCTACGAGACGCTGGCGGAGGTGCGCATGCTGGCCGGCCTCGGCGCGGACGCGGTGGGCATGTCGACCGTGCCGGAGGTGATCGTCGCCGCGGCGATGGGCATGGAGACCGCGGGCGTCTCGTGCATCACGAACCTCGCGGCGGGCATCTCCGACGTGCCGCTGCGACACGAGGAGGTGATGGAGGTCGGCGCCAAGTCATCGGAGCGGTTCTGCGCGCTCGTGGAACGCTGGGTGTCGCTGCTGGACTGAACCGCGACGCACCGCGAACTCGCGACGGACCGCACCGTTCCGCGCGGCACAACCGACGGGGTCTTGGGTAGGACCGTATGCGAGTTCAGGCGCCGGTTCAGGCGTCGATGTCGCATCCCTCTGCCCCTCCGATCATATGGGAACGACCGCTCTGGACGTTCTCGTCGTCGATGACGAGCCGGCCCTCAGGGAAGTATTGTCGATCCGCCTGCAGGACTGGGGCTTCGGGGTGACGACTGCGTGCGATGCGGCCGAGGCCGATGCCATGCTCGAGCGCGCGCGCCCCGACATCGTGCTCACCGACGTGGTGCTCCCCGGCATCTCCGGCATCGAGTTGCTGCGCCGGCTCAAGCGACACGACCCGACGCTGCCGGTCATCCTGATGACGGCGCACGCGAACGTCGACGCCGCCGTGGAGGCCATGAAGGTCGGCGCGACGGACTTCCTCACCAAGCCGATCGACACCGAGACGCTCCACGCGCTCCTCTGCGCCGTGGACGCCGATCGCCGGCAGCGCTGGCACGACGAGAAGCTCGACCGTGAGCTGGCCGCCGACTCCACACATGGGCTCATCGGCGCGAGCCGCTCGATGCAATCGTTGCGTGAGCAGGTCGCCGTGCTGGCGACGAGCGACGCCTCCGCGCTGCTCGTCGGCGAGAGTGGCACCGGCAAGGAGGTTGCGGCGCGGGCCATCCACGCCCTGAGCCCGCGGCGGGCGCGGCCGTTCATCGCCGTCAACGCGGCGGCCATCCCCGAAGGATTGATCGAGTCGGAGATCTTCGGCCATGAGCAGGGCGCGTTCACCGGCGCGGTCGGCGCGCGCGCCGGCTGCTTCGAGCTCGCCGACGGCGGCACGCTCCTCCTCGACGAGATCGGCGAGATGCCGATGGCGCTGCAGCCCAAGCTGCTCCGTGTGCTCGAGGACGGCCGGGTGCGACGGCTGGGGTCCTCGCGCGAGGTCGGGTTCGACGTGCGTGTGATCGCCGCGACGAACCGTTCGCCCGCCGAGGCGGTGCGCGAAGGCCGGGTGCGCGAGGACCTGCTCTACCGCCTCAACGTCTTCGAGCTGACGCTGCCTCCGCTGCGCGAGCGCGCGTCGGACATCCCGTTGCTCGTGCGCCACTTCATTCACCTGTTCAACGGCCGCCACGGCGCGACCGTCGAGGCCGTGCGCGATACGGCGCTCGCGCGGCTCGAGGGCTGGCACTGGCCCGGCAACGTGCGCGAGCTGCGCAACGTGATCGAACGCGCGGTGGTGATCGCGCGGCGCGGGTGGATCGAGCCCGCCCACCTCCCGCCGTACGTCAAGTCGGACCCCGGCGCCGCCGGCAAGTCGCTCGAACTTCCGCCGCGTACCACGCTCGCTGAGGCGGAGCGCCTGCTCGTGCTCAGCACGCTCGAGCGGCACGGCCACAACAAGGCGGCGGCCGCACGCGAACTCGGGCTCGACGTGAAGACCATCCGCAACCGGCTGCGCGCCTGGGGCGTCGAGGGATGACGGTCGCGCGCCGGCTGTCGCTCGCGCTGGGCCTCCACCTCGTGCTGCTGCTCGCGCTGGTGACCTATCACCTGCGCACCATCCGCCACGCGGTCAACACGGCGCACGAACTCTCCGAGGTGTCGGCGAACCTCGTGCTGTCGTCGGCGCGGCAGTCCGGGCGCATCGCCGGGCTCGACGAGGCCGCCGCCAAGTTCGCCGTGACGCGCGACAGCGGGTACCTCGTGCAGTACGACCAGTTGCGCGCCGAGCTCTCCGCCGAGCTGGGGCAGTGGGACCTCCTGCCGGCGACCGAAGAGGAGACGCGCGCCATCGCGGCCGCGATCGCGGCCTGGCGCCCGCTGCGCACCGCGCCGGCGGGCACGGCCGACCTGGACGAGATGCGTGAGCGGCTCGACGCCGTGAGCGAGACCGCGCAAGGCACGATGCATGAGAGGCTGGCACTCGCCGCGTCGGATGCCGCGCGCGCCACGCGACTCTCGTATCTCGCGGCGCTCGGCGCGTTGCTGCTCGGCATCGTCACCGCGGTCGTGCTCACGCGCTCGATCACCGGCCCGCTGCGCCGGCTCGCGGCCGGCACCCGCGAGGTCGCGCTCGGCCGCTTCGGCTACCGGCTCGATACGCGCCGCGGCGACGAGTTCGCGCAGGTCGCGGACGCATTCAACACCATGACCGAGCGACTGGGAGCGCTCGACCGCATGAAGCACGACTTCGTCTCGTCGGTGTCGCACGACCTCAAGTCGCCGCTGGCCTCGCTGCGGGAGACGACGACGCTCCTCCTGGACGGCGTGCCGGGGCCGCTCGCGCCCAAGCAGCGCCGGCTCCTCCTGTTGCAGCGCGAGAGCGCCGACCGGCTCGGCATGATGATCGCCAAGCTGCTGGACCTGTCGCGGCTCGAGGCGGGGCTGCCGCTCTCCGTGCAGGCCGAGGCGGTCGCACCGATCCTCACGGCGGCCGCGACGCACGCCAGCGCCGCCGGCTTGGATCGCGACGTGCGCGTCGTGATGGCCGGCCCGTTGGCCGAGCTCGCTCTCTGGTGTGATGCCGACCGCATTCGCCAGCTGCTGGACAACTTGCTCGAGAACGCCATCAAGTTCTCGCCGCGCGGTGCGCTCGTGGAGCTCGCCGCCCATGTGCGCGGCGAGTGGCTCGAGATCACCGTCGCGGACCGCGGTCCGGGCGTGCCGGAGGCAATGCGCGAGCAGGTGTTCGAGCGCTTCTTCCAGACCGCGGAGGGACGCGCCGTGCACGGACGCGGCGTCGGGCTCGGGCTCACCATCTGCCGGCAGATCGTGCAGGCGCATGGCGGCACCATCACCGTCGAGGCGCGCGAGGGCGGGGGAGCGTGCTTCCGCGTTCAGCTACCGGGCGTGGAAGTCGCCGACAACGGGCGCGATGTGGGTTCCGTTCCTGCCGTGGCCGCCCGCCTCGCGGTGCTCGTGTTCGCACTGGCCTCCGTCGGCTGCGTGCGGTCGACGTTCGACGATCACCTCAAGGCGGGGCGCTGGGAGCAGGCGGCAGTGGAGTTCGAACGCGACTCGTCGTTGCACGACGACCCCGACGCGCTGCGCCGCGCCGCCGACGTCCACGCGGTGCCGCAGCGCCCCGAATGGGACCCCGAACGCGCGGCCCGCCTCTACGCCCTGGCCCGCGCGCATGCCGATGGCCACACGATGCCCCTCTCGTCGGAGCGGACCGCCGCGCTGGTCGAGGAGGTGCTCCGCCTGCGTTCTACGCAGGAGGCGCAATCGCGCGTGCTGGGCGCGCAGATCGCCGCGGCCGATTCCACCATCGCGCTGCTGCGCGCCGAGCGCGATAGCCTCGCGCGCATCACGGCGGCGCACGATGAGGAGATCGCCAGCCGGTCGCGGCTCATCGCGCGGCTCGAGCGCTCGCTGCAGGAACGCGAGGCGGAGGCGCGCTCATTGAGGTCTGCGCTCGAGCGTTTGAAGGCGATCGATCTCAAGCCTTAGACGCGCCAAGGCCGCCCACCGGCGGAGTGGACGGCCTTACTCTGTCTGACAGGGCGCCAGTCTACTAGCGCGCCGTGTCCGCCGACGCTGCGACCGTCACGTTCCCCGTGCACTCGGTCATGCCACTGCGCAGGGTCAGCTTCCAGTCGCCCGGCACCGCCTCGGACGCGTCGAGGGTGAGCCGGTGCGTATTCGTTGCCGCTTCGCGAACGACGTTCGACACGGTGATCTTCGACGCCATGTCGAAGCTTGCCGTCACGGGATCCGCGAGCGAGTCGGATGTCATCACGGTGTAGTCCTGCGTCCCGGAACGAATGCGAAGCGTGTCCTTCGCCGTGATCTCACAGGCAGACACCGCAGGTGCACCGTCGTATGCACGGGCGCCGTTCGTGGTCGCGGCCGTTGCCGCGGCGATCGTGAGTCCCAAGAATGCCAGCTTGTTGATTCCCTTGCGCATTACTGCCTCCGCTAGTTGGTCGTGTGGAACTGGAGGCGATCCCGGTGCCGCCCCTTTCCATCACTTTCTAACGCAAGTCAGGGGCCACCGAGGCCAGTACCGCAAGTCCAGGAATGACAATGGGTTGCGCTGCCGTGGCGGCTGCGCAACCCATTCTTGAAACAGGGAATCGGGGAAATCTTCCCCGGTATCACTTCGGCATTTGCTTCGGCGGCGGAGACGGCGGCAGCGCCGCCAGCCGCCTCTTGAACGCCTGGAAGTTCGGCGTGTCGTCCACCAGCCCGCGGAGTCTTGCCGGGTCCTGCTGCGCGATGCGCTCTCGCGCCTTGGCGATGCGGGTCTCCTCGAGCGGGTGCGTCGAGAACCATGCGTCGACCGCGCCGGGCTCGCGCTGACGCTCCGCCAACAGGATCTCGAACATCTCCGGGATGCCGTTCGGGTCGATGCCGCCCTTGATCAGGTACTGGACCGCGACGGCGTCCGCCTCGTCTTCGTCCTCGCGGCTGAATCGCGCGAACACGGCGTTGGCACCGAGCCCGATGGCCGCGGAGCCCGCTTGGCTGTTGCAGACGTTGGTCAGCACGCAGACGGCGGTGATGCCGACGTTGGCGCCCTGCGACTTCTGCATCTGCTGCACCGAGTGGCGCCGCGTCACATGCCCGATCTCGTGCCCGAGCACGCCGGCCACCTGCGCCATCGTCCGCGAGCGCTCGATCAGGCCGCGGTTGATGTAGATGAACCCGCCGGGCACGGCGAACGCGTTCACTTCCTTCGAATCCACGATCTGGAAGGTCCAGTCGAGGTTGCGATCGTCCGCGATGCGGGCGAGGGAGTCGCCTAGTACGTTGATGTACCTGTTGAGCTCGGCGTCCTGGACGATCGCGAGTTGGCTGTTGATCTGGCTGGCGTAGTTCGCGCCCATGTCGACCTCCTGCTGGGTCGAGATGGCGCAACCGCCGGCCATGACGAGCGCGGTGAGCGCGAGGAGCGGTTTGAGTCGCATGAGATTGTTGACCTTGAGCAGGGATTTGATGCGCCGGAAGGCGCGCGAACGGAGTGGGTTGTTCGTTGCCGAGGGAATCCGGACGGTCGAGGAACTCCTCGCCTCGTCCTTGGTGATCGTCGGGGCCGTCGCCTCCGAAGTGCTGGATCGCACTCCCAGAGGCAGGGCGCTCGCCGCCGCACTCGACGCGCGCGGCGTGGACGTTCTCCGCGTGGACGAGCGCGATTTCCACTCTGCCAGCGATACCGAGAACCCGCAAGGCGTCCTCGCCATGGCCGAACAGCCTGTCTACAAACTAGCAGCCGCGGTGGATGCCGGTGCGGAAGCGGTCCGGTTGCTCGTCCTCGACGGCATCCAGGATCCCGGCAATGTCGGCGCCCTCCTGCGCACCGCAGCTGCCCTGGGTGTCACCGCCACCGTCGCGCTGCCCGGCACCGTCGACGTCTGGAACGCCAAGGTCGTGCGCAGCGCCGTCGGCATGCAGTTCCACCACCCCACGCCTTCATCTACCAAGGATGAACTCCTGCCGTTCCTTCGGGAGCGCGGAATCGTCCTCTGGGGAGCGGATGCGCGCGGCGAACTCGTGGACACCGTGACGTCGCCGCCTCGCCTGGCGCTCGCGGTCGGCAACGAGGGAGCGGGGCTGGGCGACGCGCTGCGCGGGTCGTGCGAGCGACTCGTCGCGCTGCCGATGGCGCCGGGCGCGGAGTCGCTCAACGTCGCCGTCGCCGCCGGCATCATGCTCTTCGAGTTCCGGCCGCGACCTGCGGTCGCTGCTCCCGCACCCTGACGACAGAAGACCTCACCTGATGAACCTGCCGCTCCTGACATACTGGGCCGTGATCTTCCTGCTCGGTGCGAGCATCGGTTCGTTCCTCAACGTCTGCATCTCGCGCTGGCCTGCCGAGCTCTCGGTGGTGCGGCCGCGTTCGCGCTGCCCGAGATGCGAGAACCAGATCGCCTGGTACGACAACATCCCGCTCGTGAGCTGGCTGCTGTTGCGGGCCAAGTGCCGCCACTGTGGGTTGCCCATCAGCGCGCAGTACCCGGCGGTCGAGCTGCTCGTCGGCCTCCTCTGGGTCGGCGCCGTGTACGCCTTCGGGCCGAGCTTCACTGCGCTCCGCGTGGCCGCCTGCGCGACCATCCTGCTCGGCGTGCTGATGACCGACCTCCTGCATTACGTGATCCCGGACGGCTTCACGGTTACAGGATTCCAGCTCGCGCTGGCCGCCGCGCCCGTGGCGCTCTACCTCGGGGAGCAGGGGCCGTTCGCCGGGCCTTGGGATGCGTTCG
>DATLLD010000052.1:0-4409 GCA_035538035.1 Gemmatimonadaceae bacterium | reverse complement strand
CGCCTCCGCGATCCGCTCGGGATTCGCGATGAACGAGACCCTGAAGAAGCCCTCGCCCCCGGCGCCCAGCGACGTGCCGCCGAGCACGATCACGCCTTCCTCATCCATGAGACGGGCCTGGAACTCGAGCGACTTGATGCCTTCCGGCAGCGGTGCCCAGAGATACATCGACGCCTTCGGCGCTTCCTTGATCGGGAAGCCGTTGGCGCGGAAGGCGGCCACCGCGGCGTCACGGCGCTCGCGGAAGATCGCGATGTTGCCCGGCAGCCATTCGTCATGGCTCTCCAGCGCCGCGATGCCCGCCGCCTGCACCGCCATGAACTGGCCCGTGTCGAGGAAGCTCTTCACCTTCGCGAGCGACGCCACGATCGCCGGGTTGCCGCACGCCCAGCCACAGCGCCAGCCGGTCATGTTGTAGGTCTTGGAAAGCGAGTGGAACTCGATCGCCACGTCCCGTGCGCCCGGCACGTCGAAGATGCTCGGCGCCACGTAGCCGTCGAAGGTCATCTCCGAGTACGCGTTGTCGTAGACGAGGATGATGTCGAGCTCGCGGCAACGCTTCACCATGCGCTCGAGGTACTCCATCGGCGCGACGGCGGCGGTGGGATTGTTCGGGTAGTTCAGGTAGAGGATCTTCGCGCGCTTCAGGATGTCGGCCGGGATCTCGTCGATCTCGACCAGGAAGTTCGTGCGCGGCGTGATCGGGTAGAGATAGGTCTCGGCCTCGCTCAGCAGCGTGCCGCCGAGGTAAGCGAGGTACCCGGGGTCGGGGATGATCGCGACATCGCCCTTTTGCAGGTAGGCGAACGCGAGGTGCGCGATGCCCTCCTTGCTGCCGATGAGCGGGACGATCTCCTTGAGCGGGTCGAAGCGATGCCCGAACCGCTTCTCCATCCACTTGCTCACCGCTTCGCGGTAACCCACGAGCCCGAGCCCGAACCCGTAGCGGCTCATGGCCGGGTTCGTCGCCGCCTCGGCAAGGGCCGCCACTGCCGCCGGCGGTGACGGAAGGTCGGCATCGCCGGCGCCGAGGTCGATGACGTCGACGCCACGTGCGATCAGGTCCCGCTTCTTCTGCGGGATCGTCGCGAGCATGTACACGGGGAGCGAGTTGAAACGATCGGTGGTTTTCAAGACGGTGGCAGGTAGGCGGTGGCAGGAGGCAGGAACATCGCTCCTGCCACCTAACCTAGCACTTCACGCGTCGCTTCTCACGCCGTCTTCCCCTTCACGCTCGCCAGCCGCGCACGACCCGCTCAACCGAGCAGCGAGCCGGAGTACCTCACGACCGCGACCAGGTGGCAGGCGCTGCCGGCCAGCACGCAGAGGTGCCAGCCGGCGTGCGCGAATCGCACGCGTGAGTCGATGACGTAGAGGGCCACCCCGCCCGTGTACGCCAGCCCGCCGGCCAGCAGCCAGAGGACGCCCTCCACGGAGATCCGCGCGAGCATCGGTTCGGCCAGCAGCGCGCCCATCCACCCCATTGCCACGTACAGGAGCGTGGAGAGCCGCGGATACCGGAAGCCGACCGTGAGCTTGAGCACGATGCCCGTGATCGCGAGCGCCCAGATGATGCCGAGCATCGTCCAGCCCCATGGCCCGCGCAGCGCGCCGAGCGCGAACGGCGTGTAGGTGCCGGCGATCAGCAAGTAGATGGCGGCGTGGTCGATCACGCGGCACACGTGCTTCGCGGTCGCGCGGCTAGTCGGCAGCGCGTGATACACGGTCGAGGCCAGGTACAACAACACCAGCGTGACGCCGAAGATGATGCTGCCCACGAGGTAGAATGCATCGCGCCGTCCGGCGGCCGCCGTGATGATCAACGGCAGTGCGGCGACGCTGGCCAAGAAGCCAGCGCCGTGGAGGATGGTGTTGGCGAGTTCCTCACCGCGGGTCTGTGGGCGCATGGTTGATACTACACCGGGCGCGGTGGCGACGGCATGCCGCGGCCGCGCGACGGGTCTAACGGCCGGTAAGGGATTTCGCACCGCGTCAGGGAAGGTGCGTCACGGAAGTTGCGTCACGGAGTGCGCACCCTTGCCTGCTGCAACTCGAGCTGCACGCGCTGCAGTTCGAGATTTCGCTCGAGCAGTTCCACCTCCGCGCGCTTGACGTCGAGTTGCGTCGCCGCACCGACCGCGTGACGTTCTCTCGCGAGCGTGAGGCGACGCTGCACGAGTTGCACCAGCGTCTGCGCGCGCTCGAAGTCGGAGATCAGCTCGATCCGCTGCGCCCGTCGTGCCACGTCGCCCGGCGCGAGCTCTTCCTCGAGCGCTTGCTTCCGGAGCATCAGCCGCTGCGCCACCACCTGGAAGTCCCGCTTGGAGTGTGCCGCCTCCACCTGGGCCGCGCTGAGTTCGGCGAATGTGGTGGCCATGACCTTCGCGAGCCGCTCGGCCTCGGCGACGGCCGACTCTGCCGTGGTGAGGCGCTGCTGCTCGAGCGCGGCGGTGAGCATCAGGCGCTCCCTCACGAAGTCGCGCGTTCCCACGAGCGGCGCCCAGAGTTCGTCTCGTGGGGCCGCTGCGGTGACACCGATCTCCGCGAGATCGAGGTCGATCCGAAGGATCGCGAACTCCGCCCGTCGCTGCTCCATCTCCGCCTGCAGCAGGGACTGCCGTGAGAGCGCGCCGGTCGCGAAGCGCGCACGCGCCTGTTCGTGGTTCACGCGAGCGACCTCGTAGCGGAGCGCGGCGAGCGTCCGGTCCACCGCCGCCGCGCTCTCGAGCTCGCTTCGGTGCCGAGCTCCCTGCACCTGGGCAGAGGCGAGCTGCGTGCCGACGCCCAGCACGAGACCCAGCGCGATTCCCACGATCGCGCGGAGGTGGTCGCGCCGTCGCGAAGGCCGGCGGAGCGAGGGTTCGAGTGGCGGTGCACGGTGAAGTGCCCGCACGATCTCACGCTCCAGCGAGGCGACGAACTCGGTGCGCGGCGTGTGCCTGTCCCTGGTCTCATGCGCGTTCATGCAAGGCCTCCCTCGGCTCGCTGTGGTAGTGTTCTCTCTAGTTCACGGCGCAGGCGTTCTCTCGCGCGGCGCAGTCGTCCCTCGATGGCGCGCTCCGACACGCCATAGGTCTCCGCGAGCTGGGACATCCGTCGTCGCTCATAGTGGAATGCCTCCAACAGTCGCGCCTCCTCGCTCGGCATGCGCTCGAGTGCGCGGCTCACGAGCGCGGCGAGTTCCTCCGACTCCGCGACGGACGCGTCGTCGACTGTCCGGAGCATCGCGGCGTCCGGCATCTCGTCGATGCCGACCGGCACGTGACGACGGAACTCGTTGAGCAGCAGATTGCGCACGACCGTCGTCAGCCAGGCGAGCGGTTTCTCCGGCACACCGGTCCGCCGCCACTCGCGCACGGCACGCAACCACGCCTCTTGCGTGACGTCCTCGGCGAGTTGCCGCTGGCCGCCACACTTGCGCGACGCGTAGCCGTACAAGGCATCGATCGTGTCGCGGAAGATCGTCGTGATCTGCGCCTCGGAGAGGGCGTCTGGCATCGCGCACCGCGTGGGGTTGGGGGCGCTAATATGACACGCGAGCCCGGGGAATCCCACGCGACCGCCACCGGGGCCACTGCCGGTGGCGGCCGGACCGCGCTCGGCTCACCGCGTCAGCGCGAACACGTACCTCTGCTCGACGAGCTGTCGCACCCGCCGCCCGCCCGACTCCGCGGCCCGGAAGCGCATGTTCTGCACCGACGACTTCACGGCGAGCACGAAGAGCGGGTGCGTCGCGCTCACCGCGTGGAACGACGCGGGCTCGACTCGACCGAGCGTGTCGACGACGAAGGTCGCGAGGACCTCGCCCTCCACCCGATCGCGACGCAGCATCTCAGGGTAGTGCGGCGCCCGCATCGTGCCGATCGGCACCACCGGCCGCTCGACGATGTCTGCCCTCAGGGCCGAGCCATCCTCGCTGCCGTGCGCGGAGCGGGGACCCGGTGGGGTCCCTCGCGTGCCGATCACGGGCGCGCCAGAAGAAATGCGATCGACCAACGACCCGGGCTCCGGCAGCGGCGGCAGCGAGGTCGGGATATCGATCGGCGGGACCACGACGGGCGCGGCGGGCAGCGATGGCGACGGCGCGGTTGGATCGGCAGGCGGCACAGGCTCGCCCCGCGCGATCGGCGCCGCCGGCTCCGCCGGCGTCACGTAGATGAGAGGCGGCGGCGCGTCAGGCTTCGCGGCCTGCGGCTCCTCGACCGTGAGCACCACGGCGGAGCCGATGAGTGCGAGATGCACGACCGTCGAGATCAACGCGGCGCCGCGGGGGCGGACGCGGCGGGGGCGCGACTCGAACAAATCTCTCTGACGGAACATGGAGCCTCCCGGCGCAGGGATGGACGCCGCAGACTTCACGCGGCGCTGGAGTGGTGCGCCGCACGTCCACGCGCGGCGCTGTCCCCCCA
>DATLLD010000051.1:0-5332 GCA_035538035.1 Gemmatimonadaceae bacterium | reverse complement strand
GGCGCCAGCTCCAGCGGGTCGGCATCCAGCCGCAGGTCGTCGTGCGCCCGACCATCGCCGGCGTGCGCGCCGGCAAGGACGAGGTCCTCGATCGCGCGCTCGTGTGGCTCGGCTCGCAGAAGTGACGCGCTACGACGCGTTCCGATACGGTCGTGGTCGCGGCGCGGCGCGGGTGTGCGCGTCGGAGTCGTGTTAGCAACTAGGTGCATGAGGTGGTTTTGCCCGGCCGTGTTCGTGGTGCTGGCCGCGTGCGGCAGCAAGAAGGCCGCGCACGACGACGCCCCCGCTCCGAAGGACGACGACGCCGCCGCCGCGGATGCGATGATCGATGCGGCGCCCGAGGCCGCGGAAGCACCGTCGCCCGCGCGGCCCGAGCACGAGGTCTACGATCTCGTCGACAACCGACACGCCGCCCACCGGTCGGTCGATGGCGAGCTGGTGATCGATGCGTCGACGGTGAGCTTCGCGCGCTACACGCGGTTCGGCGTGCCGGTGCAGCGGTGGGCGATGGGGCAGGAGGTGGGCGGCAAGCGCGCGGCGATCGCGGACCGGTTCGCGTCGCTGGAGGTGCCGCTCGCGGTCGAGCAGGCGAAGGCGGCGGTGCAGCTGACCGCGCGCGTGCACGGCGGCGCGGACGGTGATGGCCTGGTGCTCGCGCTCAAGGTCAACGGACGCGAGGCGAGCAAGGATGCACGTGTCGAGCTCGCGCCCGGCTGGCAGACGATCGCGCTCGCGATCGAGCCCGGCCGCCTGCGCGTCGGGGAGAATCAGGTCGCGTTCGAGACCACGGTCGCGAAGTCGAGATCGAAGTCGCGCGACAAGAAGAAGCCCGACAAGAAGGCGCCCGCGCCGAAGGTGGCGTTCGAGTGGCTGCGGTTCGGTGCCGCGCGCACGCCGACCGACGAGGATCCGCGCGCGGCGATCGCGTTCGATCCCGAGGGCGCGCTCGACCTCGCCCGCGATGCGGGCGTCACGTACTTCGTCACCGTGCCCGAGGGAGCGCACCTGGTAGCGGATGTCGCGCCGCCATGCCGCGTCGACGTGCGGGCGCGGCCGAGCGCCGAGGCGTTCGCGGGCGGCATGCTCGGTGCACCCGGCGCCCGCGTGGATCTGACGCCGATGGCCGGCCGCGTGGTCGCGCTGTCGCTGGTCGCACGCGAGTGTCCGCGGGCGCGGATCGGTGCGCCGCGGATCACGCTGCACGGGCCAGGGCCGCAGGCGCTGCCGAAAGCGCCGCCGCCGAAGTACGTCGTGCTGTGGGTGATGGATGCGCTGCGCGCCGACAAGATCCCGATCTTCACGCCCGGCGCGCGCGCGCAGACGCCGAACTTCGACGAGCTCGCGAAGAGCAGCGCCGTGTTCCGCCAGTACTACGTGCAGGGCAACGAGTCGCAGACGAGCCACTCGAGCATGTGGAGCGGCGTGTACCCGGCCGTGCACAACGTGCGGATGGCGGGCGTCGGTGGCGTGTGGAAGCTCGACGCGCGGTTCCCGGTGATCGCGAGCAAGCTCGCCGAGGCGGGCCTGTTCACCACCGGCGTCACCGGCAACGGTTTCGTCACCGCGGACGGCGGCTACGCGCGCGGGTTCAAGCAGTACCGCAACATGATGCGCGAGAAGGGCGTCATCAACGGCATCCTCTACGGGCAGCAGGTCGTCGACGCGGCGCTCGGCCAGCTCGACAAGGTGCGGAGCAATCCCGCGTACCTGTTCCTCGGCACCATCGACACCCACGGACCGTGGATCGCGCGCAAGCCGTGGATCGACATCTACTCCCCGGGCCCGTACCGCGGCCCGTTCCAGGAGTTCGGCACCGCGAAGGGCCTCGGGTTCAAGCCGGGCAAGATGGGCTGCTCGATCATCCCGCCGCCCGCCGACATCGAGCGCCTGCGCGCGATCTACGACTCGGCGATCAGCTATCACGACCAGCAGCTCGGCCGGCTGATCGCGCAGCTCAAGTCGTGGGGCATCTGGGATCAGACGATGCTCGTGATCACCGCCGATCACGGCGAGGAGTTCTTCGAAGATCGCCGCTGCGGCCACGGTGGCTCCCTGCGCGACTCGCTCGTGCGCGTGCCACTGTTGATCTATGACCCGGCGCGCTTCCCCGGTGGCACGATCGTCGACGAGGGCGTCGAAGGCGTGGATCTGTTGCCGACGTTCGTCGATGCGATCGGTGGTGCACCCGTCGACGGCGTGCAGGGCGCGTCGCTGGTCAAGCTCGCGCAGGGCGAGGGCCGCGGGTGGCCGCGTCCGTCGTACGCATCGCAGTACGAGTACGCGCACGCGATGCGGATCGGGCGCTGGAAGATCCGCGTCGGCAAGACCGGTGTACCGCTGGTCGGCGATCTCGTGGGAGACCCCGGCGAGCAGCAGGAGCTGTCGGCCGAGAAGCCCGTCGAGCGTCGCATGCTGACCGACAACCTCAGCCTGTTCCTCGCGCTGCGCGCCAAGTGGACCAAGAGCACCTGGGGCGTGGTCACCAACATCACGCCCGCCGGCGCGGCCGCACTCGACCAGGTCGCCGTCCCATGAAGAGACGGGGGACCGTCCCTGTTACAGCGTGTCATGGGGTCGGTCCGCTCCTACTGGTCGCGCTGGGGGCGTGTGCACCGCAGGAGGCCGCGCCGGTGCAGCCGGTGATCGCGCAAGCGCCGCCGCTCGATGCACCGCTCGATGCGCCTTCCGATGCGCCCGTTCCACCCGAGGATGCGACGTTGATCGCGCCGACCACGGCGGAGGTGTGGCTCAAGGGCTCGACGCACGTGCACGCCCGGCCGTCCGGGGACAGCACCACGCCGATCCCCGAGGTGCTCCGCTGGTACGAGGCCCGCGGCTACGACTTCATCGTCCTCACCGACCACAACAAGGTGAGCGAGGTCGACGCGACGTCGACGACCGCCGGCAGCCCCGCGGTGCGTGCGCCCGAGACCGGCCTCATCGTGCTCGCGGGCATCGAGCTCACGCACAATCCGTCCGGGTGCACCCCGCCGGGCGATCCGAGCGGGAAGTGCCGCATTCACGTGAACCTGCTGGGGGTGACCGGGCGGCCCGTCGGCAAGGTCGAGTGGGCGGACCGCACGACCAACGAGCGCGCACGCAAATACGACGCGGCCCTCGCGCAGCAGCGGCAACTGGGCGGCATCGCGCAGCTCAATCACCCCAGCTGGTTTTGGGGCATGAACCACGAGCTGCTCGCAGAGCTCGCGGGGCGCGGCTATGGCCTCGTCGAGATCGCGAACAGCGCGTTCTCGGCGTGGAACGCGGGCGACAGCGACCATCCGTCGATGGATGCGATCTGGGACGGCGCGCTGGCGCTGGGCGCACGCATCTGGGGCGTGGCCTCCGACGACGCGCATGACTACGGGGCGCCCGGCACCGGGAAGTACCCCGCCGGCGGCGGCTGGATCGTCGTCAAGGCGCGCAGGGATCCTGCATCGATCCTGGCGGCGATCACCGGTGGCCGGTTCTACGCCTCCACCGGTGTGGTGCTGGCGCGCGCCGAGGTCGATGGGCAGGACCTCGTCGTCGAGGTCGCGCCGTCGGAGCGCGGCTCGTTCACGATCGAGATGATCGAGAACGCTACGTCGGTCGGCAAGACGGCCGCGCGCTCCGCGCGGCGCCCCGTGCCAGCGACCGGCTACCTGCGCGCGGTGGTCACGCGCGGCGACGGTGCGAAGGCATGGGTGCAGCCGGCGAGGCGCTGATCATCCGCACTCGCGGCTATTTGTGGTCGTCGGTCAGAGCGCCACGTAGCCGTGCTTGACGGCGAAGCGTGTGAGCTCGGAGTTGTTCCGAAGTCCCAGCTTCTTCAGCACGTGACCGCGGTGGGTATCCACGGTCTTGATGCTGATCTCGAGGTGCTCCGCGATCTCCCGGTTCGTCATCCCGCGCGCCAGCATCTCCATCACTTGCTGTTCGCGTGCGGTGAGGGCGCTCGCCGGGTGGCCGTCGCCCGAGGCGAGCAGGGCCTCCACTCCTGGTGGAATCACCTGCTCTCCGCGGCTCACGGCTCGGATGGCTGCGAGCAGCGCTTCGGGCTCCACGGATTTGTTCACATATCCGTGCGCCCCCGCCGCGATCGCGCGGGCAGCGTAGCTCGGCTCCGCATGCCACGTGAGCACGACGACCAAGGGTGCGGTGTCCAATGGGCGCATCTCGGTCAGGACGTCGTAGCCCGATCGGTCGGGTAACGACAGATCGAGCAGCAGGACATCCGGCCGCTCGCGCTTGATCATATCCAGCGTTTCCGCGGCCGTTCCCGCCTCCCCGACGACCTCGATGTCCTCGGCCTTGCCGAGCGCCTCGCGTAGCGCCCAGCGGACGATCGTATGGTCTTCTGCGATGCCAAGTCTGATCATGGTCAACTCCTCGACGAGGCTCGTTCCCAAGAAGTAGCAATGGTCAGGCCGTAATCAGCCGCGCTATGGTGAGGGTCCTCTCGCCGCGCGCCATGGACCCCGCGTCTCTTCCCCGCTCGCTCGGTGCCTTCCGCATCGAAGCTGTCCTAGGTGAAGGTGGCAGCGGGGTCGTCTACGACGCGACCTGGGGCCCGCGCCGCGTCGCGCTCAAGGTGATGCACGAGACGCTCGCCGGCACGGACCGCGTGCGGTCGCAGTTCCTGAGCGAGTCGAAGCGGCTGCAGACCATCACGCATCCAGCGGTGGTCAAGGTCCTCGCGGTCGGCGAGCTTCCCGATGGGCGCCCGTACCTCGCCATGGAGCGCCTCGAGGGCGAGACCCTCGCGCAGGTGCTCGGGCGTGGTGCCTTGCCGCTCGGCAAGGCGCTCGAGCTGTTCGCCGAGCTGTGCTCCGCGGTCGCCACGCTGCACGAGCAGGGCCTCGTCCACCGCGATCTCAAGCCCGAGAACGTGTTCATCGTCGGTGGCGCGAGCGCCGTGCTCCTCGATTTCGGGATCGCCAAGGAGCTCGCCGCGCCGGCCTCGACGACCACCATGGACGGCGGCGTGCGCGGGACGCCCGCGTACATGGCGCCCGAGCGGTTCTTCGGTCAGCCCGCCGGCATCGCGACCGACATCTACGAGCTGGCGGTGATCCTCTACGCGATGCTCGCGGGGCGTCTGCCGTGGGACGACCTCGGTGACCCCGAAGCGCGCCTGTCACCGCGGCCGCTCGTCGAGCTCGTCGACGTGCCCGCGGAGCTCGACGTCGAGCTTCGCCGCGCGCTGTCGACGCGCGCGCAGAATCGCCCCACGTCGGCGATCGCGCTGCGCGATGCGGTCGGCGCCGCCGCGGGGGGGAGTGCGCCCACCACCGCCGCGGAGACCGCGCGCATGCGCCCTGCGACCGGCGATGTATCGGCGGAGGTCGTG
>DATLLD010000050.1:0-9506 GCA_035538035.1 Gemmatimonadaceae bacterium | reverse complement strand
GGCCGCCGCCGGGCGCGGCTTCGCCTCGCAAGCGGATCACGCGGCCCTCTTCACCGAACGCGCGGTGCAACTCGCGCGCGAGGGTGGCGTCGTCGCGCTTCTCGTGCCCGCCAAGCTGTGGATAGCGCTCGCCGGCGGCGGCGTGCGCGAGTACCTGCTTCGCCACGCGCCGCCGCTCGCGCTCGCGGAGTGGAAGGGCCACGCCGCCGGCTTCGACGCGGTGGTGTACCCGTCGACGGTTGTCGCGCGAAAGAGAGAGCTGCCTCGCGAACTGCGAAATGAACAGGCGCCAACGACCGTCGCGCTGACGATGCACCGCGGCGGATCGAATGCGGACCTCGATGAATCGGGCGCGCCCTCCACCTGGACGATCCCGCGCGACTCGCTCGCCCTCGAGGACTCGGCCGGCGCGCCGTGGCTCCTGCTCCCCGCCGAGGTGCGCGCCGCGTTCCTCCGCGTCGCAGACGCCGGCGTCCCGCTCGCAGCGAGTTCGCTCGGCCGGCCCGTGCTCGGCGTGAAGAGCGGGTGCAATGAGGCGTTCGTCGTCGAGCGGGTCGACGGCGAGATGGCGGATGCCGCCACCACTCGCGTGCGCAGTGGTGCGCATGAGGCCCTGGTCGAGCGTTCCATGCTGCGGCCGCTCCTGCGCGGCGAGCACCTGCGCGCTTGGGAACCCGACCCTGCCGCGCGTGCGGAGATCATCTGGACCCACGACCAGCGGGGTGCACCGCTGCGCGAGTTGCCGCGGGACGCCCGCGCATGGCTGCTGCGCTGGCGTCGTCGCCTCGAGCAGCGCACCGACGGCCGAGGCAGGAGCGGCGCGTGCTGGTGGGCTCTCTTCCGCACGGAGGCGGCGCGCCACGACCGCCCGCGCGTCGTCTGGGGCGACATCGGACTCGCGCCCCGCGCGGTGGTGCTGCGCGCCGGTGACCCGCGCGTGCCGCTCAACACCTGCTACGTGGTTCGCACCCGGACGGACGACGATGCACACGCGTTCGCCGCGCTGCTCAACTCGCGGCTCGCGGGCGCGTGGCTTGCGGTGCTGGCCGAGCCGGCGCGCGGCGGCTATCGCCGATTCCTCGGCTGGACCTGCGCGCGACTGCCGGTGCCCCGTGGTTGGGGGAAGGCCCGGGAGACCCTCGCACCGTTGGGCCGCGCCGCAGCCGCGGGCGATGTCCCGAGCGAGGAACGCCTCACCGACGCGGTGCTCCGGGCCTACGGTCTTGCTCCAAGCGACGTTGCGTCGCTGATCGAGTGGAGCGCGAACAACTAGCGCGCGTCCGCGCGCGGATGGCGGCGGTCGCGGACTCTCACCGCGAAGCGTGGCGAGTCGGTGGCTTCTCGTTGCGACCAGCACAGAGAACGGCCGTCCGCCGCATTCGTGCCGCCTTCGGCGAGTTTGGCGGGGCGCTGGTTGCCGACCCTCCCGGCGCCGGCAAGACGATCGTGGCGCTGGCGGTGGCCGCGACTTTCCGTGACGTCCTCGTGGTGGCGCCATCGACGCTTCGCGCGCAGTGGGAGCGCGCGGCCGGTCGCGCGAAGGTGGCGATCCGGTTCAAGTCGATCGAGACGCTCAGCCGTGAGCAAGAGACCGAGCCCTCGGTCCGTACCGCAGCACTCGTGATCGTCGATGAGGCGCACCATGCGCGTAACCCGGCCGCAAAGCGGTACGGGCGCCTGGCGGCGGCGTGCAGTGGTGCGCGCGTGTTGCTCCTCAGCGCGACGCCGGTCGTCAACCGCCGTGCCGACCTCGACGCGCTCCTCGCGCTCTTCCTCGGGTCGCGCGCCACGACGCTCTCCGCGGCGGAACTCGCGCGTTGCATCGTGCGAAGCGATGCGCCCGTGAACCTGGGTCCGGAAGTGATCCGGTTGCCGTCGCTGGTCATCAGCGACTCCTTGGACGGCACTCGCGTGGCCGAGTCCCTGCGCGCGCTCCCCCCGCCGCTGCCCGCGTCCGATGGCGCCGCGGCGCTCGCGCTGATCCGCATCACACTGGCGATGGCGTGGAGCTCCAGCCTCGCGGCGCTCGACGCGGCGCTTCGGCGGCGCGTGCAGCGCGGCGAGGCGCTGGCCGATTCACTCGCGGAGGGTCGCTGGCCGACACGCGACGCATTGCGGCAGTGGATCATGACCGAGGATGCCACGCAACTCGCGTTCCCGTCACTCGATCCGGTGGAACGCGCAGCGCCGGGAGCGGCCGAACGCACGCTGCGCGAGCACCTGGCCGCGGTGCGGCAGCTTCGCGCGCTCGTGGCGCCATGCGTGGCGGCTGATTCGGCGGCACGAGCGGATGCGCTTCGTGCATTGATGCGCGCCTCCCCCCCGCGCCAGCGCGCGGTGGTCTTCGCCAGTCACGCGGCGACGATCCGCGCGCTCTGGGGCGCGCTTCGCGGTGACGGGGGCGTGGTCGCGATCACCGGTGATCGGGTAATGGCGGCCGAGGGCCGCTGGACGCGTGAGGAGATCCTGCGCCGGCTCGGCCCTCGCGCGCTCCCGTTGCGCGACGACGACCCGCTGGCGATCCGCCTGCTCCTCACGACGGACATACTCGCCGAGGGCGTGGAGCTGCAGGGCGTCGGCACGCTCGTGCACGGCGACTTCGCATGGACGCCGGCGCGGCATGAGCAGCGTGAGGGTCGCATCGTGCGTCCGGGAAGGCCGCCGGGTTTTATTCCCGATGCAGTGCTTGTCACGGGGTTCAGCGCGCCGGACGCGGCGGCACCGCTGCTGCAACTCGCGCGGCGACTCACCGCAAAGCAGCGCTCTCGTGCGAGCGCCGTCGCGGATGCCAGGTACATGGAACTGCTGCAGCGCGAACTCGCGGCGTGGCAAGCACCCGCAGGCGTGACGCGCCGCAGGCGCGGTCGCACGGGAAGTACGGGGCGCGTGCTGCCGCGCAGCACGGTTGCCGCCGCGCTGTCCTCACGCGATGCCTTTCTTGCCTTCGTGCGAGCGGCGGGGAGGGACGAGCTCATCTGTGGCTGGCGCGCCAACGGCGTCGGTGTCCGCTCGCCCGCGAACGACTGGCGCACCTCGACCGCGCCTCGCGCCCTGGCGGCAGTCGCTCGACTCTCCACCCGAGCCACGGACCCCGCGTGCGCCACGGTAAAGTCCGTGCGCGAGGTCCGCGCCGTGCTCGCGCGCTGGGCGCAACGGCGCCAGGCGAGTGCACTGCTCGGTGCGGTCGCCCCGGGAGGTCGCGCCGGCGCCCTGCCCCGCGCACTCGGCGAGCGAGTCGAGCGCGAGCTGCGCGCGATCCCGCTCTCGGAGCGTGCCGCGCGAGGGGCGGCGATAGAGGGAGCGCTTGCCGCACTGGCGCGGCGACGGGATGCGGGGCTCGAGCGGCGCCTGGGCGCGCTCCTCCGCTCGCGGCGTTCCGCGCATGAGCCGGCGCGAGGCTCCGCGCACGACTCCGCGAAAAAAAACGATTTCGAACACGCCGTGCTCAGTCTCGCGGCCAGCCTTCCAAGCGCTCCAGCCACACGCGAAACGAATCAGGGCGAGGCACCGCGACCGCGGCTCCTCGCCCTGCTGATCCTCGTTGATAGCTCCGCCGCGCCGGCTACGCCCGCCGGTCGCCCGCCCCGATCGCCGAAGCCGGCTTCTCCGCCATGATCTTCGCCGTGAACCGCTGTGCCTCGCTGATGCGCTCGAGTTCGATCGCCATGGCGTCGACGCTCTCCTGCAACTGACGGAGCTGCGGCGCGACCTCGGCGATGCGCACGAGCGACTTGTCGGTGCGACGGTCGATCATGCGGCCGATTGCCCGCGCGATCGGAAAGAGGACCACCATCGCCAGCAGCAGACCGAGCGTCATGCCGACCAGCGGGATGACTTCCGGCGGGATCTGGTTGGGACCGCCGAACGGCGGCGGCTGCAGGATGACCGCCGTGCCACCCACGTCGGGCGCGGTCGCGTCGGCGCCCGCGGTGGCGGCCCCGGGCCGGGCGGGCAGCGCAGGGATAGCGGGTGGCGCGGGCGGCGCCGACGGTTGGGTCGTCGCCTGGCCTGTCGCCTGCAAAACCCCATGGATGGACATGCCGTACGGCATCGTGAACGCTCCCCTGCTGAGAATGGCGCCTGAAGAAACTCCCTGATGACCCTACGCGGGCCACGGGCTGCGGTGCCAAACAGAAGTTACCCCGTTCAAACCATTTGCTCCACTCGCCCATCCTATCCAGCGCCGATCATCTGCGCCGCATGACCCATTCCCTGACACTCGACCAGTCCGCCTCCCAGTTTGGTGCCGTTCCGCTCGATGACGTCGCGCTCGCCGCACAGGGCGACCGTCGCGCATTCGAGCGGATCTACCGGAGCCATGTGGACCGAGTCTTCTCGGTCTGCGCACGGATGGTCGGCGACCGCGCTCGGGCCGAGGAACTGACGCAGGACGTGTTCGTGAGGGCGTGGGACAAGCTGGCGACATTCCGGGGCGAGTCGCAGTTCAGCACCTGGCTGCACCGGCTGGCGGTGAACGTGATCCTGAACGATCGCGAGGCGGAAGGCAGGCGGAGGGCACGGCATGACGATGGAGTCGAGGACATGGACACCATCTCATACGGGGACGTGCGGGCGCTGCCGGTGCCCGGCCTCTCGCTCGACCTCGAGCGTGCCATCGCGACGCTGCCGCCCGGGGCAAGGAAGGTGTTCGTGCTGCACGACGTGGAGGGCTACACGCACGAGGAGATCGGATCGATGCTGGGCGTGACGAGCGGTGGGTGCAAGGCACAGCTTCACCGCGCGCGGATGCTCCTGAGGAGGATGTTGACGCAATGACCAGAGACCATCTTGACCACGACGTCGCCGACGAGTCGCACCGCGCGAGCTGCGCGGAGTGCACCGCCGTCTGGACTGAGCTCGAGGGCATCAGTGCGCAGGCGGCGCGACTGCCGCTGCTCACGCCATCGCGCGACCTCTGGGCCGGGATCGAGACGCGACTCGCGAGGCACGGCGTGACTGACCTGGGCGTTACAGTCGCCCCGCGCCCCGCGGCCAGCGGCTGGCTCGCGCGGCCCGCCGTCCGGCTCGCGGCCGCGGCATCGCTGCTTGTCGCGGTGTCGGCGGGCATCACCTGGACCTATGCGAAGAGCTCGGCGCCGCAGGCCAGCGCGACCGGACGCAGCATCGAAGAGCTGGGCGGCAACCGGGCGGCCGTCACGACGGTCGTGCAGCCGGCCTCGCTCGACGAGACGGTGGCGACCATGGACCACGAGATCGCCGCGCTGCGGCTGCTGCTCGACGAGCGCCGCGAACGACTCGACCCGCGCACGGTCTCCGTCCTCGAGGCGAACATGCAGCTCATCGACAAGGCGATCGCCGAGAGCAAGGCTGCGCTCGAGGCGGATCCCTCGAGCCGATTCCTGGCCGCGCAGTACGCGCGCGCCTATGCGAGCAAGATCACCCTGCTGCGGGACGTCGCGACGATCCCCGCCGGCACATGAACCCGAGACTGATGATGCGCACCCTGACGCTGGCCCCTTTCCTCCTCGCCACGCTCTTCCTTGCCGCCGCGCCGCTCGAGGCGCAGGGCCGACGCGGTGATGGTGACGTGCGGCAGCGGATCGACACCACCTTCGCCTTCGACCGTGGGGGCGAGGTCGACCTCAGCCTCGTGAGCGGCGAGATCATCGTCACCGGCGGCGCTTCGAACCAGATCCGCATCGTCGCGACGACCGAGCGCGGTCGACTCGTCACCTCCTTCGGGCGGACGCACGTCTCCATCGAGGCGCGGTCCGTGGACAACCGCCTGGGCGACACGCGCTACGAGCTGACCGTGCCGCGCGGCACGCGCGTGACCGCCCACGCCGTCTCCGGGGACATCCGCGTCCACGGCACCGGGGCCGCGGTCGAAGTGCACTCGGTGAGCGGCGACATCTCCGTCCGCGATGCGAGCGACCGGCTCGAGGTCGGCACGGTCTCCGGCGACCTGACGGTGGCACGGGCGAGCGGACGCCTGCAGTTCGAGAGCGTGAGCGGCGACATGATGGCGGAGGAACTCACCGGCGACCTCACGATCGAGACCATCAGCGGCGAGATGACGCTGCGCCGGAGTTCGCTCACCGGCATTCGCGCCTCGAGCGTGAGCGGCAATCTCAAGTATGACGGGCCATTCTCTCCAACCGGCACCTACCGGTTCAACTCGCACTCGGGGGACGTCGAGTTCGGACTTCCCTCCAACACGAGCGCGACACTGCAACTCGAGACCTTCAGCGGCCGCATCGCGAGCGACTTCCCGCTCACGCTGCAGCCGGGCCAGACCGCGGGGCGGCGCAACCGCCGCATGGAGTTCACGCTCGGCACCGGCGGCACGCGGATCTCGGCCGAGACGTTCAGTGGCAACATCACCATCCGTCGCCTCCCGGCGCGCGGCAACCAGGAGTGAGCACCATGAGACGAAGGCTCGCAGCAGGCCTGATGACGCTGGGCTTCCTTGCCACAGCCGCCGGCGCGCAGGAAAGCACCACCTGGAATTGGAGTGGGGACCTCGGCGCCGGCCGCACCGTCTACCTGCGCAACGTGAACGGTGAGGTGCGGTTCGAGCGCGGCACCGGCAGCAAGGTCGAGGTGACGGCCGTGAAGCGCTGGCGCCGCGGCGACCCGGCCGACGTGCGCATCGAGGCGAAGATGGCCGGCAACGGCGGCGGCGACATCATCATCTGCGCGCTCTGGGGCGACCGGTCCACCTGCGACGAGGAGGGCTACCACGGCAACCGAGACCGCGGGGATCGCAATCGCTCGAACGACGTGAGCGTCGCGTTCACCGTCAAGATCCCGGCGAACGCGCGGGTGGACGCGTCGACCGTGAATGGCGCGATGCGCGTCGACGGCACCAACGCCGACATCTCCGCGCGCACCGTGAACGGCGACCTCGAGGCGTACTCCGCCGGCGGGCGCGTCGAGGCGAGCACCGTGAATGGCAGCATCACCGTGCGCAACGGCGAGATGGGCGGCGACGACCTCGAGTACCGGACCGTCAACGGGTCGATCACCGTGGAGCTGCCGGCGAGCGCGAACGCGTCGGTGGACTTCTCGACGGTGAACGGCGGCATCACCTCCGACTTCCCGCTGACGCTGGAGGGGAGCATCAACCCGCGCCGCATCCGGGCGGACATCGGCAAGGGCGGGCCGCGCCTCCGCGCATCGACGGTGAACGGCAGCATCCGGCTGAGAAAGTCCTGAAAGAAGACCTTCCGCTAGGGCGCACCGCCTGGCGGAAACCGCACCCCCGACGGCTCCGTAGAGTGGGCAGGTTCCCCATTCGACGGAGTCGTTGATGTTCGCACCCAAGTCGCTGTTCCCCGCCCTTCTGCTCACCTTCGCGCTCACGGCGTGCGACGAGCACACCGGCCCGCTCCAGGTCGACGAGGACGCATTCTCGTGGCAGGGTCCCGTGGCCGCGGGCAAGACGCTCTACCTGCGGGAGATGCAGGGTGGCATCGAGGTCGTGCCCGCCGCCGATGACACCCTGCGCGTCACGGCGCGCACGGAGTGGCGTAGCGGCGACCCGGAGACGTCGCTCCGCTTCTCGGCCAACGACCAGAACGGCGACGTGTTGATCTGCGCGATGTGGAACAACACCGGCACCTGCACGTCCGAGGCCTACAGCGCCAACGTGAAGTTCGGCCGGCAGAACCGAACCGACGCCAAGGTCTACTTCCGCGTCGAGGTGCCGGCCGGCGTGCGACTCGACCTCGTGAGCATCGACGGCAGCATCAGCGCGACATCGACCGCGCCGGTTCGCGCCCGCACGTTGAACGGCGACGTGCGCGTCGCGACCGCGGTCGGTCCCGTGAAGGCGGAGACGATGAACGGCAGCGTCGACGTTCGCATGTCGTCGATCGTGGGCACGGACACCGTCGAGGCCAAGACGTTGAACGGGAGCGCGTTCGTCTACCTGCCCGACGGCATCGACGCCGCTCTCGACATGTCGGTGATGAACGGGTCGGTGGGCACGGAGTTCACCGCGGCGACGATCATCGAGCGGACGCCGCGCAAGTTCGTCGGCAGCCTCGGCAAGGGCACGCATCCGGTGCGCATCAGCACGATCAACGGTGAGGCCGCCCTGCGCCGTCTCGACGCCGAGGGGAAGTCCGGCAACCCGTAGGAGGGCCGGCGTCAAGGTCTCCCACGGTGTGACACCGGGGGCACTCCCGGTGACCCGGGAGTGCCTCCCGGGTATATTCCGGGAGACATCTTCCAAGGGCTCACCCATGGATTTCTCGATTCCGAACCAGGGCGTACTCGTCCGCACGGGCGCCGAACGCGCGACGCTGGTGCGCCGCACGTACCTGCTCGTGCTGGCCGGCGTGGTCCTGACGATGGCGGGCGTGGCGTTCACCTTCTCCCAGCCGGCATTGCTGGGCGCGGTGGCGCGTCACCCGATCATCACCATGATCTGCGCCTTCGTCCCGCTCGTGATGGCGACGCGCGCACGCGCGACCTTCCCCGCCAACATCGGGCTGGCCCTGCTGTTCACGTTCACGATGGGCATCGCGATTAGCCCCGTGATCTATATCTACAGCCAGACGCAGCCGTCCCTGATCCCGCAGGCCGGGATCCTGACGCTCTCGACGTTCAGCGTGCTGACCATCTACGCCTGGGTCTCCAAGCGCGACTTCTCGGCGATGGGCAGCTTCTTCGTGGTCGGCCTGTGGGTGCTGATCGGCACCTCGCTGCTCAACATCTTCTTCCGCAACGAGACGGCGAGCCTCTGGATCGCCGGCGCGACGGTGCTCGTGTTCAGCGGCCTGCTGATCTTCGATACGTGGCGCCTGAAGAACGTGTACGGGCCGGACGATTACGTGCAGGCCGCGGTGGCCATTTACCTGGACCTGCTGAACATGTTCATGGCGATTCTCAGGCTTCTGGGTGGGCGGCGAGACTAGTCCTTGAGGTAGCAGGTTACAGGTAGCAGAAGTGCAGGTAGCAGGTGGCAGGTAGCAGGAGGGCGGCCCTTACAGCGGGCCGCCCTCTTTCGCATCGCCCTGCGCATCGCAGTTCCTGCTACCTGCTACCTGCTACCTGATACCTGACACTCGCTACCTGCTACCTGAAACCTGACACCCTTAAGCGCCACCACCCACTGCGTCGATCTTTTCTGCAAGCGAGAGGTCGTTCAACGTCAGTCCGCCCGAATCATGCGTCGACAGCGTGATGATCACCTTGTTGTAGCGCACGTCGATGTCCGGGTGATGATTCATCTGCTCGGCGGGAGCCACGAGCGTGTCGACGAAGGCTACCGCCTCGGGGAATCCCCGGAAGGTGAAGACCTTCGTGATGGCGTCCCCGCGGCGAGTCCAGCCGGGGAGAGCGCCGAGCCGGCGCTGGATGTCGATGTCGGAGAGGAGCGGCTGCTTGGCCATGGGGACGGTCCGCGCAGGGGAGTGGCGCCGGCCGGGCGCCGCGGAGTCACCGTACGTGACAAGTGGCCGTGAGGCTGTACGTTCAAGATCGACCCGGCCCTTCAGAAATAAGAGTCCCTCCTCATACCCCGTCGACCCGTGCGC
>DATLLD010000049.1:0-3295 GCA_035538035.1 Gemmatimonadaceae bacterium | reverse complement strand
TGAAGGGCAGGCCTTCGAGGGGCAGAATCTCCAGTCGATACCTTCCGGCGCGCAGCTCGCCGATCCTGAACACGCCGCGCGCGTCGCTGGTGGCGCATGAAGAAGTGTCGAGCGCGCACACGCGCACCCCCTCCGCCGGTTGACCGACGGCGTTCACGACGACGCCGCCGATGGCGCCCACACCGGTCGTGTCCTGTGCCGCCGCAGACGTGCAGAGAAGGATCAGCATCACGGCGGCCAGCGCAAACGAGATACTCGGACGGAACGCGAAGGTGGGACGTGTTACGGCTGTCACGCGGCGCGTCCCCCGATGCGGACAAGTTCCTGCTGGTAGGCGTGGTAGTCGGAAACGACAATCCCTCGCGGCCGGATGATCGAGGCGTGACGCTCCGCGCCACGTCCGCCGGCCCAAAACTCGACGCCGTTTGGAAGCTCGCGGACGATCGTCTTCAGCTCTCGTTCGCGTGCCGTGGCGGCTGCGTCCGTCGTCAAACCGAGCACGAGCACCTGGGCGCCGGCGGGCTCGACGCTGTCGATGATTTCGCGGGCGGGCAGATCGGCGCCGAGGTAAGAGACGCCCAGCCCGGCGCTCGCTGCCAGCATCGCTGCGCCGAGCGTCGCGATCTCGTGGCGCTCGCCGGAGGGGGTCGCAAAGAGCAGGCGGGTCGATGCCTCGCGCCGCGCGTACAGCCGGAGAAACGCCCCGAGCAGGTTCCGCATCGTGGACGACATCAGGTGCTCCTGCGCGATGCGCGTCCGCTGGCTGTGCCAGTCGTCGCCGACTCGTGTGAGGAGCGGCATCAACACGTCCTGGAGAAGTTCGAGCGGACGCAGCACCGCGGCCAGCCGCGAGAGCTCCTCGTCGATGCCCACGGCGTCGTACTGGCGCAACGCGGTGATGAGCGGAGTCGTGTCGAGCGGCGTCCGCCGCGCCGGGTCGGCCCCGGGCAGGGCAACGGCACCGGCCGCGCCACAGAGATCGCGCAGTTCATCGTTGCTGAGCCCGGCCAGCCTCCCGATGCTGTGTCCCTGCTCGACGGCCCCGCTGAGGAGCCGCAGGCGCGCGACATCGGCGTCTGTGTACATCCGTCCACGATCATCACGAACCGGCGTGACGGCGCGGTAACGGCGTTCCCAGGCCCGCAGGGTGTCGATGCCGATGCCGGTCATCCTGGATACCGCCCGGATCGGGTAGCTGGCCGAAGTCGCGCGGGCCTTGCTCATCGCACCACCAGCCTCACGACGGCGGCGCACGCGGCCGTGGCAAACGTCCCCCACGCCACGTCGGCCAGCGTCACGACAAACGGCCACTGCCGCAGGGTGGAGTAGTTGGTGAAGTCATAGACGCCGTACACCACGAGGCCGAACAGAGCCCCGTAGGCCGCGGCCGCGGGGACGGTCGCCGCGCGCGGGATGACGAAGAACGCGATGCCCGTCCCGAGGAGCGCGTACACCACGAAGGCCGCGGGCCAGTTGGGGGCCATGCCGCCATCGCCCATGCGCACGATCGGCGCGAGTTGCTCGCGATAGAAGTTCTTCATCAGCAGTCCGAGCCAGACGCCGTCGAGCACCATGAAGGCGACCGCGCCAATGGCCGCATGCGTGAGTGTGTGTCCCATTGATGTCCCGCTCTCTGCGGCCAGCGTACCCGCATCCGGAGCAGTTGTCAATATTTTGTCATGGACAAAGGCTTGACGACACCGCCGCGTACTGATATTCCTGAGGCACATGAAGAACATCGCTGTGGTTGGTGCGGGCATTTCGGGTCTGGCAGCCGCCTCGCTGCTCAGTCGTCGGCACCGTGTGCACCTCTTCGAACAGGAGGGGCGTCTCGGCGGCCACACCAACACCGTCGTGGTCGATGGCCCGAGCGGCACCGTTGCGCTCGATACCGGCTTCCTGGTCCACAACGACCGCACGTATCCGAACCTCGTACGGCTCTTCGGCGAGCTTGGCGTGGCGACCCACGACTCCGATATGTCCTTCGCGGTGTCGTGCGAGCGGAGCGGGCTCGAATACAGCAGCCGCGGCGCCAACGGCTTCTTCGCGCAGCGTCGGAACCTCGTGCGGCCGTCGCACCTCTCGCTGCTCCGCGAGATCGTGCGCTTCAACCGGGAGGCGCCGGCGCTGCTCGGGGCGCCTGACGCGGAACGCCAGACGCTGGGGGACTTTCTGGAATCCCGCCGTTTCGGCGAGGGCTTCACCCATCGATATCTGTTTCCGATGGCATCGGCCATCTGGTCGGCATCGCTCGACGCCATCCGCTCGTTTCCGGCGCTCACGCTGATCCGCTTCTTCGACAACCACGGGCTGCTCTCGCTCCACGCGCAACCGCGGTGGAAGGTCGTGGCCGGCGGCAGCCACACCTACGTTCCCCGGCTCATCGCCCATCTCTCAGGCGACACTCACCAGGGCGTCTCGATTCAGTCGGTGCGGCGCGGCGAGGATGCGGTCACGGTGACCTTCCGCGACCGGCCGCCAATGCGCTTCGACGACGTGGTGTTCGCGTGCCACGGCGATCAGGTGTTGCCGCTCCTCGCGGATCCGAGCGACCGCGAGCGCGACGTGTTCTCCGGTTTCACCACCACGATCAACATCGCCTGGTTGCACACGGACGCGTCGATGCTGCCGGTGCAGGCGCGCGCTCGCGCGGCCTGGAACTACCGTCTTGCGAACGACCCCGACGCGCCGCCGACGGTGACCTACGACTTGAACCGCCTCCAGGGGCTGACGACCGCGGCGCAGTACTGCGTGACCCTCAACCCGGACGGTGGGGTAGACGAGAGCCAGGTGCTGCGCCGGTTCGTCTATCGCCACCCGCTGTACACCCGCGAGGCGATCCGCGCGCAGCTGCGGTGGCGCGAGGTCAGCGGCGTGAACCGGACGCACTATTGCGGCGCCTACTGGATTCACGGATTTCACGAGGACGGGTTGAACTCCGCGCTCAGGGTCTCGCGCGCGCTCGGGGTCGAGTGGTGATCGACTCGGGGCTGTTCGTCGGCACGCTGCGCCATCGGCGGTTCACTCCGGTCCCGCACGCGTTCACGTATCCGCTGTTCATGGCGCTGCTCGACATCGATCGCGTGCCGCAGTTGATGCGCGTGTCGCGGTTGACGAGCCACAACCGCTGGAACTGGGCAGCCTTCGACGACCGTGATCATCTCGGCGATCCGACCCGCCCGCTCAGGGAACGGCTCGCCACCGACGCGGCACGCCACGGGATCGATCTGCCCGACGGTCCCGTCTTCCTGCTGACACACCTGCGGTATCTCGGCTACTGCTTCAACCCGGTCTC
>DATLLD010000048.1:0-17652 GCA_035538035.1 Gemmatimonadaceae bacterium | reverse complement strand
CGCTACGCGGCAAGGACGTCCCAAAAGAAGTATCGTACGACACCGCTGCGAGGCCTCTTCCAGCATGCTCCGTATTTCCACGACGGCAGCGCGGCCACCCTGGTGGACGTCGTCGCACACTACGACCGCGTCCGCTCGCTGCGCCTGAGCGATGCACAGAAGCGCGACCTCGTCGAGTACCTGAAGAGTCTCTGACCCCGGGAATCCATCGTGGCGAACGAACAAGCGGCACCGTCGGGACCTGACTTCACACACGGCGTGCCGCTCGAGAAGGTGACCGAGGGACAGTCATTGCTCGGACACGTGGGCGGAGAGCCTGCCCTCCTCGTGCGCTCCGGCGGCAAGCTCCACGCCGTCGGAGCCACCTGTCCCCACTATGGCGGGCCGCTCGCCGAGGGTGCCGTCGTCAACGGCACGATCCGCTGTCCTTGGCATCACTCGGCGTTCGACCTCGAGACCGGGCGCGTAGAGTGCCCACCGTCGCTTCATGACATCCCGTGCTGGAACATCGAGGAGCGCGACGGATGCGCGCGCGCGACGACGCGCCGCGAGCCGGCGGCGGTTCGCGAGAGCAAATCGCGGACGGCACCGGCGTCGGTCGTCGTGATCGGTGGCGGCGCCGCGGGCGTCGTCGCCGTGGGCACGTTGCGGAAGTCCGGCTACGCCGGGCCCGTGACGCTCGTGACCGGCGAGTCCACTCCTCCGGTTGACCGGCCCAACCTTTCGAAGGATTATCTCGCGGGTTCGGCACCGCATGAATGGATGCCGCTGCATCCGGACGAGTGGTATGCCGAGCAGAAGATTACGCTCATCGCGGGCAATCACGCACGGCAGCTCGACCTGGCGAAGCGGCAGGTGGTCCTCGAGGACGGCCGGACGATTCCTTTCGGCGCGCTGTTGCTGGCGACCGGCGCCGAGCCGATTCGCCTGCCACTCGGGGACGATGGCGCCGTGCACTACCTCCGGTCGTGGAGCGACAGCGACGCCATCATCGCGCGCGCCGGCTCAGCGAAGCGAGCGGTCCTGATCGGTGCGAGCTTCATCGCGCTCGAGGTCGCCGCCTCGCTTCGCGCGCGCGGGCTCGAGGTCACGGTCGTCGCGCCGGAAACGCACCCGCTCGAGCGGGTGCTCGGCACCGAGCTCGGGGCGGTCGTGCGTGAGCTGCACGAGTCGAAGGGTGTGCGCTTCCTGCTCGGGCGCACCGCTCGCGCCGCGGACGCGCGCGGTGTCACGCTCGATGATGGCACTCACCTCGAAGCGGATCTCGTGATCGCCGGAGTCGGGGTTCGCCCGAACCTCGCGCTCGCGGAGGCCGCGGGCCTGAAGATCGATCGCGGCATCGTCGTCAACGAATTCCTGGAGACGAGCGCACCCGACGTGTTCGCCGCCGGCGACATCGCGCGCTGGCCGGACCCGCACTCGGGCAAGGCGATCCGTGTCGAGCACTGGGTGGTCGCCGAGCGGCAGGGGCAGACCGCAGCGCGCAACATCCTCGGTGCGCGCGAGCAGTTCGACGCCGTGCCGTTCTTCTGGAGCGCGCACTACGACACCACCATCTCGTACGTCGGTCACGCCGAGAAGCCGGACCGCACCGAGCTCGACGGCGATCCGCGCTCGCGCGACTGCACGGTGCGCTACTTCGAGGGCGGCCGCCTGGCCGCGGTGGCGACGATCGGACGTGACATCGAGAGCTTGTCGGTGGAGGCGGAGCTCGAACGCCAGAGATGAAGCGTCGCGTAGCTCCGCCAGGGGCGCCACTCCTGCGATAGCTCGTCGGCGCGCTTCGCGCTCACGCCGCCCAACACCTTCTGCAGCACCACGTCCTCCTTCGGGAACGCGTCGGGTGACCTGAGCGCGCGCATCGCGATGTAGCTCGCCGTCCACGCGCCGATTCCCGGCAACGCGATGAGCTGCCTGATGGTCTCCTCGTCGGGCGCGCCGGGTTCGAGCCGCATCCGGCCCGCGACCAATTCTCCCGCGATCGCGACGATGCTCGCAGCTCGCGTTCGCGGGATCCCGCAGGCCGCCAAGTCGTCGGTCGACAGCGCAGCGATCCGCTCGGCGCTCGGTGAGTGATGCGTCAGTCCCGCGTGCGGCGGCATCATCGGATCGCCGAACGCTTCCACCACGCGCCCCGCGATCGTCGTCGCCGCCTTCACCGTCACCTGCTGTCCGAGCACGGCACGCATCGCCAGCTCGAAGCCGTCGAACGCACCGGGTACGCGCAGCCCGGCATGACGCGCGATCGAGCTCTGAAGCGTCGCGCTCCGTGCGAGGTGCGCCTCGATCACGTCGGGACGCGCGGCGAGGTCGAACAGGTGACGCAGCCGCCCGAGTACCGCCGGCAGCACGGGCGTCAGCGAATGCGTCAGCTCCACCATCAGCGTCCGCTTCTCGGGCGCGTCGGTCACCCTGAGCCAGCCGGCGTGTCCTCCGACTCGCACGGTCCGCGAGTACGAGCTGTCATCGACCACTTCCACGCCGCGCAGCGTGCGCAGCTTGAGGAATGCGAGCAGGCCCTCCCAGTCGAACGGCGACCGATAGCCGAGCTGCAGCGTGAAGGTCCCGGAGTCGAAGCGCCCACGCGCGCTCCCGGCCGCACGATCGACCGCGGCGCGCCGGAATCCCGTCGGCGCCATCCCGTATCGGCGATTGAATGCGTCGTTGAAACGCCGCAGGCTCGCGAAGCCGCTCGCGAAGGCAACCTCGGTCACCGGGAGCGCCGTCTCCGTCAGCAACTGCTTGGCGAGCAGGAGCCGGCGCGTGAGCACGAGCTCCATCGGCGACACGCCGAGTTCCTTCTGCAGCATGCGCCGGATCTGTCGTGAACTCCAGCCGAACTGCGCGGCGATCGTCTCCACGCCGGCGCGTTCGGTGCCGCCCTCGGCGATGCGCTGCGCGATCATGCCGGCGATGCGATGCGCATCGTCCACCGGCGCTCGACCGGGTGCGAGTTCGGGACGGCAACGCAGGCACGGGCGGAAGTTCGATTTCTCCGCCTGCTCGGCGCTGGCGAAGAAGCGGCAGTTGGCCGCCTTCGGCGTCTTCGCCGTGCAGACCGGGCGACAATAGATGCCCGTCGACGTCACGCCGACGAAGAAGACGCCGTCAAAGCGCGGATCTCGCGCGGCAAGCGCGCTGTATAGGGCTGCGGAGTCGGCGGTCATGACTGGAAGATAGTGAGTCCGGATGACTTGACTAGCCATTATCGGACATCTCCACGACACGCGTAACTCGTTATCCTTCAAGCCATTGCAGTCGCGCGCGTACGCCGTTCAACTGTCCGAAAACGGCCAGCGCGCCATGGCCGGCGGCCGCTACGATTCCTTCCGTGACGCACGCTGCACATCATCAGGACAGCCACTCTCGCGCGATGGAGTCGATCATGAAGGTCTCTTATCTCATTCGGAAATCGCCGCTCGGACTCATGCTCGTCGCCCATACGGACGACGGGCTCTGCTCCGTGATGCTCGGCGACGAGGAAGGTTCGCTGGAAGCCGAGTTGCGCGGACGGTTCCCACGGGCGGAAATCGTGCATGAGCCGCGCTCGGAGACAGGCAGCGAGTATGCGGAACAGGTGCTGAGCCAGATATCGAGTCAGGCGCCGCAGCTGATGCCGCGACTCGCATCGGGCGGCACGGCGTTCCAGCAAGCCGTCTGGGATGCCCTGCGTGAGATCCCTGCAGGCTCCACCGCGAGCTACACCGACCTGGCGCGCCGCATCGGCCGGCCGCGCTCCGTGCGCGCTGTCGCCGGCGCGTGCGCCGCGAATCGGATCGCGATCGTGATCCCGTGTCATCGCGCGGTGCGCAGCAACGGGGACCTGTCTGGCTATCGATGGGGCGTCGAGCGCGAGCAGCGCGCGCTTGACGGCTGCGAGTCGCTGAGCGGGAGAGGCTCGCGAGTCGCTGAAGGACGATCTTCAGCGGTGAAGTCCGTCCGCCATCTCCTGCTTGGCCGCCTGCGCCAGCGCCCTCGCGACGAACCACTCCGGCGACCCGCCGCTGAAGACGCCGGCCACGGCGCGCAGCATCGACGGCGTGAAGCGGCGACCCTGCGCGATCGCGAATACCGGTGTCCATGCCCCCGGCTGCAGGCTCGCCTTGAAACCCTCGAGCCCGTCGAAGTTGTAGAAGCGCCGGCCGTGTGCGCGGATCCACCCGAGCACCGGACGCATCCACTGCGGTGGTTCGTGGCCAGCCGAGTCACCACGTCGCGAGAGCGGCGCGAGGCCGAGTGACACGAATCCCGCTCCCGACACCGCTGCGTCGCGCATTGCGGCGTCGACGAGCAAATGGGTCGTGCCGTTGGGCGCCGCCGCGGCGCGCGGCCATTGCTCGACCAGCCACCCCGCTTGCGCGGGAACGGGCGTCGCCAGCAGGAATCCCACCGGCACTCCCTCGCGCTCGGCGAGGTAGACGCGTCGATCCTCGAGGTGATCGAGGAGGTCCGCATGCGTCATGAATTGAAGTGGCGGCAAGCCGCGGCCCGCGAGCCATTCGTCCAGCACGGCGCGCAGGGCGGCATGGAGGTCGGGCCCCGTGGCATGCGGCGCGTCTTCATGCAGTTCGCCGTTCGAGCCGCTCCTCAAGCGACGCACGCGCACGCCCTTGTTGGCCGCTCGCCGCAGTTGGGCGCGCAGCGACGCCTTCGTCCGCACGACCTCATCCCACTCCCTCGGGTCCCACGACGGCTGCGCTCCGAGCGGCACGAGGCAATGATCGCCGCGCATCGCATATATCCGCTCGAGCCGCGCACCGGCGCTGAAGAACAGCACCCTCTCTCCCGTGTGCGCAGCATCTGCCTCGAACGAGCGCGCCACATCCTCGAGACGCTCGTGAGCGCACACCGGCGCACCCACCACGACCCGCGTGCGGCCGAAGCGCGCATAACCCACGACCGCATCGCCCGCCGGGTCGAACCAGTGCGCAATGCCGGGATTCAATACCTGGTAGCAGGTGGCGTTCCACCCATGCGCGAGCACCAGGGCGCGCGCGCGTTCGCTCATGACACCGGCTGCAGCATCCCCTCGCGCACCGCTGCCGTGATCTCGTACGATCGCACCCTCGCCGCGTGATCGTAGACCTGCGACGCGATCATCAGCTCGTCCGGATTCGTGTGCTCGATCACCTGCTCGAGGCCGCTCCGCACCGTCTCCGGAGAGCCGACGACGGCGTACGAGAGCATCTGCTGCAGCCCGAACCAGTCCGCGGGCTCGAGGACGGCGTCGATGTCATCGATCGGTGGCGGCAACTGCCCACGACCACCGCGGCGGATGGCGGCGAAGTACACCTGCAACGACGTGAACAGGTGCTGAGCCTCTTCGTCCGTGTCCGCCGCGAGCACGTTGACGGCGGCCATGAAGTACGGCTCCGGGCATGACGGCGATGGCTTGAAGTCGCGACGGTAGATCTTGGCCGCATCTACGAGGTGCGCCGGCGCGAAGTGCGAGGCGAACGCATAGGGAAGGCCGAGCGCGGCCGCCAGCTGCGCGCCAAAGAGACTCGAGCCGAGGATCCAGACCGGGACGTCGAGTCCTTCGCCGGGCACGGCGCGCACGACGTTGCGGGGCGCCGCTCCGTCGCGCCCCGCGGCGAAATACTGCATCAGCTCGATCACGTCCTGCGGGAATGTCTCCGCGGCGTTCACGTCGCGCCGGAGCGCGCGCATCGTCTGCTGGTCGGAGCCCGGCGCTCGCCCGAGGCCGAGGTCGATCCGCCCCGGATACAGCGCCGCCAGCGTGCCGAACTGCTCGGCGATCACCAGCGGCGAATGATTCGGCAGCATGATGCCGCCCGCACCGAGCCGGATGGTCGACGTGCCGCCTGCCACATGGCCGATCACGACCGCCGTCGCCGCGCTAGCCACGCCGGGCATGCCGTGATGCTCCGCGAGCCAGAAGCGGTGGTAGCCGAATCGCTCGGCGTGCTGCGCCAAGTCGAGCGAGTTGGCGAGCGCCTGGGCGACCGTGCTTCCCTCGACGACCGGCGCAAGGTCGAGCACGGAGAACGGGATCACTTCGCGGTCTCCTTTCGCACGACCGGCGCCACCTTCGTGCCGAACAGCTCGATCGCCCGCAGCATCCTGTCGTGCGGCATCGTGCCGACGCTGAACTGCAGCAGGGTGCGCTGGTGGCCGAAGAGCTCGTGCTCCCAGAGGATCTTGTCGACCACCTGCTGCGCGTCGCCGACGAAGAGCGCCCCCTGCGCCGAGATCTCGGCGTCGAACTGCCGCCGCGTCGGCGGCGGCCAGCCGCGCTCGCGGCCGATGCGGCCCATGACGTCGAGGTAGGGCGGGAATGCGAGGTCCGCGGCCTGCCGTGCGTCGTCGGCGATGAAGCCATGCGAGTTGATGCTGACGGCGAGCTTCGACAGGTCCTGGCCTGCGCGCCGCGCCGTGTCCCAATAGAGGTCGACGAACTGCGTGAACCGCTCCGGCGAGCCACCGATGATCGCGAGCGCCATCGGCAAACCGAGCATGGCGGCGCGCACGACCGACTGCGGCGTGCCACCGACGGCGATCCACACCGGGAGCGGCGACTGCACCGGACGCGGAAAGACGGGCTGGTCGGTGAGCGCGGCGCGATGGCGCCCCTGCCAGGTGACGCGCTCCTTTTCGCGCAGTTGCAGCAGCAGCTCGAGCTTCTCCGAGAAGAGCGAGTCGTAGTCGCGCAGGTCGTAGCCGAACAGTGGGTACGACTCGATGAACGATCCGCGGCCAGCCATGACCTCGGCGCGACCGCCGGAGATGAGGTCGAGCGTCGAGAACTCCTGGAACACGCGCACGGGGTCGTCGGAACTCAGCACGCTGACGGCGCTGGTGAGCCGGATGCGCTTCGTGCGCGCCGCCGCGGCCGCGAGCAGCACCGCCGGCGTGGACGACACGTAGTCGGGCCGATGGTGCTCGCCTATGCCGAACACGTCGAGACCGACCTGGTCGGCCAGCTCGACCTCCTCGAGGAGGTTCGCCACACGGCGCTCGGGAGAGATGACGTTGCCCTCGGCGTCGGCGGTCGCCTCGACGAAGGTGTAGATGCCGAGTTCCATCATCGGGTGTGCTTGTACATGAGGTCGACCAGTTCGTCGTACATGGATTCGGACTCGGCGTCGCCGGCGCGGAAGGCGGTGGTGGCGCAGTGCTTGAGGTGATTGCGCATCAATTCGCGCCCGACGCCGCGCAGCGCCTCCTGCACCGACGAGACCTGCGTCAGGATATCGGCGCAGTACCGGTCTTCCTCGATCATCCGCTGGATGCCGCGCACTTGTCCCTCAATCCGCCTCAGGCGGTTGAGGTTCCGTTCCTTGATGTCCGGGTCGACGGCGACGGCCTTGCGGGCGCCCTCGCCCTCATGCGCCGCGCAGTGGCACGCCGCACCGTTCGTCACCGGGAGTCGCTTGGCAGGCTGTTTTTCCTTGGCGGTCATGGTTCGCTCCTTGGGTTGGCCCGTCACGCGATGCGCGCACGGCGCAGCCGGAGGGAGTTGGTCACGACACTCACGGAACTGAACGCCATCGCCGCACTCGCGAACACTGGGCTCAGCAACAAGCCAAGCGCGGGGAAGAGTGCGCCAGCGGCCAGCGGGATCCCGACGACGTTGTAGATGAACGCCCAGAACAGGTTCTGCTTCATCGTGCGCATCGTGCGCCGCGAGAGGACGATCGCCTGAGCGGCGCTGCCGAGGTCGCCGCGCATCAACACGACGTCCGCGGCTTCGGTCGCGATGTCGGTGCCCGAGCCGATGGCCATGCCGATGTCCGCCTGTGCCAGCGCCGGCGCGTCGTTGATGCCGTCGCCGACCATCGCCACCACGCGGCCCTGTTCCTGCAAGCGGCGCACCTCGGCGACCTTGCCGGCCGGCAGTACGCCGGCGACGACGCGGACGATGCCGGCCTCGCGCGCGATCGCGCTCGCCGTGCGCTCGTTGTCGCCGGTCAGCATCACGACCTCGAGCCCGAGCGCGTGCATGCGCGCGATCGCCGCGCGAGATGTCGCCCTGATCGGGTCGGCAACGGCGATGACGCCCTCGAGCACGCCGTCGATGGCGACATACATCGGCGTACGGCCCGCGCCGGAGAGCCGCTCCACGTCATCGGTGAGCGGCAGGATGTCGACCGCGTAGTCGGCCATCAGTGCCGCATTGCCAACAGCGAGCGCGCGCCCCTCGACGACGCCCGTGGCGCCGCGTCCGGTCACGCTGGCAAACGCCTCCACCGCGCCCATGACCAGGCCACGCGCAGTCGCGTGCTGCACGATCGCATCGGCGAGCGGATGCTCCGAGCTCCGCTCCAGCGATGCGACAAGCCGCAACATCTCATCGTCACCGAGCGCCAGCTCGCGCCCGGGGCCGCGCACCACGTCGGTGACCGTCGGACGACCTTCCGTGACCGTGCCGGTCTTGTCCAGGACAATGGTGTCCACCTCGCCTGCGCGCTGCAGCGATTCGCCGCCCTTGATCAGGACTCCCAGCTCGGCGCCCTTTCCGGTCGAGACCATCACCGCGGTAGGGACAGCGAGCCCCATGGCGCACGGGCAAGCGATGATGAGCACGGCGACCGCGGCCGCGAAACCGCGCACAGCCGGCGCTGCCTCGGCGAGGACGAACCACGCCGCGAACGTCGCGATGGCGATCGAGATCACCACCGGCACGAAGATGCCGGAGATCCGGTCGGCCAGGTGCTGGATCGGCGCGCGAGAGCCCTGCGCGTCGCGCATCAGGCGGACGATCTGCGCGAGCACCGAATCCGCCCCGAGCGTCGTCGCCGAGAGTCGGAACGCGCCGGTGCCGTTGATCGTGCCACCGATCACGCGGTCACCCGCTTGCTTGGACACGGGAAGCGACTCGCCGGTGAGCATGCTCTCGTCGACGGCGCTCTCTCCCGCCACGAGCGTGCCATCCACCGGGACGCGTTCGCCGGGGCGCACGATCACGACGTCGCCCGCCATGACCTGTCCAACCGGGATGTCGACCTCGACGACCGGGTCGCCACGCAGCACGCGAGCCGTCTTGGGCTGCAGCTTCACCAGCGACCGCAGCGCCGCAGCCGTGTTGCGCTTGGCCCGCGCCTCGAACGCATTGCCGGTGAGGATCAACGCTATGATGATGACGACCGCTTCATAGTAGACATCGGCCGGCACGCCGCGGCTCGTGAAGAAACCGGGCGCCGCGGTCGCGATCAGCGAATACACGAACGCCGCGCCCGTGCCGATGGCAACGAGCGTGTTCATGTCTGCCGAGTGATGCCGGAACGCTGCCCAAGCCCGTACATAGAAGTGGCGTCCCGCCCAAGCCATCACGGCGATGGTGAGCGCGGCCTGCATCCAGAGCATCGCCGGGCTGTGCATGACGGTCATGCCGCCAAGCCCGAGCATCGGCAACATCATGACCGCGCCGATGACGCCGCTCACGAGCGCCTTGGTCCGCAGCTCGCGGAACTCCTCGGCCGTCCGGCGGTCTCGCTCCTCCTGCTCGCGGAAAGCGTCCTCGTCGACAGACGGCAACTCGGCGCCATACCCCGTGTTCCGGATGGCGTCCACGAGCGCCGCCGCCGTCACCGAGGCGGGGTCATAGCTGACGGTGGCGTTGCCCATCATCAGGTTGACCGTCGCGTCGGCGACGCCAGGCTGCTTCTGCAGCGTGCGCTGCACGCGTGACTGGCACGCGGCACAGGTCATCCCGGAGACCGGGATGCGTGCGGTGGCGAGCGTCACTGGCTCCTCCGGTCAGCGAGGAAGAAATACCAGTTCACCCAGCCAATCGCCGCCCCGGCGACTGCGAGCACCACCCACTCGATCGCTTCCATGGCGGGCTCAGCGAGCCGGAAGGACGTCATAGCCCGCCTGCTCGATCGCCCCGACGATCACGGACCGGTCCGCGGCATCACCGTCGAACGAGACCGTCGCGGTTCCCACGGCGACGCGGTCCACCGTCACTCCGGGCACCGCGCCCAGGGCGCTCTCCACGCGGCCGACACAATGTCCGCAGGTCATGCCGCCGATCTCGAATGTCATGCTGGTCATGCGATCTCCTCGCGCTGGCGCGGGCTGGGTTGATACCCCTGGTGGGTATGAACCTAGATACCCCCTCCCCCTATGTCAAGGGTCGCCAGGGGAGTCGCCCGCAGCCTGACAGCGCGCGCTTGGCCTACCGCGCTGCCAATGCCTCGCGCACCCGCGACTCCACCCAGCGCGCCATCTCGAGATGCGGCAGCAGCGGCAGGCCAGAGTAGACCGACGGCGTGCCCTTGATGTCCGCGGGCACCTTGTCGCGACTGACGCTGCCCTTGGACACGAGCACCGGTACGACGAGCACTGGCTGCCCCGTCACGAGGTGCTGGAGGTCGATCAACTCGCGAACGCGCAGCACCGCCTCGGCGCGCACCGCCGCCGGGGCATCATCGCGCACGAGCTCGACGCGCACGTCACGGAACCCGCCCCAGGCGCGTACGCTGTCGGCGACGGGACGCAGGCTCTGCATCCACCCCGCGTAGTCCTCCGCCGAGTTCGGTCCGTGCCCGACGATCAGCACGGCGCGCTTCGAGGGCTCGGTGCCGGCGGACGCCGCCAGCGTGCGGGCGCGCTCGAGCAGCACGCGCGCCATCTCCGGCGCATCATCGAGAGCTCGCGTCAGTCGCACCGGGAGTTTCGTCGCGGCACGATCGATCCCCGCCATGTGCAGGTGATGCGTCATGCTCTCGCTGAGGGTCACCTGTTCGCCGACGAGCCAGCGGATCTGCTCGTAGTGCCCGCTGTGGCTCGAGACGAGCAGCGGCACGACGATGATCTCCGCGACGCCCTGCTTCTCGAGTTTCGCCACCGCGTCCTGGAACCGCGCGGTCTTCGCGCCCTCTCCCATCAGGAAGCTGACCTCCACCGGTCCGCCGGTACGCACGGCACTGGCGACATCACGCACGCCGGCGTTCCATGTCGAATCTCCGCCGTGGGCGATGATAATGGTGCCGGTGCGGGGTGCGGACTGTGCGCTGACCGGCGAGGCGCCGACAGCGGTGCCGGCGGCCACGAGAGCGGCTGCAATGGTGCGGAGATGACTGATCATCGTGCGGTGGTCCGGCTGAGGTTCCATGAGAGCGCCGTGTAGACATGACGCCCGGTGAATCCGGCCCACTGGGAGGGCCGGCGGTCGAACAAGTTGTCGGCGCCTAGCGCGAACTCGAGGCCGACCGACGGGATGGCGCGCGCGAGGCGCACGTCGACGCGCGTGTACGCGTCGCGACGGGAGGTGATGGCGCCGGTGGAGTCATCGCGCTGCATCGGCGTGCTCCCGGTGTGAAACGCGCCCAGGCTGGCGCGGAAGCGCAGGGGCAGCCTCGCGCCGACGGACGCGCGCGCCGCATGCGTGGGGCGGCCGAGCAGGGCTTCGCCCGTCGAATCGTTGCGCGTGGCGAGATGGCTGTAGCCACCTTCGAGCCGCAAGCCGCCACGCGTACCGAGGTTGGAGCCCGCCTCCAGCTCCAGTCCGCGCGTCGAGCCGTCGTCCACGTTGGCGTACCGGTAGACCGGCGATGCACCGGCGCCGGCCACCGGCCGCGTCTCGATGAATCCGCTGAACGCGTTGTGGAACAGTTGTGCGCGCACGAACCCCGTCGGCATCGCCCACTCCGCGCCAAGCATCGTGCTGCGCGACTTCTCCGGCTTTAGGTCCGGGTTGCCGAGGATGGCATAGTCGGCGTTCATGTTCTGGAAGAACATGAAGAGCTCCTTGAAGTCCGGCGCGCGGAATCCATCGCCCATCGATGCCCGCAACGTGAGCCGGTCGGTGGCACGCACGCGCGCGGCGACGCGGGGCGAGACGTGCGTGCCCCATTCGGAGCTGCGCGTCACGCGAACGCCAGGCAGGAGCGTCGTCCGCGGCAGCGCGGTGAGCTCGAGCTGGGCGAACGGCTCAAGCGTCGTCAGCGAACGCAGGCCGCCCGGGACGCGCTCGGTCTCGATCTCGTCCACGCGCAGTTGCGTGCCTAGGTCGAGTGCGACCGACTTCCCGAACCGCGCGTCGTAGAGGAGCTCGGCCTGGTGCACACGCTGCACCTGCCGCTGCCCCGTGTCGCCCGCGACCGGCAGCGACGCCACGCTCGCGCGGGACACATGGTCATAGCTCGAGGTCCAGATTCCCGGGCGAAGGCGGTGACGTCCGCGCGTGATCGAACCGCCCAGCCTCGCATTCAGCTGCACGTTGTCGCTGAAGTTGTGGAACGAGCCGGAGCGCCAGCGCTGGCGTTCGTCCAGCGCGAGCACGCTCGCCTCGACGCTGTGCAAGGGCCCGGGCGACCAGCGGAGCTTCGCCGAGCCATCCACTCGTGCGGACAACGCGCCGTCCGCGCCGTCCCTCCCGGGCGCTGTCTCGACCTGCCGGCGACTCACATCGAATGACGACGAGATGTCGCCGCGGCCAAGCGTCGCCGTGACGGTGCCGTCGCGCCGTCCCTGGCTGCCGGCCGTCGCGCTCGCGCCGACGCCGAGCGTGCCCTCACCTGGCGTCCGCGTGATGATGTTCACCACGCCGCCCATCGCCTCGCTGCCGTAGAGCGTCGACTGCGCGCCCTTCACGACCTCGATGCGTTCCACCGCCGAGGGCGGGATGCGCGAGATGTCGAACACGCCCGCAAGTCGTCCCGAGACCGGCTGGCCGTCGAGCAGCACGAGCACCCGTTCCGATCCGAACCCCTGCAGCATCACGCCGGCGCCGGCCGGGTGCCCGCCCTGCAGCTCCACTCCTGTCTGCTCGACGAGCACGCTGGCGAGGTCGGAGGCGCCGGTGCGCTCTATCTCGGCGCGACTGACGACCTCGACCGTCGTGACCGCGTCGCCGAGTCGCTGCGCGCGCCGTGCCGCGGTGACGACCAGTTGGTCGAGCGAGAGCACGGCGGCATCGAGCGCGGTCACGGTTGGCGCCGCAGCGGCGCCGGCGACGATGAGGCGGCCGGAGTTCGCGACGTAGCCGATCGCCCGCACCATAAGCTGATAGCCGCCGTAGGGCAGAGCCGTCACGCTCCACCGTCCATCCGGACCGGTGCGCACTGCCAGCGTGTCACGACCCTCGAGGCGCACCTCGGCCGCGACGATCGCGCGGCCGCTCGCCGCATCGACGACTCGTCCGGTGGCCGAGCCCTGGGCCGAGAGCATGTCTGGCGACAACAGGGCGAGCGCTGCCGTCAAAAAAAATCCCCGCAGCTGCGACATCAAACGTCCAGCCGCTGCCAGCGAATCGATATCTGCCGCACCGTGCCGGTGCTGCCGTAATAGCCGATGACCTGCAGCTTGTACGTCGACGTGCCGCGTCGGAGGAGGTAGACGTCGAAGCTCGGCGAGATTCGATGGTCGCCGGCGATGTTGTAGCGGTAGTAGCGCGCCGTGTCGAAGATCCCGGCGTACACGTCGCTGTGATATGCGTTCGCCTGGGTCACGGCGGTGGTCGCGAGCCTGAACTCCGTCGCACCGACGGCTGCGGCTCCCTTGCCCGCGCCGCTGATGCCGCCATTCACGCGGATGGTGAAGCCGTCGAGGCGCAGGTCCCAGTCGGAGGTGGTGGTCAAGGCGCCCGCGACGAGGTCGACGTACTTGGCGCCCGGCGTCGTGAGGTCCACCTCCAGCGTGCGCGCGGCGCCTAGCGGCGAGGCGGCGTTCGGCTGCACTGCGTATTCGAGCGTCACCTTCCCCGCAGTTGTCGCGGTCGGGCCGGTCAACGCGCGCACGCGCACCACTGCGTACGACACGCTGTCGGCGCCGCGGACGAGCCAGCTCTTGGCCGTGTCAGCCACGGCGGCGGATCCGGTGCCTGTGTACCAGCCTGCGATCGCCGGGGTCAGCGCATCGGAAACCCAGGAAAGCCCGGAGGGCACGCTGGTCACCGCGTCAAAGTCGCCGAGCTCGGATGCGGCGGTCATCGCCAGCACTTCGGCGCCGGTCGCGGCGGCGTTCTGGCAGATGCACGCGGCAACGATCCCGCCGGGCCCCGCCTCGCCGCCGTTCAGCGTGATGGCCGTGCCGTTGAAGGCGATGTCCCACGCGCCGCTCTCTGTCGCAGAGGGCATCGGGGTGACGACGGCCGAGTCTGCGAGGCTTACGTACTGCCAGTTCGTGCGAGCATCGACGGTGAAGGTGCCTGCGGCCGCGGGGTCGGGAGCTCCGGTGACATCGTCTGAGGCGCAGGCAGCGAGCGAGGCGGCGAGGAGTGCGACCACGAGGGTCCGGCGGTAGCCAATCGGCATGGTTCGAGATGAGATTGAGAAGCGTTCTCAAAGAATAAGACGAACGGAACGGAGTCTAGCGACCAATCCCGAGTGAAACAACCGGTGTTTAGTAATTCGCTCTCCCGCCCTCCCCGATGCCGTAGTTTTGTCGCGTGCCCGCACCCGAACCCTCGCCGAGCGCCAAGGACCGACTCCTCGCCTGGCGAAAGAGCCGCCCGCGCACCCCGCCTCTGACGCGCCGCACCGTGCGTGCGCGTGGGCTCGACTTCGCCGTCTGGATGAGTCCGCCCGTCCCCGGCGTGACTTCCGTGCTTGCCATCAATGGCGGCATGATCTACGGCCACGACCTGCTCTGGCCGGCGTTCGCGCCGCTCGCGGCGTCCAGGCAGATCATCCTCTATGACCAGCGAGGTCGCGGGGAGAGCCAGCCGCCGCCGGGAGCGCGTGCGGCACGCATCGAGCACGACGCGCTCGACGTGCCTGCCCTGCGCGAGGCGCTCGGCATCCCACGCTGGGACATCGCCGCGCACTCCTGGGGCGGCGGCATCGCGCTGCTCGCCGCAGCGGCAGATCCAACGGGCACGCGGCGCGTGGTCGCCTTCGACGCCGTCGGCGCCACCTCCACGTGGCTCGACGCGCTGCACACTCGCGCCCTCGCACACCTGGTGGCGCGTGGAGCCACCGAAACCCACGCCGCGCTCGCCTCGCTCGACCCGCTCGCGCTGCACGCAGATGACCCAGCGCTTCACGCGACCTACAGTCGCACGATGTATCCGGCGTGGTTCCATCACCCGGAACTCATGATCGCGTCGCCGCCCCTCACGCTCAGTGTCACCGGGGCTGCGGTCGCGGCGCGCCTGCGTCGCGAGGGCTATGACTGGCGCGAGAGCTTTCGCGCGGTGCGTTCGCCGGTGCTGCTGATCCACGGCGAGCAGGACGCCTTGCCGGTGGCGGAGGCGCACGCGAGCGCCGCGCTGATCCCCGACGCGCGCGTCGTGCCGGTTCCGGGAGCGGGGCACATGCCGTTCTTCGAGGAACCGGAGGTGACCTTCGCCGCCGCGAACGCATTCCTCGCCGACGCCGGACCGGCGGACGGCGCCGACTGATGCGCGGGCTCGAACGCGCGATCGTCGCGATCGTGTTCGCGGTGGGCATCTTCGTCGGCCTGCAGATCGTGCGCACCCGCGCCTCCGTCAGCGGAGCGCCTTCCGCGGTCGCCGCGGAGCCGGCATCACAGCCGGCATCACAGCCGGCGCATGAACTCGTGCCGGAGCTGAGAGTCTCGTCGCTGGGCGCCCCCGAGCGTGACGCCGCTCGCACCGCGCTCGCGCTCCGTCGCAGCGAGGGCAGCTACCTGCGTGAGCTCCTCGACGCGCACGACTCGACGAACTTCCGCTGGCCGGACCGCCGGCACGCGCCGATGCGGATCTGGGTGCAGGAGATGCCCGTCACGACCGTCGGCTACGACGCGCGCTTCCCGCGACTGGTCCGCGACGCGTTCAGCACGTGGGGCGACGCCGGCGTCCCCATCCATCTCTCGTTCGTACTCGACTCCGCGCGCGCCGAGATCCACGTGCGGTGGGTCGACAAGTTCGAGAACGCCATGACGGGTCGCACGCGATGGGTGCACGACCAGCACGCGTGGATCGTCGCCGGCAGCATCGAACTGGCGCTGCACCAGCCCGACGGCTCTCCGCTCACGGCCGACGCCGTGCGCGCGATCGCTCTCCACGAGGTCGGCCACCTGATCGGTCTCGACCACACGGTCGACGCCTCGAACATCATGTCGGCGCGCGTGAGCGTGTCGGAATTGAGCGAGGCGGACCGACGCACGGCCCGCCTCGTCTACTCGCTGCCGCCCGGTTCGCTCAAGGGCGCCGCGGCAACCGCAGCACCAGCGTCTTCCGCTCCCCCGCGCGAAGCACCTTCAGCGAGGCCTCCGGCTTCTCGTTGACGGTGAGCAGGTTCACGAGACTCATCGGTGCCGCGGTCGGCGTGTCATCCAGCGCCGTGACGACGTCGCCCTCCCGTAGTCCTGACTGCGCCATCGGCGAACCGGCCGCGACCGAGTTCACCAGCACACCCTGCTGATCGGCCTTCAAGCGCAGGTTGGCGCGCCACTGGTCGTTCAGGGCACGGAACTGCGCACCCGCAAAGAACGGAGCGGCCGATGCCATGTGCTCCGCCTCGAACACGAAGAGGCGGATTCCCTCCGGTTGTGCGGACGGCACGGGCTGGCCGCCTCCGACCTCACGTCGTTGCGGCGCGCGCTGGTTGTCCCGGAGGATGTAGCGGCCCGGCGCGGCCACGCGGAGCGGCCTCAGCACGCGCTCGAACTCCCCACACGAACGACCGATCCCCTGCGGGCGAGGCGCGGCCGTCACCATGATCTCCCTCACACCGCCGCTGCGCGCCACCCGCACCGACACGCGGTTGCCCGGCTCGAGCAGGCCCGAGGCGTCCGGCAGCCGACGGCGCGTGTCACGTCCGCCCAGCGAGAGCAGCGTGTCCCCCGCCAGCACGCCCGCGCGCTGCGCAGGCGACCCGGGGTCGACCGACGCCACGATGGTGAACGTGGGCGATCCCGCGGCAGCGTCGATCTCGGTGCTCAGGTTGAGTCCGAGGTAGCCGGCCTGTCGCGGGGCGCTCTCCGCGGCGCACCGCATCTCCACCGCGCTCATCACGGCGAACCGTTCGCGTGCCACGTCCGTGAGATCGCCATAGATGCGATCGAGTCGCGCGACTTCGCGCGCCGGCGTCGCACTGAGCTCCTTCAACAGGCGCTCCTCGCGCGCGCCGAGTTCCTCGACGAAGCGAAGCAGGTCCTCGGGGTTCGAGGTCCTGATCATCGTCAGGCGCTCCGGCTCGGTGCGCACTGAGTCGCGCGTGATCACGCGCACCTGCTGCTGTGCACCCGCGGCCGGCGCGAGTGCCGGCGAGAGGACGGCACCCGCCAGCACGACCATCAACGGGCGGAGATGGGCGGACATCAGTAACGCTCCAGCCGGCGAGTCTCGGGAAGAGTCGCCCCGATCTGCCTGAGCGTCGCCTCACGGGCGCCGAGCGTCGTGAGATAGTACTGGTTGAGCAGCTGGTCCTGCGGCGTGCGGTAGAGTGCGCTGCGCGCGGCGGCCGCGATCTCGTCGAGCGCCGCGAGGCGCGTCTGGTACGCAGCCTGGTTCATGCCGACGAAGCGCGCCGAGGTGTCCTGCGCCGCGAGGAAAGCCGCGGCCGACTGATACTGCTGCTGCGCGACGGTCAGCGCCTGGAGCGCCTCTTCGTTCGTCCGGAAACCCGCGCTGGTGACGACCGGCAGCTCGGGTGCCGCGCGCCCGATGAGCGGCAGTCCCGCCGAGATGCGCCCTGCCGCGGCGCCGCCCACGAGCAGCGCCAACCCAGCGGCGACGCGCATCGCCCAGGCCGCGACCGGGCGCGGTCGGCGCCGCAC
>DATLLD010000047.1:0-18515 GCA_035538035.1 Gemmatimonadaceae bacterium | reverse complement strand
CGCGGGAGTGCGGAACCTGATAGTGACGCTGGGAAAACGCGGCGTGGTCTACTTTGCCGAGGCTGGGTTCTCGCACCTCGCCGACCTGGGCCGTGAGGCGAGCACCGGCACGCCGCTCCGTACCGAGCTCGTGCCCGCGTCGGAAGCGCGGGTGACCGGCCCCGGAGACCCCACTGGATGCGGCGACGTTTGGGGAGCCACATATTTCTCCCGGCTCGTCGCGGGTGATATAATGAACGCTGCCCTGCGGACCGCCTGCGATGCAGCAGCGCGAAACGTGGAGCACCGCGGCGCCGCCGGCCTCGCTCATCATCTCCGGGGAGAACTGCACCAGCCGTGACCGCCGTCATCACCGTCCCCGCGTCGCTGGATGAGCCGAGCTTCGAGCACGTGCTCGAGCAGCTCGACGGCGTCCCCGCCGACGCGAAGATCCTGGTGGATGCGCGCCACACCCGCTTCGCCACGCCCTACGGACTGGCGTCGCTGCTCTGCCTGGCGCAGACGCGGCTGGAGAAGCCCGACTTCGCACCCCCGGAACACGACGAGACGGTCTCGTACTGGGCGCGGGCGAACTTCTACCGCTACGCCGAAGAGCTCTACACGATGCGCGGCACGGTGCCCCGCCCGCGCGCCCAGCAGGACTCCGACGTGCTGCTCGAGGTGACGCCGATCTCACGCAGTGAGGACGTCAACGCCCTCGTCGACCGCGTGAAGGACCGGGCGACACACATCCTGACGACCAAGCTCAACCTCGAGCCGCGCGCGACCGTAAGCTTCACGGTGACACTCTCCGAAGCCTGCTCCAACATCGTCGAGCACGCCGGCCGCGGCGGCTGGGTCATGGTGCAGCGGTACAACTGGGCCAAGCGGCGCGTCGGGCGCGACGTGGTGCACATCGCCGTCTGCGACGCAGGCGTCGGCTTCCGCCGCTCGCTCGAGACGAGCCGCGCGCGCGCCCTCGCCGACCGCTGGGACGACGCCATCGCGCTGGAGAGCGGCGTCATCAACGGCGTGAGCCGGCTGCAGGACCCCGGGCGCGGGCAGGGCCTCAAGGGCATCCGCGGCTACGTGCACCGCTTCGACGGCAAGCTGAGCGTCCGCAGCGGCACCGCGCGCATCGCGATGGTGCCGGAGTGGGACGACGATTCGCCGCGCATCGAGAACCTGCGCCCGTTCGCGGGCGCGCAGCTGCAGATCATCATTCCCAAGCGGGTGACGACACCATGACGCACATCGACGTGAGCTCGGCGCTGAAGGCTTCGGTCAGCGGCGCTTACTCGGACCTGGTGACGCGGCGGACGGGCGCCGCCGTGCGCACCTTGATCGAGCGACAGCTCGCGGGCCTCGCCGACGGCACGGTGGCGTTCCTCGACTTCTCGCGCATCGGCGTGCTCGACCGTTCGTGCGCGGACGAGTTCGTCGCCAAGCTCATGCTCCCGCTCACGAACGAGATCCCCTCGCGCGACGGCTACGTGGTGCTGAACGGCGTCAGCGAGATGCACCTGGAGTCGATCGAGGCCGTGCTGCATGCGCACGGGCTCGCGTTGGTAGTGCAGTTCCCCGATGGCGCGGCGCACCTGGTGGGCGACGTTTGCGACGACGAACGCCGGCTCTGGGATGCGGCCATGCGGCTGGGCACGGCGTGTGCGGTGGAACTGCTCGCCGAGGCCGCCGGTCTCGAGTGCGACGAGGCGCGCGGCCACCTCGACGGACTGGCGCGCCGCCGCCTGCTCCGCCGGGACGACGACACCTACGGTCCCCTCGGGCACGCAGCCTGATGTCTCGCGCCTTCCAGCCGCTGCAGGTCGTCGGGTTCATCGCCACGAAACGCGGGGACGCCGAGCGAGGGCCGCTCGTGCGCATCCTGCCGGAAGACGCGCACCGGCGCCTCATCGACGACGGGGAGCTGGTCTGGGTCTATGGCCCGCGCCGGCATGAACTCGCGACCGCCGTGTACGATGAGACGCTGCCTCGCGGCGGCGTGGTCGTCCGCGACATCGGTGGCCTAGCCGTCACCGAGATCGTCCGTCTAGTGAAGATGGACATCGATCACCGCCCCGTGCTCACCACGAATCTCGCCTGAGGTCAGTCGCCGTGCCCCGCTCCAAGAGTCGCCGTCCGCAGAGCCTCGCGACCCTCGCCATCCACGGCGGCCGCGACCCCCTCGTGCCCGGCGACCCGGTCGTCCCGTCGCTCGTGCAGTCGGTGAACCATGTGCAGGCGTTCGGCACCGCCGACGACCTCATGTACACGCGGTACGGCAACACGCCGAACGCCGCGCGCCTGCAGAAGCGGCTGGCCCTGCTCGAGGGCGCCGAGGCTTCGCTCGTGCTCTCCAGCGGCATGGGCGCCACCGCGTGCGCCATGCTCGCGCTGCTCCGGCCCGGCGACCACCTGCTCTCCTCCATCTACATCTATGGCGGCACGCACCGGCTCTTCATGGAGGAGTTCGTGCGGCAGGGCATCGAGGTCACGCTCGTCGACCCCTATGAGCCGCGCGGCTGGCGCAAGAAGATCCGCAAGGAGACGCGCGCCATCTTCGTCGAGTCGCCGGTGAACCCCACCTGCCGCGTGCTCGACCTCAAGCCCATCTCGTACCTGACGCGGGGCGAGGGCATCGCGCTGGTGGTCGACTCGACCTTCGCCAGCCCGGTCAACTTCCGCCCGATGGAGCATGGCGCGGACGTCGTGATCCACTCGGCCACCAAGTACCTCAACGGCCACCATGACGTGCTCGCCGGCGTCGTCGCTGGCTCGCAGTCGTACATCGACGAGGTGCTGCAGAAGGAGATGCTCTGGGGCCAGACGCCGGACCCGTTCGCCCTTTGGATGCTCGAGCGCGGCGTGAAGACGCTCGACGTTCGCGTGCGGCGCGCCAACGAGTCGGCGATGGCGGTCGCGACCTGGGCCGAGTCGCGCAAGGAGATGAAGAAGGTGCACTACCCCGGCCTCGCGTCGCACCCCGACCATGCGATCGCCAAGGAGATGCTCGACGGCTTTGGCGGCATGCTCGCGCTCGAGCTCGCCGGTGGCGGCCGCGCGGCCGACCGCTTCCTGCGCCGGCTCCGGCTCGTGACCCACGCCCCGAGCCTCGGCGGCGTGGACACGCTCGTCAGCGAGCCGCGCTACACCTCGCACGCCAAGATGAGCGCCGCGGAACGGGCGCGCATCGGCATTCCCGACGGTTTCCTGCGGTTCAGCATCGGACTCGAGGATCCGGACGACATCATCGCCGACTTCGAGCAGGCGCTGAAGTGAACGACACCCGCACCCGATGATCCGATTCAGCCACGTCACGAAGAGCTACGCGCGCGGCGGCCCCGCCCTCGAGGATGTCTCGTTCCACCTGAACCGCGGTGAGTTCGCGTTCCTGACCGGGCCCAGCGGCGCCGGCAAGAGCACCATCCTCAAGCTCGTCTACATCTCCGAACGCCCCACCAGCGGCGAGGTGCGCGTCGACGGCAAGAGTTCCGTCACGCTCACGCCGCAGGAGATCCCGAAGCTGCGGCGGCGCCTTGGCGTCGTCTTCCAGGACTTCCGCCTGCTCGAGGACCGCACGGCCGAACAGAACATCGCCTTTGCGCTCGAGGTGACCGGCGCGGTCGCGTCGTCCATAGGGCCGAAGGTCGCGCGCGTGCTCACGCAGGTGGGGCTCGCCGCCAAGGCCACCGCCCTGCCCCACGAGCTCTCCGGCGGCGAGCAGCAGCGCGTGGCAATCGCGCGGGCGCTCGTCAACGACCCGCTGGTGCTCCTCGCCGACGAGCCCACCGGCAATCTCGACGAGCGCTCCACCCGCGGCATCTTCCAGCTCCTGCGCGACATCAACGCCTCCGGCACGGCGGTGATGATGGCGACGCACGACCTCGCGCTGGTGCGCTCCACCGACTTCCGCACGCTCGAGATGAACCGGGGCGCGCTCGTGTTCGACTCGGCGGCCGACAGGGAGGAACAGGCATGAGTCTCGCCTTCCGTGAGGCGCTGCGCGCGTTCCGGCGCGCGCCGGTGCTCAGTGCGCTCAGCGTCACGACCATCGCCTTCTCCCTCTTCGCGTTCGGGCTCTTCGGCCTGGTCGCGCTCAACCTCCGCACGGCGCTGCAGCAGGTCGAGGACCGCGTGGAGATCCGCGCCTTCATCGCGCAAGGCACGGCGCCCGAGGCCACGAGCGCGGCGGTGGGCGATGCCGCGTCGTTCCCGGAGATCGCGAGCGTCAAGCTCGTCACAGAGGAACAGGCGCTCGAGCGCGCCCGCAACGAGCTCGGCGAGTTCGAGGGCGTGTTCGAGTCGGGGATCCTGCCGGCGTCGATCGAGTTGCGGCTCAAGCCCGGCCTGCGCGACCCCGTGACGGTGGCCACGGTGGCCCGCCGGCTCGAGGCCTACGACTTCATCGACGACGTGCGCTACGGCGAGGAGTGGGTCGAGCGCCTGTATCGCGTGCGCAACGTCGCTACGGCGGCCGGCGTCGCGCTCGGCATCACCTTCGCGATGGTGGCGTTGATCATCATCGGTTCGACCATCCGCATGGCCGTGCTCGCCCGCTCTCGAGAGATCCAGATCATGCGTCTCGTCGGCGCGACGGACAGCTTCATCCGCGCGCCGTTCCTCGTCGAAGGCTTCCTCAAGGGACTGCTCGGCGGCCTGATGGCGCTCGCGCTGACGTGGGTCACCTTCCGGGTCGTGGGTCAGTACGTGGTGCAGGCGTCGTGGTTCGCGCCTTCACTCGCGGCGGCGGGAGTGACAGCGGGCGCGCTGATCGGGCTGCTCGGCAGCGCGTTCTCGGTCGGTCGCCACCTCAAGCACGTCTAGATGCGGCTGCTGATCGTGCTCGCGGCGCTCGCGCTTGGCACACCGCTCGCCGCCCAGCAGCGCCAGGCGCTGCCGCCCTCCGCGCAGCAGGCCGCCGAACGGCTCCGCCAAGAGCAGAAGGAGCTCGAGGCCCTGCGCGCCGAGCGCCTCGAGCTCGAGGCGCGCATGAAGCGCCTGCAGAGCACCGCGCGCGACGTCTCGGCCGAACGCCAGAACCTCGAGCGGCAGGCTCTCGCCACCTCGCGCGTCGTGCGGTCGCTCGACCAGCAGCTCGGCTCGCTGATCGCCGAGGTGGGCAACGTGAACTCGGGGCTCGCGCGGTCGCAGGACGAGCTCCGTATAAAGCGCGCCACGCTGCGGCACCGGCTCCAGGAGATCTACAAGCGCGGGCCGCTCTATTCGCTCGAGGCCATGCTCTCGGCCGAGTCGTTCGGCGCGCTCGTTGCCCGCTACAAGTACCTGAGCCTGATCGCCCGCCGCGACAAGGCGCTCGTGAAGCGCGTCGAGTCGCTCACGGGACAGATCACCGCGCAGCGTTCGCTGCTCGTGCGCCTGCAGGGCGATATGGAGGCCAATCGCCAGCAGAAGGCGGAGGAGGAACAGCGGCTGAGGCGTCTGGAACTGCAGCGCGGCAGGTCGCTGGCGCAGATCCAGGAGCAGGCGCGACGCGCGCAGGCGCGGCTGCAGCAGGTGCAGCGCGACGAGCAGCGGCTGGCGGGCGTGATCGCGGCGCTCGAGGAATCGCGCCGCCGCAGCGAAGCGCGCGCGGGCAGCGCGCCGACGCGCAGCACTGTAACCACCTCCGACCTGGGGCGACTCGACTGGCCGGTGGACGGCACCATCATCTATAGGTTCGGGCGCGTGGTGAACCCCAACAACACGCGCGTCATCTGGAACGGCATCGGCATCGGCGCGCCCGAGGGCACGCCGGTGAAGGCGGTGGCGGCGGGCGAGGTGGTGGTGGCAGAGGGCCAGGGCACGTACGGACTGACCGTGCTGGTGCATCACGGCGGCGGTTCGTACGCCATGTATGCGTCGCTGCAGGCGATCAGCGTGAAGAAGGGCGCACGAATAACGAAGGGACAGGTCGTCGGCACTGTGGGGCAGTCGGATCCGGACATGCCGCCGCGTCTTCACTTTGAAATGCGGCCCAACCAGGGTCGCGCGGTGGATCCGCTCGAATGGCTAAGAAGACAGCGGTGAAGAAGTCGGCGAAGACGGCCGCCTACACCGGCGCGCCGCTCGGCGCCCACGTCTCCACCGCCGGCGGCGCCGCCACCGCCCCCGCGCGCGCCACGGCCATCGGTGCCACCGCCATGCAGGTGTTCACGAAGGTCCCGAACCAGTGGAAGGAAAAGGAGATCAACGACGCCGACGCGGCCGGGTTCAAGGCCGAGCTCGCCAAGACGAACGTGCGCTTCACCAACGCGCATGACTCCTACCTGATCAACCTCGCGTCCCCCGACGCCACACTGCGCACGCGGTCCATCGAATCGTTCAAGGCCGAGATGCGGCGCTGCCACGTGCTCGGCCTCGACGCGCTCGTCTCGCACCCCGGCAACTACATCGACGACCGCGAGAGCGGCATCGCGCGCAACGCGGACGCGATCGTCGAGTCGCTCGAGGCCACGCCCGGCGCCACGCGGCTGCTGATGGAGCTCACCGCCGGCCAGGGCACCGTGATCGGCGCGACATTCGAGGAGATGGCGGCGCTGATCGCACGGATTCCCGCGACGCTGCGCACGCGCATCGGGGTCTGCCTCGACACGGCGCACGTGTTCGCCGCCGGCTACGATCTCGTGAATGGCTACGACGGCGTCTGGGCGGCCTTCGGCGACATCATCGGCTTCGACCGCCTTGGCCTGTTGCACCTGAACGACTCCGCCGCCCCACTGGGCGCCCGCCGCGACCGGCACGCGCTGATCGGCGAGGGCGCCATCGGCGACGGCCCGTTCGAGCGCATCATGACCGACCCGCGCTTCGCGACGCTGCCGAAGGTCCTCGAGACGCCGAAGGGGGTAGACATGGTGACGAACGACCGCCGCATGCTCGCCAAGTTGCGGGGCTTCGCCGGCGCCTAGCCGTCAAGAAGAGGCAGGGCTGTTCGCTCCAAAACACCCTGCACGGATGGTCGATGCTCACCCTGCTCGCCAACGCCGACGTCTACGCCCCCGAGCCGCTCGGCATCAAGAGCCTGCTCGTTGCCGGCTCAAGCATCGTCTGGCTGGGCAACGCCCCGCCGCGCATGCCCCAGGCGCTCGGCGTGCGCACGCGTGACCTCGCCGGCCGCCGGTTGATCCCGGGGCTGATCGACATCCATGTGCACATCACCGGCGGGGGCGGCGAGGCCGGGGCGCACAGCAAGGTCCCTCCCCTGCCGCTCTCGCGCTTCACGCGCAACGGCATCACCAGCGTCGTCGGGCTGCTCGGCACCGACGACGCGACGCGGCATCCGAGGGAACTGGTGACCGCCGCCTACGGGCTGCGCGCGGAGGGCATCTCGGCCTGGTGCCTGACCGCCGGTTATCACTTGCCACCGGTCACCATCACCGGCTCGGTGCGCGGCGACATTGCCCACGTCGACCCGATCATCGGCGCCAAGACCGCCATCAGCGACCACCGGTCGAGCCAGCCCACGGTGCAGGAGCTGCTGCACCTCGCCAGCGAGGTGCATGTGGGCGGCTTGATGACCGGCAAGGCAGGCATCCTTCACATGCACGTGGGGGACGGTGAGCGCGGACTCGAGATCATCCGGGAAGCGCTCCATGGGTCGGAACTCCCGCCGCATGTGTTCAACCCGACGCACGTGAACCGGCGAAAGGCGCTGTTCGAGGAGGCCATGGAACTCGCGCGCGCAGGGTGCCACGTGGACATCTCCGCCTTCCCCGTCAGCGAGGGCGAGGATGCATGGACCGCGCCCGAGGCGTTGCTGCGCTATCTCGACTCCGGCGCGCCGGGCGATCGCGTCAGCGTGAGTTCAGACGGCGGCGGTTGCCTCGGCGTGTTCGACGCCGAGGGCCGCGTGACGTCGATGGCTGTCGGTGATCCGGGCTCCCCGGCGTTCGCGCTGCGCACGCTGGTGGGCGCCGGTGCACCGCTGGAGCGCGTGCTGCCGGCGTTCACGCGGAACCCCGCGCGGCTGATGCGCCTCACGGGCAAGGGACACATCGCCGTCGGCGCGCACGCCGACCTCGTGGTGCTCGACGAGCGCGGCGGCGTCACCGACGTGATGGCGCGCGGGCGGTGGCACGTGGTGGAGTCGGCGCTGCAGGTGGCGGGCACGTTCGATGAGCCCGCCGCCCGCACCGTCGCCGGCTGACGCCGCCGCAGCGCCGGCTAGAAGTTCAGCCGGTACACCAGCGAGACGTTGCGCCCCGGGTTCGCCGCGAAGCTCTTGATGCGGCTCGACGCGTCGTAGTAGCGCACGTCCCCGACGTTGTCGACGCGGAACAGCACCTCCTGCTGCGCATTGCCGACCAGCCACTGCACGCCGGCGTTCAGGTTCACGAGCGTGTATGCATCCGTCGGCACGTCGACGTCGCCGCCGCTCACGCGACGCTGCGCCAAGCCATGCCTCGCCTCGGCGCCCAGCGAGTAGCGGCCGCTCTCCCAGCGCGCCCCCGCGCCAATGCGGGCCGGCGGCATGAACGGCAGCGGCGCGCCGCCCTCGCGGAACGAGGCCCGCACGACATCCGCCATCACGCTGCCCACGAGGTGCTCCGTGAGCTGCATCTCCACGCTGCCCTCGGCGCCGGCGAGCTGCGCGTTGGCCTGCGTGAAGCGGTTGAGCGGCACGAGGTCGCCCTCGTCGTTGAGCGTGTCGCCGACGATGTCCGGCGTCACGTAGTCGTCGACGCGGTTCACGTAGGCCGACACCTGCGCCGTCAAACGATCATCCTTGAGCCGGAGGATCACCTCGCCGCCGGTGCTGCGCTCGGCGCGCAGGTCCGCGTTGCCGACGTCAAAGGTGCCGGCGGCATGGTGGAAGCCATTGGAGAAGAGCTCCTCCACCGTCGGTGCGCGAAACGCCCGCGCCACGCTGCCACTCAAGGTCAGGATCTCGCCGAACGGTACGCTCAGGCCAATGGAGCCCGAGCCGCTGTCGAACTCGAGGTCGCGCGCGGGGCCGAACTTCGCGTCGCTCGCCTTCGAGCCGATGCGATACGTGTCGAAGCGGCCGCCGAGCTGCAGGCTCGCACCATGATCATCTTCTCCCATCGAGAACACGGGCAGTTCCTGGAAGACGAACAGGCCGATGCTCGACGAGTTGGCGGCCGGCGTCAGCGCCTCCTCGCCGGTGGCCGCGTACTGCTTGCGCAGGCCCTGCACACCAATGGCGCCCTTGGCCGGGCCGAACGCGGTGGTCGCCTGCGCGTTCACGGTCTGTGTGCGCAGCTTGAAGGTCGTACCGATGGCGCCGTCGGGCTCGATCTCGTCGTGCTCATAATCCTGCGTCGTTCCCTCCAGGCGCAGGTAGGGCACCGTCGCCGAGCGCAGCTGCAGCCCGCCGCGACCGCTTCGCACTCAGCGGTCGCCCTTGATGCGGACTCCCGCCTCGGGGTCGCCCACGCTCGAGGGCAGCCCATACTCGAATCCGTAGCCGCGCGCCGCGAATCCAAAATTCCCCTTCTCGCCGACGAAGCCGTAACCGGCCGTCGCGTTCCAGTTTCGCGAGTCGGTGCCACTGAGCACGCCGGGGCCGCCCGTGCGCAGCGACGCCATGTCGCGATATCCGGCGCGCACGTTGAGTGCGCCGCGTTCGCCGAGGCCGGTCGTGAGCCCCGCATTCACGGCCCCTCCCGGAGTCGCCGACTCCGACTGTAGGCCGATGGTCCCCTCGAGGTGTGAGGGCACCGCCGTCGGGATGTCGTTCGAGATGACGTTCACGACGCCGCCGAGCGCATTGTTGCCGTGGAGCAGCGAGGCCGGCCCGCGTACCACCTCGATACGCTGCGCGGCCAGCGGATCCACCGACACCGCGTGGTCCGCTGCCGACGACGCGAGATCTCCGGAGCGCTCGCCGTCCTGCAGCACGAGGATGCGGTCGCCGGTCAGGCCGCGGATCACCGGCATGCTCGAGGCGGGCCCCGAGAAGCGCTGGCTCACGCCGGGCTCGGCGGCGAGCGTGGAGGCGACCGAGCTGCCGAGCGCCCGCGCGAGCGCGCGGTCCGACAGTTCCAGTGCCGCCTGCGTGAGGCTCTGCGACTCGGTGCCGGTGGGCGTCGCGCTGACGATCACGGACGAGAGCCGCAGCGGCGTGGGACGCATGACGATCCGCACCTGCACGTCCTCGCCGGCGGCGGGCACGCGCACGACCTGGTGCCCCGGCGCATAGCCGATGAGCGTCACGCTCAGGTGATACTCGCCGCTCGGCAGGCCGCGCAGCACGAAGGCGCCCTCGGCGCTGGTCGTGGTGCGCCGGCCGACCTCGGCGACGAGGATGGTGGCGTTGGGCAGCGGGGTGCCGCCGGTATCCGTCACCGTGCCGATCACGGCCGGCGCAGCTTCAGCGATGCGGGCGGCCGTGGCGGGGAGGACGTCATCCGCAGCCAAGGACTTCGGCGCAACAATGGAGAACAGCGCCACGATGGGCGAGACGATCACGACCAGTGCGCGTCTGCGCACCTGGAGGGAGCAGTTCATTGGAGCAAGACCTCGAGTCGGGTTTCTTGAACGCGCGCAGGTTGCGCGGTTCAGGGCGTGCCCGCGGAACGATCCGGGGCGATGTACGACTCAGGCGCGGGGAGGCGCCCTTGAGGAGATCCCGCTCGAGGCGGGGGACCTGCCATGACCGGCGCTCGCCACGACAGTGGGGCGCGAGGACGAACGGTCCACCGCCGACAGCTGGGGAGCGGACGGCGGCGGCTCGCTGCCGGCGCCGATGGTCTGGCAGAGCTGGCATTCCGAGAGGTCATGCTGCGGCGGGCAACGCGTGTCGTTCGCGTCTTCCCAGTGGGCGATCACCGACTCGCCGTGGTCCGCCCGTGCGTCCGCGATCGGCAACGCCATCGCGACCAGCATGTACACCGCCAGCCACGCCGCCGCGAGTGCGCGCGACGCGAACCCACCGCGCCGCGAGGCGCGGGGGTGGGTCGGCTTCAAGAGGGACTTGAGGTCGGCGGTGGAGTGCATCGTGTTGGGTCTACGTCCCATGTGCGGCGTACGTTGGCGCGAGGAGCGCCCAGACGCCCATGCGCCCGGAAAAACGCCATCTCCTCAGCCGCGCCTTCGGGTCACTAGATTACGTCCGATGAAGCGAGAGGAAGCCCTCGAATACCACGCCCGGGGCCGCCCGGGAAAAATCGCCGTCGTGCCGACCAAGCCGCTGACCAACCAGCGGGATCTGTCGCTCGCCTACTCACCCGGCGTCGCCGAGCCCTGCCTCGAGATCCAGGCCAATCCGGACGACGCCTACAAGTACACCGCAAAGGGCAATCTGGTGGCGGTGGTGACCAACGGCACCGCCGTGCTCGGCCTCGGCAACATCGGCGCGCTCGCCGGAAAGCCGGTGATGGAGGGCAAGGGAAACCTCTTCAAGCAATTCGCCGACCTCGACGTGTTCGACCTCGAGGTCGGCTCCGAGGATCCCGAGGACATCATCCGCTTCTGTCAGCTCCTCGAACCGACGGTGGGCGGCATCAACCTCGAGGACATCAAGGCGCCGGAGTGCTTCTACATCGAGGAGACGCTCCGGAAGACGCTGAAGATCCCCGTCTTCCACGATGACCAGCACGGCACGGCGATCATCTCCGGCGCGGCGCTGCTGAACGCGCTCGAGGTCTCCGGGAAGGATATCGCGGCCGTCAAGGTCGTGTTCTCGGGCGCCGGCGCGGCTGCCATCTCCACCGCCGAGCACTACATCCGCCTCGGCGTGAAGCGCGAGAACCTCCTGATGTGCGACCGCAAGGGCGTCATCTTCGAGGGGCGCGCCGACGACATGGATCCGTACAAGGCGCGCTTCCAGGTGAAGACCGAGGCACGCACCATCGCCGAGGCCCTCGTCGGCGCCGACGTGTTCGTCGGGCTCTCGGCCGCGGGCGCCGTCACCGGCGCGATGGTCGCGACGATGGCCAAGGCGCCGATCATCTTCGCGCTGGCGAACCCGGTGCCGGAGATCCTCCCCGAGGAGATCCACGCCGTCCGCGACGACGCCATCATCGCCACCGGGCGCTCGGACTATCCCAACCAGGTGAACAACGTCCTTGGCTTCCCGTTCATCTTCCGCGGCGCGCTCGACGCGCGGGCGACGGAGATCAACGAGGAGATGAAGATGGCGGCCACGCGCGCGCTGGCGGCGCTCGCGCGCGAGGACGTGCCGGAGAGCGTCGCGGCGCTGTACGGGCTCACGAACGTGAAGTTCGGCCCCGAGTACCTGATCCCCTTCCCGTTCGACCCGCGGGCGCTGCTGCGCGTCGCGCCGGCGGTGGCGTGGGCCGCCGTGGCCAGCGGCGTGGCGAAGGAGTTCATCGACCTCGACGAGTACCGCGAGCAGCTGGAAGCGCGGCTCGGACGGGCGCGCGGCATCATGCGCGGCATCATCACGCGCGCGCAGCACGACCCGCGCCGCGTCGTCTTCCCCGAGGGTGAGGACCCGAGGATCCTGCGTGCCGCACAGATCCTCGTCGACGAGGCGATCGCGCATCCGATCCTGCTCGGCCGGCTCGACCGCGTGCGGGCGACGGCGGCCGAGCTCGGCATCGCGCTCGACGGCATCACGGTCGAGGAGCCCGGTTCCTCGCCGCGCCGCGAGAAGTACGCGCAACTCCTCTGGCAGCGCCGCCAGCGCAAGGGCCTCTCGCTGCTGGAGGCGAGCCAGCGCGTCACGCGGGCGACCGTCTACGGCTCGGTGATGGTGAGCTGCGGCGACGCCGATGCACTCGTCGGCGGCATCGGCAAGCACTATCCGGAGACGGTGCGGCCGGCCCTCGAGGTCATCGGCGCGCATCCGCGCGTGGGGCTCGTGGCCGGCCTCTACATGCTCGTGTTCGACAAGCATGTGGTCTTCTTCGGCGACACGACCGTGAACATCGACCCGACGGCCGAGCAACTCGCCGTGATCGCGTGGTCGGCGGCCGGCCTCGCGCGCACGTTCGGCATCGACCCGCGCATCGCGATGCTCTCGTTCTCGAACTTCGGCTCGGTGAAGCATCCGGAGCCGCAGAAGGTGGCCGAGGCGGTGCGCCTGCTGCGCCTCCGCGACCCGTCGCTGGTGGTGGATGGCGAGATGCAGGCAGATACGGCGTTCCGCCCCGAGGTGCTTGCGGGGAGCTATCCGTTCAGCTCGCTCAAGGAAGCCGCCAACGTGCTGATCTTCCCGAACTTGAGCGCGGGCAACATCGCCTACAAGTTGCTGACACACCTGGGAGGGGCCACCGCGATCGGGCCCATCCTCGTCGGCATGCAGCACCCCGTGCACGTGCTGGAGCAGGATGCCGACGTGCAGGAGATCGTCAACATGGCGGCCGTTGCCGTCATCGATGCGCAGCAGCGCGCGCACCCCACCGTTCACTCAACGAATCCATGACTACCTCTTCCTCCCCCGCCCCGGTTCGCGAGAGCGCGACCGGCCTCGGCGCCCAGGGCCTCTCGCCGCGTGGCACCGTGCGCTGGAACCTCGAGGCGCCGGAGCTCGTGACCGCCGCCATCAAGCACAATGAAGGCGAGCTCTCCGCCATGGGACCGTTCGTCGCCGTGACCTCGCCGCACACCGGCCGCTCGCCCAACGACAAGTTCGTCGTGAAGGAGCCCGGGTCGGAGGCGGACGTCGATTGGGGCAAGGTGAACCAGCCGCTGAGCGAGGCGCACTTCGACGCGCTGCTCAAGGACGTGCGCGGCTACCTCGACGGGCTCGATGAGCTCTTCGTCGAGGACCTCTACTGCGGCGCCGATGCGGACTACCGCCTCTCCTGCCGCTACGTCACGCCCAACGCGTGGCATGCGAACTTCGTGCGCAACATGTTCATCCGCCCGGAGCTCGCCGAGCTGGCGACCTTCGCGCCGAACTTCAGCATCCTGCACGCACCGGAGATGCAGGCCGACCCGGCAAAGCATGGCACGCGCAGCGGCACCTTCATCGTGCTGCACCTCGCCAAGCGCATGATCCTGATCGGCGGCACGCGCTACGCCGGCGAGCTCAAGAAGGCGATGTTCACCGTCATGAACTACCTCCTGCCCAAGCAGGGCGTGCTCTCCATGCACTGCTCGGCCAACATCGGCAATGAGGGCGACACGGCGCTCTTCTTCGGTCTCTCGGGCACCGGCAAGACCACGCTCTCCGCCGACCCCGAGCGCGGCCTGATCGGCGACGACGAGCACGGCTGGAGCAAGAACGGCACCTTCAACTTCGAGGGCGGCTGCTACGCCAAGGTCATCAACCTCTCGAAGGAGCAGGAGCCCGACATCTTCGCGACGACCCAGATGTTCGGCACGATCCTCGAGAACGTCGTGCTCGAGCCGGGCACCAAGAAGGTCGAGTTCGCCAACCAGTCGATCACCGAGAACACGCGCGCGTCGTACCCGCTGCACTACATCCGCAACCACGTGCCGAGCGGCCGCGGCGGGCACCCCAGGAACGTCGTGTTCCTCACCGCCGACGCGTTCGGCGTGCTGCCGCCGATCTCGAAGCTGACGCCCGAGCAGGCGATGTACTACTTCCTCTCGGGCTACACCGCGAAGGTCGCGGGCACCGAGCGTGGCGTGACCGAGCCGCAGGCGACCTTCTCCGCCTGCTTCGGAGCGGTCTTCCTTGTCTGGCACCCGACCAAGTACGCCGAGATGCTCGGCAAGCTGCTGCGCGAGCACAAGTCGTCGGTCTGGCTCGTGAACACCGGCTGGAGCGGCGGCGCCTACGGCACCGGACAGCGCATGAAGCTCAGCTACACGCGGGCGATGGTGCGCGCGATGCTCGCCGGCAAGCTCGACAATGCCAAGACCGTCACCGACCCGGTGTTCGGGCTGCACATGCCGACGGAGATCGAGGGCGTGCCGAGCGAGATCCTCGCGCCGCGCAACACCTGGAAGGACGGCGCGGCGTACGATGCGCAGGCCAAGAAGCTGGCCGGGATGTTCGCGGAGAACATCAAGAAGTTCGGGAGCGCGGTGAGCCCGGCGATCCTGGGTGCGGGTCCGAAGGGCTGAGGCTGGGCAACACGCCGAGGCTGGGCCAGAAGCTGCAAGCGAGGGGCGAGTCGATTGACTCGCCCCTCGTGCGTTTCGCAGCGTTCAGAGCTATCATGGCGAAGCGCGTCGTGGCGGTCGCGCTCGCGGGTCTCGAAGAAAAACCTGAGCGGAGGATGGCATGACCAAGGCGTCGCGCAGACAGCTCACGCTGAAGGCCGCATCGTTCATGCTCCTGTCGTTTGCACTCGTTCCCGCGCCCATGCACGCGCAGTCGGTCAAGACAGGGCTCATCCGCGTGGTGGACGATCGCGGCGAGCCGGTTCCCCACGCCGTCGTCGTGGCCGGCGGGTCGACTCCTCGCGTGACCAACGACAGTGGCGTCACGAACATCGGGATGCCGAGAGCGAAGAAGATCAATTTCTGGGTGCGTCGAATCGGCTATGCGGAGTACCGGGGAGAGGTCAGGGCCGACTCGGTCTCGGGAGCATTCCTCATCACCCTGAAGCCGCTCGCGCGCACACTGGGCGCCGTCGTGGTGGAAGAACGGCCCGCTACGCCGCTCTCCCGGACCGGCTTCTACGACAGGGTCGACCGCGTGCAGCGAGGGGCCCTGGTAGGAGAGTTCATCACGCCGGAGGAACTCGATGCCCGGAAACCCATGAACGCGAGCGCCGCGCTGCGGGGGAGGCGGTATGCCCGCGTCATCTATGTCGGATCAGGTCGGATGCCCGTGGTCCTCGGGCGAGGTGGGTGCGTCATGACGCTGATCCTCGACGGCGTCCGGCTCAACAACACGGTGCAGGAGGTACTGGAGGAAGAAGGGCCGACGAGCATCGACAATCTGGGCCGGGCCCAACGGTCGGCCGAGGAGCGTCACGAGCTGTTGATGCAACGCTCATCGCTCGATGACATCGTGTCCGGGACCGAGGTGAGCGCTATCGAGATCTACTCGAGCATGGCCACCGCTCCCTCGGAGTTGGTGCAGCTCACGGGCGGCGGCTCGTGCGGCATCGTCGCCATCTGGAGCGGCCCCCGCGGCTAACACCCGAGCCCAGCGCTCGATCCGGCGAGTCGCGAGATTACGCAGGAACGTAAGTCAACCTGATCACATCCTCGCCAATTCGACCATAAGCCATGAGGCGGAGCGGCGGCCGGGGTCCGGCGAAATAGGGCTTGCCGTGACCGAGCACGACGGGATGCAGGTAGATTCGATACTCATCGATCAGGCCAAGTTCAGTGAGGCTTTGCGCCAAGTCCGGGCCGGCAACCTCGATCTCCCCGTCGCGCTCGGCCTTCAGCGCGCGGATCGCGCCCTCGAGATCATCCTCAACAAGCCTGGCGTTGGGGCCGACCGACTTCAACGAGCGCGAGACGACCCATTTCGGCTGGTTCCGCCACGCCGCCGCAAAGGCGTGTTGGTCTGCATCCCACTCAGGATGATCGTCGTCCCAGTAACGCATGATCTCATACATCTTGCGACCGTACACACTGCCCGCCTGCCCCTGAGCCTCTTCGATGAAGTGGCGGAAGAGCGTGAGGCTTGGCGCAAAGGCCGCATGGTCGACGTAGCCGTCCAGGGACTGGTTCATACCGAACACGAGCTTAGCCATACCCACTCCCTTTCCTTACGCGGCACATCCGCGCGGTTCTGATTGCGTCATGCAACCGGTCGTAAGCTATTATTTGACATTCGGCATTTACGGCAAGTGTTCACCAAACTCCGCGCCCGAGAAGCCCCTGCCGACCCTCCGCGACCCGCTTTGGAACAACATCCGCATCGAGGGGCCCTTCCTGCGGCTGCTCGACACCAAGGCGTTCCAGCGGCTGCGCTACGTGCGGCAGTTGGGCCTCGCGCACATGGTATACCCGGGGGCGACGCATTCCCGATTCGAGCACGCCTTGGGCGCGTATCATCTCGCGCGCGAGACGGTCCGGGTGCTGGAAGGGGCGAGCGACACCTCACACTCGCCGGCCGGCGCGCGGCGCGACTTCCCGGTCGAGGACCGCGAGATCGTCATCGCGGCCGCGCTGCTCCACGACATCGGCCACTACCCGTTCTCGCATTCACTCGAAGAACTCGGCGTCCCGCACCACGAGGACGTCGCGGCCCCGCTGCTCCGCGAAGGCGAGATCGGCACGATCCTGCGGGCGGAGTTCGCACACGACGCGCCGGAACGGATCCTCGCGCTCGTGCGCGGGCGGAGCGACTCGCCGCTCCAGGGCCTGATCAGCGGCTCCATCGACCTCGACAAGATCGACTATCTCAAGCGCGACGCCATGATGTGCGGCGTCGCCTACGGGGAGATCGACGTCGACCGCCTGCGCCATTCGCTCGTGCTGCTGACGGACCCGACGACGGGGCGCCTCGCCATAGGCCTCCGCGAGAAGGGGCTCTCGGCGCTCGAGTCGCTGTTGTTCGCGAAGTACCAGATGTACCGCAACGTCTACTGGCATCACGCGGTGCGCAGCGCGACGGCGATGTACAAGCGGCTGGTCGAGGATGCGCTCGCGGCAGGCATCCTGCGGCTCGACGAGCTCGTGAGCTTCACCGATGAGGGGATCCTGCACGCGCTGGATGACGCGGTGCGTGCGCCTCGCCAACAAGATGCGACGGCGGCCTCCACCGCCGCGATTCCCCCGCTCCTCGACGCCATTCGCTCGCGCCGCCTCTACAAGCGGGCGATGGAAGTCAGCGCCGCCGAACTCACCGGCGTCGACCTCGAATGGCTCGCCGAGGATCGCGCGCGCACGCGCCGCGCGGAGGATGCGCTGGCCCGTGTGCACGGCTTCAAGCCGGGCGAGCTGCTGCTCGACTACCCGCGCAAGGAGCGCATGCTGGGGCTCGACCTGCCGCTCCTCGCGCGCGACGACTCGGTGCGGCGCGTGACCGACGCCGGCATCGCGGGCGCCATCAACCTGCCGATCCTCGCCGAAGAGCTGTACCAGTCGGCGCGATGGCTGCGGGTGTTCACCGCGGAGCGGCGCGTGATCTCGCGCGAGTCGGTGCTCGACGCGCTGAGCACAGCGACCTGATGCGCGAAGGGCGCGCCGGAAGTCTCCGGCGCGCCCCCACTTTGTTCAGCCCTGATCCTTGGGCGCCGAGCGGCTCTTCCCTCGCGCCTCCGCCAGCAACCGGCCGATCCCTCGGTAGAACGCGGCGTCCTGCGTCTTCCCTTCCTCCGCCAGCGAGAGCGCACAGCGCTCCAGCGCGTAGAGGATGTTCCCGAGGTAGAGTTCGGCTATCGCGCCCGCCGTCTCCGGCGTCTCGTCGCTGAACTCAGCCACCGGTGGAATCCAGCCCCGCGACCTGGATCACGATCGCGGTGATGTTGTCGAGGCCGCCGCGGCCGTTGGCCTCCGCGATCAGTGAATCGACGATGCGGCCCGGACCCGAGCGTGCCAGCAGCAGCGCCTGCAGGCGGCGGTCATCGACCATGCCGGTCAAGCCGTCGGAGGCCAGCAGGAAGACGTCGCCGACCTTCACCTCGCCCGCGTAGACGTCGGCCTCCACTTCCTCGCTCGCGCCCACGCAACGCGTGATGACGTTGCTGTAGGGATGGTAGCGCGCCTGCTCGGGCGTCAGCAGGCCGGCG
>DATLLD010000046.1:0-2636 GCA_035538035.1 Gemmatimonadaceae bacterium | reverse complement strand
TCTTCGGACCGCCCGGCCTCGGCAAGACTACGCTGGCAGAGCTCATCGCGCGCGAGCTTGGCGTGAACATCCGCACGACGTCGGGGCCGGCGCTGGAGAAGCCAGGAGACCTCGTCGGCACGCTCACCAACCTGCGCGCCGGCGACATCCTCTTCATCGATGAGATCCATCGGCTGCGGCCGATCATCGACGAGTTCCTCTATCCCGCGATGGAGGACTGGAAGATCGACATCCGCCTCTCCGAGGGGCCGAAGGCGCAGACCATCACGATGCCGATCGAGCGCTTCACGCTGATCGGCGCGACGACCCGGCTCGGCATGCTCACCGCCCCGCTGCGCGCGCGGTTCGGAATCGTGCTGCGGATGAACTACTACCCGGCCCCCGAGATCGAGGAGATCGTGCACCGCACGGCCGCCGTGATGCAGGCGGGGATCGACTCCGCCGGCGCGCACGAGCTGGCGCGGCGCGCCCGCGGCACGCCCCGCGTCGCCAACCGGCTGCTCCGCCGCGTGCGCGACTTCGCTCAGGTGAAGGCCGACGGCTTCATCACGCGGGATGTCGCGCGCGATGCGCTGGCGATGCTGGACGTCGACGAGTTCGGGCTCGACGAGATGGACGCGCGGCTGCTGCGCGTGATCATCGAGAAGTTCGAGGGCGGGCCCGTGGGCGTGACGACGATCGCCGCGGCCGTGGGCGAGGATGCCGACACCATCGAAGAGGTGTACGAGCCCTTCCTCGTGCAGAACGGATTCCTGCAGCGGACGCCGCGAGGGCGCATGGCGACGCCACAGGCGTACCGGCACTTCGGTTTCTCACCGCCCGCCACGCCGCCTGTCGCCCAGGCGGATCTCTTCTGAGCACCGGGAAGAAGACCGGACTTCGCACGGCGGACTACGACTTCGCGCTCCCGCCAGAGCGCATCGCACAGACACCGGCCGCGCGACGCGACGAGAGCCGGCTGATGGTCGTGGACCGCACGACGGGGACCATCGCGCACCACGTGTTCCGCGATCTCCCTCAGTTCCTGCGCGCCGGCGACGCGCTGGTGCTCAACACCACGCGCGTCTTCCGCGCGCGACTGCTCGGCAAGCGCGCGTCGGGTGCGGACGCCGAGGTGTTCCTGCTGCGCGAGCTGGACGACGAGCGGTGGGAAGCGATGGTGCAGCCTGGCTCGAAGCTCAAGCCGGGGCGCGTCGTCACGTTCGCGCCGGGGTTCGAGGCGGAGATGCTCGAGGCGACGGAGCGCGGGACGCGGATCGTGCGGCTGCGGGTTGCTTCGGGCACTTCGGGCACTCGCGCGATGGTCCACGCCGCCATCGCCGCGCACGGACACATCCCGCTGCCACCATACATCGAGCGCAGTGACCTGCCCGCCGACGCGGAGCGCTACCAGACGGTCTTCAGCCGCGAGGAAGGCTCCGTCGCCGCCCCCACCGCCGGTCTCCACTTCACGCCCGAACTGCTCGCGGAGATCGAGTCGCGCGGCGTGCGGCGGGCCGAGGTGCTGTTGCACGTCGGCGCCGGCACCTTCAAGCCGGTCGAGGTCGAGGATCCCGCCGAGCACGCGATGCACGAGGAGTGGTTCGACATGCCGGAGGCTTCGGCGCGCGTGCTGAACGAGACGCGCGACGCGGGGCACCGCATCTGCGCCGTGGGCACGACGGCGCTGCGGACTATCGAGAGCGTGCTCACCGCTGGCTCGACGATCGAGAATGCGCCGGACGTCGGCTCCGCGGCCGCGAGCCGACCGCGCTTCGAGGCCCGCAGCGGCGAGACCCGGATCTTCATCCGTCCTCCAGGCCGCCCGCGCGCCGCCGACATGCTCGTCACCAACTTCCACCTTCCCCGCTCGACGCTGCTCATGCTCGTGGCCGCGATGGCGGGGTACGACCTGACCATGCACGCCTACGACGTCGCCGTGCGGGAGGGCTACCGCTTCTACTCCTACGGTGACGCCATGCTGGTGCACGGATGAGCGACTTCCGCTTCACCATCGAAGCGACCGAGGACCGTGCGCGCGCCGGCACCTTCACCACGCCGCGCGGCGCGGTCGAGACGCCCGCGTTCATGCCGGTCGGCACGCTCGCGACGGTCAAGGCACTCGATCCCGAAGAGCTGCGCGCGATGGGCGCGCAGATGATCCTCGCCAACGCGTATCACCTGCACTTGAGGCCCGGCGATGACGTCGTGCGCGACTTGGGCGGCGTGCAGCGCTTCTCCGGCTGGAACGGCCCGATGCTCACCGACTCGGGTGGCTTCCAGGTGTTCTCGCTCGCCGAGTTGAACAAGGTGAGCGAGGACGGCGTGCGGTTCCGCAGCCACATCGACGGCTCGTTGCGCCACTTCACGCCCGAGAGCGTGATGGGGATCGAGACCAATCTCGGTGCCGACGTGATCATGCAGTTCGATCATGTGATTCCCGGGCAGTCCGAGTTTGCGGCATCGCGCGACGCCAGCGAGCGCAGCGTGCGCTGGCTGGCGCGATGCCGTGCGGAGTTCGACCGGCTGCACGCGGAGCGCGGTGCCACGGCGACCGGCTCGCCGGCGTCGCAAACCAGCGCCCCGCGGCAGACACTCTTCCCGATCGTGCAGGGTGGCATCCACCCCACGCTCCGACGCGAGGCCGCAGCCGCCAT
>DATLLD010000045.1:0-16927 GCA_035538035.1 Gemmatimonadaceae bacterium | reverse complement strand
CAGGATCTGCCGCAGCGAGGTCGCGATCCACCCGAAGTACGCGGCGTCCGCGATCACGCCATGCTTGATGGCCTCGGCGAGCCCCTCTCGCAGCCGCGCCGGCGGCAGCGTGTCGAGCGCCCGCGTGTCCACCACCACCATCGACGGCTGGTGGAACGCGCCGACCAGGTTCTTTCCGGCGGCCGTGTCGACGCCGGTCTTGCCGCCGATCGCCGCGTCGATCATCGCGAGCAGCGTCGTCGGCGCCTGCACGAACGGCACGCCGCGCATGTAGGTCGCGGCCACGAACCCCGCGAGGTCGCCGGTGACGCCTCCGCCAAGCGCGACCACGACCGTGTCGCGGCCGAGGCCGGCGGCGAGCATCTCGTCGGTGAGCGTCGCCCAGGTGGCGCGCGTCTTGTTGCGCTCGCCGGCGGGGAAGGTGAGGAGCAGGGGAACGTCGCTTCCGAACGACGCGAGGGCCGCGCCGCCATGGATGGCCGCGACCTGGCTGTCGGAGATGAGCACGACGCGATACGACGGGAAGAGCTGCCTGACGCTGTCGCCAAGCATGGCGAGCGCGCCGGGAGCGATCTCGATCGGCGCTCCCTGGAGCACGAGTGGGGCGGTCATGCTACCAGGTGACTTCGCCCGCGCCGGCGCGGCGCGTGGCGACGCGCGCGAGCACGAACAGCAGGTCGGAGAGGCGGTTCAGGTACACCACGACGATCTGCGGGATCTCGGTCTCGCGCCGGAGGCTGATCACCGCGCGCTCGGCGCGGCGGCAGACGGTGCGCGCGACGTGCAGTGCGGCGGCCTTGGGCGTGCCGCCGGGCAGGATGAACGCCTTCAGGGGCTCGAGCTCGGCCTCGCCGTCATCGATCGCCTGTTCGAGCTGGGCGATGCGGGCGTCGGAGATGCGCGCCTTGCTCAAGTGCTCCTGCATCTTCGCGAGGTCGGGCGTCGCGAGCAGCGCACCGAGCGCAAAGAGGTCGCGCTGGACCGGGGCAAGCACTTCATCGATGCGCGGCATCGGGTCCGCCGCCCGCGCCATCCCGATCACCGCGTTGAGTTCGTCCACGTCGCCGTACGCCTCGACGCGAGGGTGGTCCTTCGGCACGCGCCCGCCGCCGAACAGGCCGGTGTCGCCGGCGTCTCCCGTCTTCGTGTAGATCTTGAGTGTCATGCGCGAAATCTAGCGGCGACGGGCGACTTCGACGCCGGTGAGCAGCGAGAGCGACGGCGGCTCGTCGGTGGACCTGGTGGGCGGGCGATAGGTCTCGGGGTAGAGTTCGGCGAGGTGCGCCTGCAGCCGCTCCGGCGACCCGGGGGTGCCGCGCTGCGCGCACCACTCGTCGAGCGACCTTCCGAGAACGGCGGCGCTGGGGCGCGCCTCCGGCTCCTTGCCTATGGCGCCGGTGATGATCTCGCGCAGGCCGTCGTCGACCGCGGGCAACCGCGACGCGAGGTCGGGTGTCGGACCCACGACCACCTCGTCGATCGCCGCCAGCGTCTCGTCCTCCGTGAACAGCGACTTCAGCGCGAACAGCTCGAACAGCACGACGCCCATCGAGAAGATGTCGCTCCGCCAGTCGACGGGCACGCCCATCAGCTGCTCGGGGCTCATGTAGTGCTTCTTGCCGAGCAGCAGCGGGCGCGTGGCGGCGGGGTCGGCCATGGTGCGCGCCTTGGCGATGCCGAAATCGGCCAGCTTCACGTGGCCGTCCCAGGTGAGCATCACGTTGCCCGGCGAGACGTCGCGGTGGACGATGTCGAGGCGCTTGCCCTCCTCGTCCACGAAGTGATGGGCGAAGTCGAGCGCGCGGCAGACGCGGCTGGCGCAATAGGCGGCGATGTCCGGCGGCAGCGGCCGCCGGTTCATGCGGTGGGTGTTGATCAGCGTGCGGAGCGTGACGCCGCGGATGAACTCCATCGCGATGAAGTGCCCGCGGTCGGAATCGCCGAGCTGGTAGATCTGCACGATGTTGCCGTGCACGAGGTTGGCCGAGAGCTTGGCCTCGTCGTGGAAGAGCTGCAGCCATTCCGGGCGCCGGGCAAAGCGCTCGTGGATGATCTTGACCGCCATCTTCTTGGTGAAGCCGGCCGCCCCGACCTGCTCGGCCTCGTACACGGTCGCCATGCCGCCGCGCGCGACCTCCCGCAGGAGGCGGAACCGGCTCGTGGAGACGAGTTCGTTCGTTGGAGTCACGAAGTGCGGGAGAGTGGGTTTAGCCGGAGAGTGGAAGTTGCCCGCAATGGCGTCGACCGGCGAACTTTAATGGATGGCAATCCATGAGATTCGTGACATCACGATCATCGGCGCGGGGCCGGCAGGCCTGTTCGCGCTCTTCTACGCTGGCATGCGCGGCGCAAGCGCGCAAATCGTCGACGCGCTCGCGCAGCCCGGCGGCCAGCTTTCCGCGCTCTATCCCGAGAAGTTCGTCTTCGACGTCGCCGGATTCCCCAAGGTGCTCGCCAAGGACCTCGTCAACTCGCTCACGGAGCAGGCGGCGCAGTTCGGGCAGCCGGTGCACTGCGGCCAGGCGGTCATCGGGCTCGAGGAGGCCGACGGCATCTTCACGCTCGTCACCGAGACGGACCGCTTCCCGTCGCGCTCCGTCGTCATCGCGGCGGGCATCGGCGCCTTCTCGCCGCGCCGGCTGCCCCAGCCGGCCGCCGAGCCGTGGTACGGCAAGGGCATCTTCGACAAGGTGCTCGATCCCAGGGAGTTCGCCGGACGGCGGGTGGTCATCATCGGCGGCGGCGACTCCGCGTTCGACTGGGCGCACCAGCTCGAGGGCGTGGCGAAGTCGATCACGCTCGTGCACCGCAGCGACCGCTTTCGCGCGCACCAGGCGACGGTGGACGCGGTGATGGCGTCCGCGGCCGCCGGCCGCACCGCCGTGCACACCTTCCACGAGATCGCCGAGGTCATCGGCGACAACGGCGCGATCTGCGCGCTCGAGCTTCGCGACGTGAAGCAGAAGACGACGCGGCGCGTCGATTGCGACGTCGTGCTGCCGATGCTCGGCTTCGTCAGCGACATGGGCGCCCTGCTCGATTGGGGGCTCAACGTCGAGAAGGACGAGATCATCGTCAACCAGCAGATGGAGACGGGCCGGCCGGGCATCTGGGCGGTCGGCGACGTGAACACATATCCCGGCAAGCTCAAGCTGATCGCCACCGGTTTCGGCGAGGCGGCGATCGCCGTCAACCAGGCGGTGCACTGGGTGTACCCGGAGAAGAAGGTCAACCCGGGCCACTCGTCGAACCTCGCGGTCTTCGGGCAGAAGGACGACTGATCACGTGAGCCGCTTCCCCCGTCGCCTGGTGCTGCTGGCGGCGTCCGTCCTGCTCGTGACGCCGGGGGCACTCGGCGCGCAGGGGACACGATGCGAGCGCGGCGACGTTGAGGTGCGCTCACTGGAGTTCACGGGGAACGAGGCGTTCACCGATGCCACGCTCGAGGCGGGCATCGTGACCACCGCCTCGAGCTGGGCGCGGCGCGCGCTGCGCCTCGTCGGCACGCGGCAATGCCTCAACCGGCGCGAGTTCCCGCTCGACGTGCTGCGGCTCCGGGTCTGGTACCGCAACCATGGCTACGTGGACGCGACGGTCGACACGGTCGTGACGCCGCTGGACAAGGCGCCGACGCGCGTGGCGATCCGCTTCGTGATCACCGAGGGCGAACCGATGGTGGTGGACACGCTGCGCGTCACCGGCATGGACGCGGTGCCGGAGCGCGCCGAGATCCTGGCGCGGCTGCCGGTGCGCGCCGGTGGGCTCTTCGACCTCTACGCCATCGCCGCGGCGCGCGACACCGTCGCTCGGCGTCTCCGCGACAACGGATACCCCGACGCCGAGACGTTCCTCGGCTACGACACGCGCACGGCGGAGCGACGCGCGACGGTCACGCTCGCGGTCGAGCCCGGGGCGCGCCGCCGCATCGGGCAGGTCAACATCACGCGCGACGGACGAGCCGACGAGCCGCCGCAAGTGAGCGAACCCGCCGTGCGCCGGCTCGTCGGGCTGCGCGAGGGAGAGCTGTATCGCGAACGGCTGCTCGAGCGCGCCAAGCGCACGCTCTACCAGACGGAGGCCTTCACGCGCGTCGCGGTGGAGCCGGGCGCGGCCGTCAGCGACTCTCCCGGCGATTCGTCCGGCGGTCCGCCGGGCGACTCGCTCATCGCCGTCGATGTCGCCGTCAGCGAAGGATTCCTGCGCGAGGCGCGTCTCGGTGGCGGGTGGGGGTCGCTCGACTGCTTCCGCACGACGGCCGAGGTCACCGACTACAACCTGTTCAAGACCGCGACGCGCCTCGAGCTGCGTGGCCGCCTCTCGAAGATCGGCATCGGCGACCCGCTGGGCGGCGCCGAGTCGCTCTGCCCGCAGGCGCGCGACGACATCTACAGCGCGAACCTCAACTACCATGCGGGCGCGACGCTGAGCCAGCCGTCGCTGCTGCGGGCCAGCTTCGTGCCGACGCTCTCCGTGTACTCCGAGCGCCGCTCCGAGTACAACGCCTTCCTGCGCACGACGCCGGTCGGCACGAGCCTCGCCTTCAACCTGCGCCTGCCGCGCCGCTCGCACAGCATCGCGTACACGCTGGAGTACGGCAAGACGGAGGCGCAGCCGGCGCTCTTCTGCGCCGTCTTCAACGCCTGTGAGCGCGCCGACCGCGAGGCGCTGCGACTCCTGCAGCGCCTCGCGGTGCTGAGCGCGTCGTCCACGTACGAACGCACCGACAACGGGGTGGACCCCACGCGTGGCATCATCGGGCGCATCGAGGCCCGGCACGCGTCGAACCTGATCGGCGGTGACGCCGCGCTGCAGTTCAACCGGCTCACCGCGGACGGATCCATCTACGCGCCGCTCGGCCGCGACATCGTGTTCGCGGCGCGTCTCCGCCTCGGCCTCGTGCTCGGCCCGACCTTCACGCTGGGCGAGGCGGCGCGATTCGTGCCGCCGCAGGAGCGACTCTTCGCCGGTGGCCCGACGACGGTGCGCGGCTTCCGGCAGAACGAACTCGGCCCGTCGGTCTACATCCCCACGCGCTACGACACCGTGAGCGCGAGCGGTGAGGTCACCACCCTCGGGCCCGGCTCCGACACCGTCTACTTCCGCGCCGACCCCGCCGTCGTGGGGCAGCGCGCCGTGCCGACCGGCGGCAACACGATGCTCGTCGGCAACGTCGAGTTCCGGTTCGCCGGCCCCTTCCTGCCGGAGCTGTTCCGCTGGACGCTGTTCGCCGACGTCGGCGAAGTGTGGAACCGCGGCGGCGGACCCGCCGCCCTCCGCTTCAGGACGCTCAAGTGGACGCCAGGCCTCGGCATGCGCATCCGCACGCCGATCGGCTTCCTGCGCGCCGACCTCGCTTACAACTCGTACCCGCGCGCCGGTGGCGCCGCGTACTTCGACGCACCGGTGAGCGAGGGCGGCGCGCTCTTCTGCGTCAGCCCCGGCAACTCGCTCCCGGTCACGCGCGTCGGCTCGCGGCTCACGCAGGCCGACGGTCCATGCCCGGGCACGTTCGAGCCGCCGCGCGGACGCAGCTTCTTCAGCCGCCTCACGCCGTCCATCGCCATCGGGCAGGCGTTCTAGTGGTGATGAGAGGTCGCCGCCGACTCGTCGCACTCACCAGCGCGCTCGTGATGATGGCGCTGGGAGCGCTCGTCGTGCTCGCGCTGGTCACGGCGACGCAGAGCGAGGGCGGGCGGGAGTACCTGCGGCGGGCGCTGCAGGCGCAGCTCGCGCGGTCGCTCGACGGCACCGTGCACCTCGGAACGCTCAGCGGGTCGTTCCTCACCGACCTGCGCACCGACTCGCTCGAGATCCGCGACCGCGACGACTCCGTGTTCGTGGCGACCGGGCCGATCCGCCTGACCTTCGACCCACGCGACCTCGCCGACGGCCGCATCATCATCCGTTCGGCGGAGTTCACGCGCCCGTTCTTCGCGATGCGCCGGGAGCACGACGGCCGCTGGTCGCACGACAAGCTCTGGCCGGAGCGCGGCGCGAAGGGGCCCCGTCGCGCGCGCACCGCGTTCGGCAGCGTCGTCGTGCTCGAGGAGGCGCGCGTCGAGGACGGCAAGTTCGTATTGATGCTCTCGCGCACGGCGGACGAGCACGCGCGCGGCCGGCACGTGCACACCTGGACCTGGAGCGAGATCGGGCTCGACCTGCCGCGCGTGCGGCTGACCTATCCCGACTCCGCCGGCCGCTTCTTCAAGATCCGCCGCCTCGACGTCGTCGAGTCGAACCCGCCGTTCACCTTCAGCAACCTCACCGGCGAGGTGCGCTGGCTCGGCGACTCCGTCTGGTTCGACGTCCCGAGCTTCGAGTTGCCGGCCTCGACGGGACGCGGCTCGGGGAAGATCGTCTGGGGCAGTGACCTCCCTATTCGCTACCGCGCCCACGTCGTGAGCGACAGCGTCTCGCTTTCCGACGTCGCGTGGATCGACGAGAGCATCCCGACGACCGGCGGCGGGCGGATGGTGCTCGACATCGCCAACAACAGCGCGGACCTCGACGTCCTCGAGTACGCCATCACGTCGATGGACGTGCGCAGCCACCGGTCGCGACTGCGCGGGCAGATGACGTGGGGCGTCGGCGGGCCGATGACGACGCTGCGCGACGTGGACATCGAGGCGACGCCGCTCGACTTCGACCTGCTGCGCCGCTTCAACCAGGGACCGTTCCCCTACCCGTTCAACGGACGCTTCACCGGCCGCGTGTCCGCGCGCGGCGGCCCGCTCGACCGGTTCGTGATCGACGACCTGACGACGGAGTTCCGCGACGCCAACGTGCCGGGCGCGGTGGCCCGGGGCAGCGCCCGCGGGGAAGTGGACATCGCCTCGCCGGCCAACACGGTCTTCCGGGGCGTCGACCTCACGCTCGGTGCGTTCGACCTGCGGACCGCGCAGTCGCTCAATCCCGAGTTCCCGCGCCTCGACGGCGTGATCGCGGGCACGGCGCGGCTCGACTCGCTCTGGCTCGACGTTCGCGTCAGCGGCGCCGACATCACGCACCGCGACGGCGACTCACCGGCGTCGGTGGTGCGCGGCAGCGGACGCCTGACGGCGCTCGGGGAGCGCGTGGCGTGGGAGCTCGACGCGGCGATGATGCCGCTCTCCTTCACGGCGCTGGCGCGCTCGTACCCAGTGGTTCCGTTGCGCGGCGACTTCAGCGGCCCGCTCCGCACGCGCGGCACCCTCGCCGAGATGGGACTCGTCGCGGACCTGAGCGGCGACGCCGGCCGCATCGAGGCGGACATGCGGCTCGACGCCGAGCAGCCCGGCTACCGCGTCACCGGACGCGCGAACCTGAGCGCATTCGACCCGAGCCGCGCGCTCGACGACACGCGCGCACCGGATGGCGAGCTCAATGCGCGGCTGGCGATGGACATCGCGCTCGACTCGCTCGCCGACCTTCGCGGCGAGGCGAGCGTCAACATCGACCGCTCGCTGCTCGACGGCGTGCGGGTCTTCGCGGGAACCACGCGGCTCAGGTTCGCCGAGGGCACTGCGGTGGTCGACACCGCGCACCTGGAGACTTCCGCGCTCGTGCTTTCGTCGCGGGGCGCACTCGGCCTGCACGCGGGCCGTGACGACTCGTTGCGCGTGCGTGCGACCGTCGACTCGCTCGGCGGACTCCGCCGCTGGCTTGCGCGCGGCACCAGCGATTCGCTCGCGGGCTTCGTGCAGGTCGACGCGGTGGCCAATGGCTGGGTGCGCGACTTCGCGGTCGGCGCCGCGGCGCGAGGCGACGGGCTCCTCTGGTCCGGCAACACCGCGCGCGCGGTGCAGGGGCAAGCCGAGCTGGAGAACCTGCCGTCGGCGCCCGTCGGGATCCTCGGGCTCGTCGCCGACACGGTGGGCGTGGGCGGGGCCGGCTTCACGCAGGTGAGCGCGCGCGCCACGCTCGATGGCACGGGCGGCGCGCAGGTGACGGCGGCGGGAACCGGCGCCCGCGGCACGATCACGCGCGCCGACGCGCGCATCGTGCGCGACGCCGACACCATCCGCATGCGCCTCGACACGCTCTCCGTGCGGACCGCGCTCAGCCGCTGGCAGCTCGCCGCGCCCACGATGTTCGCCGCCGTCGACGGCGGCTTCTCGCTCGATTCGCTGCTGCTGCGCTCGGACAGCGGCGCGTCACTGCTCTTCGGCGGCACCGCACCGCGTCTCGCGACGCTCGACCTGCGGGCGAGGACACGCGCGCTGCCCGTGGCCGACATCGCCGAGGTGCTGCAGCTCGACGGCGCCGCCGAGGGCGTGCTCGACCTGGATGCGCGCGCCACCGGCACGCGCGCGGCGCCTGTCGCCGAGTTGCGCGCGGAGTTGCGCGACGGGCTCGTGCGCGGCGTGCGACTCGACACGCTCCGCCTCACCGCCGCGACCGCGGGTGCGGACCGGCTGGGCCTGTCGGCGACGCTGGGCTCGCAGGCCGCTCCGCAGCTCGTCGCGCGGGGCACGTTGCCGTTCCGCCTCGGCCTGGATGGCGCGAGCACCGGGTTCCTCGCCGACGGCCCGCTCACGGCCACCGTGCGCGCGGACTCGCTCCCGCTCGCGCTGTTCGAGGCACTCACCGGCGGTCCGAACGGCTACCGTGGCCAGCTGGCGGCGAACCTCGACGTGAGCGGCACTTGGCGCCGGCCCGCCATCCACGGTGACCTCCGCCTGCGCGACGGGCAACTCGCGCTCGCCGAGCTCGGGAACGCCAGGTGGAGGGCGGTGCAGGCCGACATCAAGTTCGTGGGCGACAGCATCGCGGTCGACAGCGTGACGGCGATGTCGGTGCGCGATGGTCGCACCGGACGCGCGGCCATCGCCGGCTGGATGAAGTTCCTCGACCGCAACAACCCGCTCCTTGACTTCACCTTCCGGAGCCGGGAGTTCCACGCGTTCGCGCGACCCGACGTCGCCGACATCGACTTCTCGGGCGAACTGCGGCTCGACGGCGCGTGGCGCGACGCGAGGCTGCGCGGCATGCTCACGGCGGATCGCGCGATCATCAGCATCCCCGAACTCGCGCGCAAGGACGTGATCGCGCTCGACGGACTGGACCGGCTCGGGTTGGTGGACACGCTGTCGTCACTCGACCAGCGACGGCTCCCGAGCGGTCCACGTACGCTCGTCGAGAACCTCACCATCGCCAACGTGCCGGTCACGATGGGGCGCGACGTCTGGCTGCGGTCGTCCGAGGCGAACATCAACCTCGGCGGCTTCGTCTCGATCACGCAGACCCGTGCCACGCGCGGACGCAACGCCGGCGAGCTGCAGCTCGCGCTCGATGGCCCGCTGCAGACGGTCCGCGGCACCTACCGCCTCAACCTGGGCCCGGTGCAGCGGACGTTCGAGGTGCAGAGCGGCGAGATCCGGTTCTTCGGCGAGGCGGAGCTGAACCCGACCCTCGACATCGACGCCGTGCACACGGTGCGGCAGTACAGCCAGCAGGGCTCGCGTCCCGACCTGCGCGTGGGCGTGCACATCGGCGGCACGCTGCTCGCGCCGACGGCCGAGCTCTCGACGCCGGACTCGGCGCGCGTCAGCAATGCCGACCTCATCAGCTATCTCGTGACGGGCGGACCGAGCTACGGGATCGGCGGCGGCGATGCGGACTACACGTCGACCGCGGCCCGCGTGCTGATCTCCTCGGTCGCCAGCGTGATCGGCGGCAAGGCGACCAGCGCCGGCGTCTGTGACGACGCGGTGGTCTCCACGTCGGGACTCGATTCCTATGGGACCGGTACCCGCGACGTCGGAGGCATCCTCGCCGGGACCAGGTTCAGCTGCGCGAGGCAGGTCGGCGAGCGCGCGTTCGTGCGACTCGACGCCGGACTCTGCCAGGTCGGCCAGCTCGTGACCCAAGGCGGCAACGCCAACCCGCTGAGCCTCGACGCGATCGGCGTGAAGCTCGACTACATCCTCTCGCAGGGCCTGACGGCATCGGTCGGCATCGAGCCGCCCACGAGGCTCGTGCTCTGCGCAGCGAATGCCAGCGCGCGCGGATTCGTGCCCACGCCGAAGCAGATCGGTTTCGACCTCTTCCGCTCCTGGCGGTTCTAGCCGTGCCGAGCGAAGACGTGCAGTACCGCGAGATGGTGGAGGTCGCCTCCGACGGCATCTGCACGCTCGACCTGAACGGCGTGCTCACATCGGTGAACGCCGCGCTGGAGGCGTTACTCGGCGTGCCGCGCGAGCAGTTGCTCGGGCGCAGCCTGCTGCCATTCGCCGACGGCGCAGACCAGCCTCGCATGCGCTCGCAGCTCGATGCCGCGGCGGGAGGCTCCCCCCGCCGCTGCGAGTGCCTGTTCACGCGCGCCGACGGCGCACGTCGCCTCGTCTCGGTCTCGCTCAGTCCCTTGCGCGTGGCCGAGCGCGTCACCGGCGTGCTCGGCGTGGCCCGCGACGTCACGGATGAGCGCGCGCGCGCGGCCGCGCTCGAGCGCGTGGAGGCGGGCTACACGCGGCTCGTGGAGTCGGCCGAGGACGCCATCGCCACGCTGGATGAGGAAGGGAACCTCACCTCGGTCAACTGCGCGCTCGAGCGCACCACCGGCCGGCGTCGCGACCGGCTCGTCGGCACGCACTTCACCGAGCTCGTGAGGCCGGCCGAACGCGCCACGCTCTGGCGCGCGTTCGTTAACTCCCTCGGCGGAGAGCGCCAGCGCAGCGAGGTCCGCTTCACGCATCGTGACGGGCGCGCCGGCGTCGCGACGGTTCTTTCGGCGCCGGTCGTGGAGCGGGGGCGGATCACCGGCGTGCTCGCCATCGCCCGCGACGTCACGGAGGAGCGGGCGCTGATCGAGCAGGTGGTGCGGCGCGAGAAACTGGCCGCGCTCGGCGAGATGATCGGCGGCGTGGCGCACGAGATCAACACCCCGCTCACCGGCATCCTCGCATTCTCGCAGATCCTGATGGCGCGCACCGAGGAGGGCGACGCGCGCCAGGCGGCCGCGTCGATCGCGCACGAGGCCAAGCGGGCGGCGCGCATCGTCGGCCAGTTGCTGACGTTCGCGCGACAGAACCCGCCCGAGCGCATGCGCACCGACGTGAACCAGGTGGTGCGGGAGACGCTGGCGGTGCGGCGCCTGGCGCTGGAGTCGCAGGGCATCGAGGTCGCGACCGACCTCGACCCGCGACTCCCGGTGACCTGGGCCGATGCGTTCCAGCTCCAGCAGGTGTTCGTGAACCTGCTGGCGAACGCGGAGCAGGCGCTCTCCGGCCGGTCCGGTGTGCGCCTGATCACGGTGCGCAGCCGGCGCGAGGCCGACCGTCTGGTCGTGGCCGTGCAGGATTCCGGCGACGGCATTGCGCCGGAGCATATCGTGCACATCTTCAATCCGTTCTACACGACGAAGCCACGGGGCATCGGTACCGGACTCGGTCTGAGCATCTCCCATGGCATCGTGCGGGAGCACGACGGCAGCCTGCGTGTGCACTCGGAGCCCGGGCAGGGCGCGACCTTCGAGGTCGTCCTGCCGCTCGTGTCCCCAAGAGAATCTGTGAAGTCCCCCGGCGGGACGAGCGTGGTCCATGGCGAGCATACTGATCATCGATGACGAAGTAGCGATCGCCACGGCGTTCGCGATGTTCTTCCGTCACGACGGCGCCCACACCGTGACGGAGGCGTATACCGGCACGGACGGCATCGAGGCATATCGCCGCCTCCGGCCGGACCTCGTGCTGCTCGACGTGCGTCTCCCGGACATGACCGGGTTCGACGTGCTCGCCGCCATCCGCGACGACAATCCGGTGGTCATCATCGTGACCGCGTACGGCGACGTGTCGATGGCCGTGGACGCGCTGCACAAGGGCGCCGAGAACTTCCTGACCAAGCCGGTGGACCTCAGCCACCTCGCGGCGGCCGCCGAGCGGGCGCTGGAGAAGGCCCAGTTGCGGCGCATGAGCCACTGGATCGCCGCCAAGCGCGGCAGCGGCAAGGACCTCGTCTTCGGCTCGTCCACCGAGATGCGCGAGCTGCAGGCGCAGCTCTCGCTGCTCGCATCGAGCGAGAGAACGACGGCGCTGATCCTCGGGGAGAGCGGGGCGGGCAAGGGGCGCGTCGCCGAGCTGCTCCACGTGCAGAGCCCGCGAGGCTCCAAGCCGTTCGTCGAGGTCAACTGCGCATCGCTCCGTCCCGAGTCGCTCGACTCCGAGCTCTTCGGCGTCGAGGCCAACACCGGGACCGCCGCCCACACGGCGCTCGGCGCGTTCGAGGTCGCCGACGGCGGCACGATCTTCCTCGACGAGATCTCCGATCTCGACCCGCTGCTCCAGCCCAAGCTGGTACGCGTGCTCGAGGGCAAGGGGTTCCGCCGGGTCGGCGGCACCACCGAGATCACGCCGAACGTGCGCGTCATCGCTGCGTCGTCCAAGGACCTGCTGGCCGAGGTCGCCGCGGGGCGCTTTCGCGAGGACCTGTACTACCGGCTCGCCGTCATGCCGATCCAGCTGCCGCCGCTCCGCGCGCGCTCGCGCGAGGACCTGATGGAGCTCGTCGGCGCGGTGATCGACTCGCTGCTGCCGTCGCTCCCCGGCGCGCCCACCGTGCTCGCGGACGACGCCATCGACGCGCTCCTGCGATACCCGTGGCCCGGCAACATCCGCGAGCTGCGCAACGTGCTCGAGCGCGCGCTGCTGATGGCGCGCGGCCAGCCGGCGGTGGAGGTCGTCCACCTGCCGCGCGAGGTGCAGGGCGCGTCCGGCGCCCTCGTCACGCACCACGAGCCGCGGTCGCTGAGCGAGGTCGAGCGCGCGCACATCGACCGCACGCTCCGCGCGCATCGCCACAACCGCACGCACGCGGCCAAGGAACTCGGCATCTCGCGCGCCACGCTGATCAAGAAGATCCGCGAGTACGACCTCTCCGAGAAGACGCGGTGAGCGAGCGCGACTCGATGGCCTGCCGCGCGTGCGGGCGCGAGGAGCGCGCCTCGGAGGGCTATCCCTGCGATTCGTGCGGCACCTTCATCTGCCAGATCTGTGCGATGCGCGGCGTGGTGCTCTGTGCGCGCTGCGGCGCGGATGCCTCATCCGGCGGTGACGATCACGGCACCGACGACCGGCCGGCCCCGGCCGCGCCGCAGGGCGCATGACCTCGTCACCCTCGCTCGAGCGGTTCGACCTCGCCGTCGGGCACGCCACCGACGCGGAGGGTGCGACCGGCTGCACGGTGATCCGCGGCATCGGCAAGCCGCATCGCGCGTCGTGCGCGGTGCTCGGCCGCGCGACCGGTTCGCGCGAGCTCGCGCTGCTGGAGCCCGGTCACCTGGTCGAACGCGTCGACGCCATCCTGCTCGCGGGCGGCTCGGCCTTCGGTCTCGACGCCGCGGCCGGCGTGATGCGCTGGATGGAGGCGCACGATCGCGGCTTCCCCACTGCCGCCGGCGTCGTGCCGATCGTCCCCGGTGCCGTGCTCTTCGACCTGCTCCCGCTCGGCCTGCCGCATGCGCGCCCCACGCCCGAGATGGGCGAGGCTGCCTGCGCCGCCGCCACGGCGACCGGGATCGCCGAGGGATCGGTCGGCGCAGGCACCGGGCTCACCGTCGGCAAGGTGCTCGGCAGGAACCATGCGATGAAGGGCGGCTTCGGCATCGCGGTCGCCGAGGGCGATGGGTGCGCCGCGGCAGCGATGGTTGCGGTCAATGCCTCCGGTGACGTGCGCGATTCCACCGGGCGCATCATCGCGGGCGCGCGCGTCGAGGGCGGGCCGCGCCTCATCGAGAACGACTTCGCCGACACCGCGGCGATCATCGCGCGCGGCATGAAGCCCGCGGAGCGACCCAAGTTCGGCGCGGCCGGTGGCCACAACACGACGCTCGCCGTGGTGGCCGTCGACGCCGCGTTCACGCGGCTCGAGCTGCACCAGCTCGCGCGCGCCGCGACCGCCGCCTATCACCGCCGCATCACGCCCTCGGGCACCAGCGTCGACGGCGACATCATCTTCGCCCTCGCACCGATGGAAGGCCCGAGCGCATCGCTGGCCCAGGCGGAGATGCTGGCGATCGCGGCGCTCGAGGAGGCGATCGAGCGCGCCGTGCGCCTCGCGAAGGGCCGCGACGGCGTGCCGGGCCTAGCTGACGAGCCCGCCGGCGCCTGAGACCGGCAGCACCGGCGTGCCGGTGCGCACGTGCAACACGAGTTCCGCGTGCAGTTCGTCGTCGAGCAAGACCCGCATCACGTGGCTCCCCGCGTCCTGGATCGGCAGGTCGATCGCCGCGATCACCGGCACGTCGAGCTCGGTCGCGCCGGCGGGAGGCGGGCCCACCTCGAGTTCGCCCGACGACGACCAGATCTCGTCACCACCGGGCGAGTTCCAGCTGAAGGCCAGCGTGTGGCGGCCGGTGTCCTCCGGCAGCGCCTTCAGGCGCACCACGAGCGTCGCCCGCGGGTGCACGGCCGGCAGCCCACCAACCTGCAGCGCGTCGAACACGCCAAGGATGTTGAGCTTGCCTTCCTGGGAGATGTTGGCGGCGTCTGCGAAGAGAGCGAAGGAAACGTGCATGCGGGAAGATGCCGGACGCAGGGCGCGGCGTCCACTGCGGCGCCGTCACGTCGTCCCTGACGGTCCGCTGCTTCGACGGACGGTCGGCTATCTTTCCCCCTCATGTCCACCGCCGCTCGCCCCCTCCCGGTCCACGGCATCGCCACTCGCTCGACCGAGTTGGCGCTCGTCGCGATGGCCGTCATCTGGGGCGTCAACTTCTCGGTGGTGAAGTACGCGACGCAGGTGATGGAGCCGCTCGCGTACAACGCGCTCCGCATGACGCTGGGCTGCCTCGTGCTGTTCGCGATCGCCTACGCGCGCCCCGGCCGCCACGCCAGCGCCGCCGACCGGCGGCGGCTGATGCTGCTCGGCGTGCTCGGTCACTGCGTCTACCAGGTGCTGTTCATCAAGGGCATCACGTTGACGCGGGCGGGCACCGCCTCGCTCGTCGTCGCGGCGAGCCCCGCCCTGGTCGCCATCGTCGCCCGGATGCTCGGCCACGAGCGGCTGCCGATGACGGTGCGCATCGGCATCGCGCTCTCGATCTCCGGCGTGATGCTGGTGCTCGGCGGCAGCGTGAGCGCGGACGGCACTTCGCACCTCATCGGCGACTTGATGATCCTCGCGGCCGTCGTCGCGTGGGCGTTCTACACGGCGCTGCTGATGCCGGTCACGCGCCGCGCCGACTCCGTGCAGATCGCCGCGTGGACGCTGCTCGGCGGCGTGGTGCCGCTCACGCTCATCGCGACGCCGGCCCTGCTCCGCACCGAGTGGTCGGCCATCGCGCCGCTCACCTGGGGCGCGGTCGTCTACTCCGGCTTGTTCGCGATGGTGGTCGCATACCTCTTCTGGTACCGCGGCGTCGAGCAGATCGGGCCCACGCGCACGGCGATGTTCGGCAACCTGCAGCCGATCGTCGCGGTGCTGTTCGCGTGGCCGCTGCTCGGCGAGGTGCCGACGCTCTTCCAGGGCGCCGGCGCGGCGACGGTCGTGGGCGGCCTCTGGCTGGCGCGGCGATGACGCGAGAAGAGCGAAAGGTCGTCCTCTTCGACATCGACGGCACGCTGCTGATATCGCACGGGGCCGGCCGGCGCGCGATGGAGTCCGCGCTGCGCGAGGTCTTCGGCGCCATCGGCCCGACGTCGTACCGCTACGACGGCAAGACCGACAAGCTGATCGTCCGCGAGACGATGCGTCTTGAAGGCTTCGACGACGCGACGATCGACGCACGGATGGACGCGGTGATCGCGATGTACCTGGATCGCCTGCGCGCGAACCTCGCGTCCACGGCGCACGGGGCGTACTCGCTGCCGGGCGTGATGACGCTGCTCGATGCGGTGGGGTCGGACGACCGGCTCGTCGTGGGACTCCTCACGGGCAACGTCGTCGATGGCGCCGCGGCCAAGCTGCGCGCGGTCGCGATCGCGCCGGAGCAGTTCGCGCTTGGCGCGTACGGGTCGGACCACGAGGACCGCCCGATGCTGCCGCCGATCGCGCGGTCGCGGGCGAGCGCGCTGCTCGGATATGAGGTGGCCGGCGAGCAACTGGTGATCATCGGTGACACGCCCGCCGACGTGCACTGTGGCAGCGGCCTCGGCGCGCGGGCCATCGCGGTGGCCACCGGAGCGTACTCGGTGGACGAACTCGAAGCCTGCGGCCCGAGCGTCACCCTCGCGGACCTCACCGACACCGCCCAGGTGATGGAGGCGATCCTCGATGCGTGAGGTCGAGCTGAAGGCCGCGGTCAGCGATCCCGCCGCGGCGATCGCCGCATTGCGCGCGGGCGGCGCGGAGCCGGTCTATGCCGGCCGGCTCGAGGACCGCCGGTACGACACCGCCGACCGCTCGCTCGCGATCAAGGACCATGTGCTGCGGCTGCGCGTGTACCGGCGGGACGGGGTGGAGACGAACGCTGCGCTCGACTTCAAGGGACCGACCACGTACGCCGGCGGCTACAAGGTCCGGGAGGAGCACTCGGTGCGGGCCGGCGGCGCGGACGAACTCGCGTGCATCCTCGAACTGCTCGGATACGTCGTCACGCGCGAGATCGACCGCGAGATCGAGCAGTTCACCATCTCTGGCGCGACCGTGCGATTCGAGCGATATCCACGCATGGATGTCCTCGTCGAGGTAGAGGGCGAGCCGGCTGCGATCGAACATGCCATCGCCGTGATGCGCCTGGCGCGCGAGACCTTCACGACCGGGCGTTTGCCCGATTTCGTGCGCGCGTACGAGGAGCGCACGGGAGACCGCGCGGCGATCTGCGACCGCGAGCTCACCGGAGATTACCGTTACGCGACCGCCGATGCCTGAGTTCGCGCTGCCCGAGTTCACGCGATCGTTGCGCGCGCTGGCGGTGCCGTCCGGGCCGGGCTCGGATCACGACCGGATCTTCGCGCCGCTGATCCAGGCGCGCACCGCCGCCAACAAGGTGCACGCGATGGAAGCGCAACTCGCC
>DATLLD010000044.1:0-8299 GCA_035538035.1 Gemmatimonadaceae bacterium | reverse complement strand
CGTGAGCGCGCGCGATGCGCTCGAGCGCGTGATGGGCGAGCGGGCGACGCAGATCGGCACGCACGTCACTGCGCGGGCCGGACTCCAGGTGCAGTTGCGCCGCGGCCGCCGCGCGGTGGATCGGCTCGACGCGATCGTGCGTGCGTCGTTCCGCGGGGACTTCACGACGCTCAGTGCGTGGCGCGGCGCCAAGCGGGTCCACCTCGTGTCGGGCGGTGCGGGCTCGCGCGCAACTCTCGTGGCGGATGTCACCGAGGCCGCGGCATGAGGACGTAGTAGTGCCGAAGTAGGCGGAGACGGGCGGTCAGCGGCGCAGATGCCGCTGGCCGCCTTGCCGTTTGGGCGCTCACGGCGGCACTCCTTGAGCGGATCACACACAGAACTCCGGACAGGTCCAGAGAGCCTTACCCGAGGGTACCGGCGCGGCATCGTCAGGCCTTCCCTCACCCGACGCAGGGGAAGTGCCGACAGAAGAATCGCCTTAAAGCCGACTGTAAGGGATTCGCCCGGGGACGATCATACGGTCGTCCTTGAGTCGCCGGCGCGCGTCGCCGGGAGCACCCCCCTTTCCGAGAGTCGGGCATGAGTGCCGCCGGCACCCATCTGGAAACGTTCGCCTACGACGACGCCATCGTCCGCAAGTTCCTCTGGGCCACCTTCATCTGGGGCCTGGTCGGGATGCTGGTGGGGCTCGTGATCGCCCTGCAGCTCGCGAATCCGTGGTTCAACTTCGACATCCCGTGGCTGTCGTTCGGGCGGCTTCGGCCGCTGCACACGAACGCGGTGATCTTCGCGTTCGCGGGCAACGCCATCTTCACCGGCGTCTACTACTCGACGCAGCGATTGCTGAAGGCGCGGATGTTCTCCGACCGCCTCAGCGCGTTCCACTTCTGGGGATGGCAGGCGATCATCGTCGCGGCGGCGATCACGCTCCCGCTCGGCTTCACGCAGGCCAAGGAGTACGCCGAGCTCGAGTGGCCGATCGACATCGCGCTCACGGTCGTGTGGGTGGCATTCGCGATCAACTTCTTCGGCACCATCGCGCGGCGGCGCGAGCGGCACATCTACGTCGCGATCTGGTTCTACCTCGCGTCCATCATCACGGTCGCGATCCTGCACATCTTCAACAACCTCAGCATCCCCGCCGGCCTGCTGAAGAGCTACCCGATCTACGCCGGCGTGCAGGACGCGTTCATGCAGTGGTGGTACGGCCACAACGCCGTCGCGTTCTTCCTGACGACGCCGTTCCTCGGCCTCATGTACTACTTCCTGCCGAAGGCGGCGGAGCGGCCGGTCTTCTCGTACAAGCTCTCGATCCTGCACTTCTGGACGATCGTCTTCCTGTACATCTGGGCCGGCCCGCACCATCTGCATTACACGGCGTTGCCGGAGTGGGCGGCGACGCTCGGCATGCTGTTCTCCGTGATGCTCTGGATGCCCTCGTGGGGCGGCATGCTGAACGGCCTGCTGACGCTGCGCGGCGCATGGCACAGGGTCGCCGAGGAGCCGGTGCTGAAGTTCTTCGTCGTCGCCATCACCGCGTACGGCATGGCCACCTTCGAGGGGCCGATGCTCTCGGTCAAGAGCGTCAACTCGCTCGCGCACTACACGGACTGGATCATCGCGCACGTGCATACGGGCGCGCTGGGCTGGAACGGATTCCTGACGTTCGGCATGGTGTACTGGCTGGCGCCGCGGCTCTTCCAGACGCCGCTGCATTCGAAGAAGCTGGCCGACATGCACTTCTGGATCGCGAGCTTCGGCATCCTGCTCTACGTGGCGGCGATCTACTCGGCCGGCATCACGCAGGGCCTCATGTGGCGCGCGTTCGACGAGACCGGGCGGCTTGCCTACCCCGACTTCGTCGAGACCGTCGTGCGGCTCATCCCGATGTACTGGGTGCGCGTGGCGGGCGGATCGCTCTACCTGGCCGGCATGTTCATCTTCGGCTACAACATCCTGCGCACGTGGATGGCCCGCCCGGCGGCCTACGAGGTGCCGGTGGTATCGGCGCCGCCTCTCCCGGCCGTGTACGTGGATCCGCATCCGGTGCCGGTGCAGCCGAACATCATCGCGCACTTCCGCGCCGCGGACTGGCACCGGCGGTGGGAGCGCCTGCCGCTGCTCTTCACCGTGTGGGTGGTGATCGCGGTGGTGGTCGCGTCGCTGGCGGAGATCATCCCCACGATTTTGATCCGCTCGAACGTGCCGACCATCGCGAGCGTGAAGCCGTACACGCCGCTCGAGCTGGCGGGCCGGGACCTCTACATCCGCGAGGGCTGCTTCAACTGCCACTCGCAGATGGTGCGGCCGCTGCGCCATGAGACCGAGCGCTTCGGCGAGTACTCCAAGCCGGGCGAGTTCGTCTACGACCATCCGTTCCTCTGGGGCTCGCGCCGCATCGGGCCTGACCTCGCGCGCGTGGGCGGCAAGTACCCCGACCTCTGGCACGTGCGGCACTTCCAGGAACCGAAGGCGGTGGTGCAGAACTCGATCATGCCCGGCTACTCGCATCTCGGCCTCAACGCGCTCGACTTCGACGGCATCCAGGCGCGGGTCGACGCGATGGCGATGCTCGGAGTGCCGTATGGCGAGGCGCTGACGCAGGCGCCGGCGATGGCGCGGGAACAGGCGCGCACGATGGCCGAGGCGATCCGTTCCACCGGCGGACCCGACGGGCTCGGCGACCGCGAGGTGATCGCGCTGATCGCCTACCTGCAGCGGCTGGGCAAGGACATCCGGAACGCGCCGGCAACGGCGGAGGCGCCGGCCGCGCCGGCAGCCGTGCCGGCAGCCGCGCAGGAGGACGACGAATGAAACTCTCCGACGTCGTGAGCGCCTCCGGGCTTTCGATATACGCCATCGTCGCGCTCGTGCTGTTCGTCGCGGCGTTCCTCGTGGTCGTGGCGCTGACGTTCCGCCCCGGCGTGAGGAAGCAGCACGAGTACGACGCCAGGCTCCCGCTCGCGGACGATGACGGCATGACACGCGCGGCGAATGCAGACGAGCACGTTGTGCCCGCATCGCGGGCCGGGGAGTGACGATGGCCGAGCGCAATGACGACAAGATCCTCGAGCACTCCTACGATGGCATCCAGGAGTTCGACAATCCGATGCCGCGCTGGTGGCTCTGGGTGTTCTACGCGACGATCGTGTTCGTGCCCATCTACTACTTCGCGCCCGCGCCGTTCGGCGAGGGCGCGGGCTGGGTGGCCGAGTATGACGCCGACGTGGCGCGGCAACTGGCCGCGCAGCCGGCGGAGACGGACGGCGCCGGGCTCGACGACGCGCAGCTCATGGCGCTCGCGACGCAGCCCGCGGCGACCGCCGAGGGCAAGCAGCTCTTCGCGACCAATTGCTCGGCCTGCCACCGCGCGGATGGTGGCGGGCTCATCGGCCCGAACCTCACGGACGACGCCTGGATCCACGGCGGCACGCCGACGGCCATCCACAAGTCGATCGTCGACGGCGTGCTGGCGAAGGGCATGCCGCCATGGGGCAAGATGCTGAAGCCGTCGCAGGTGGATGCGGTGACGGCGTACGTGATCTCGCTCGCGGGCACGAACCCGCCGTCGCCGAAGGCGCCGGAAGGGCCGGTGGGCGCATCTCCGACGGGGAACTGACGTCGGTGTCCAGGGAACTCACGTGACCGCGCCCCCGGTCTCCAAGGGCCGCGTCCTCGCCACCCTCAACCAGGATGGCTCGCGGCGCTGGATCCGTCCGAAGCCCGCCGGCGGCCGATGGCTCGTGCGCCGGCGCGCCGTGGCGTACGCGCTGATCGTCGCGTTCCTCGGGTTCCCGCACCTGCGCTGGAACGGCAAGCCGTGGATGCTGCTCGACCTGCCGCGGCGCGAGTTCACGTTCTTCGGCACGACCTTCCTGCCGACGGACACGCTGCTGCTGATGCTGCTGTTCGTGAGCTGCCTGATCGGGATCTTCCTGCTGACGGCACTCTTCGGGCGCGTCTGGTGCGGCTGGGGTTGCCCGCAGACGGTCTGGATGGAGTTCATCTTCCGGCCGGTCGAGCGCCTCGTCGAGGGCGGGTGGAACGCATCACGCGTGCTCGACCGCGATCGCCGGCACTTCGCGCCGCGGCGATTGCTCAAGTACGCCATCTACCTCGTGATCGCGGCGGTGCTGGGCAACACCTTCCTCGCGTACTTCGTGGGGACCGATGCGTTGGGACGCTGGATGACGGGCTCGCCGCTCGATCATCCCGTGCCGTTCCTCGTGATGGGCGTGACGACGCTGCTCGTCTTCCTCGACTTCACCTGGTTCCGCGAGCAGATGTGCATCGTGGCGTGCCCGTACGGGCGCTGGCAGTCGGCGCTGCTGGACCGCCAGTCGGTGATCGTGGCGTACGACCCGAACCGAGGCGAGCCGCGCGGGAAGGGAGCCGGAGAACGCACGGGGCTCGGCGACTGCATCGACTGCAACGCCTGCGTCATGACCTGCCCGACGGGCATCGACATCCGCGACGGCCTGCAGATGGAGTGCATCCACTGCACGCAGTGCGCGGACGCGTGCGACGACATCATGGTGAAGGTCGGCAAGCCGAAGGGGCTGATCCGCTACACGTCGCAGGAAGCGCTCGCCGGGAAGGTGCCGCACCTCCTGCGCGCGCGCACGGTGCTCTACCCGCTGGCGTTCACGCTCTTCTTCGGCGCCTTCCTGCTGGCGTTGGCCCTGCGCAGCGCCGCCGACGTGACGCTGCTCGGGCCGGTGGGCGCGCCGTTCACGCGCGAGGCTGACGGACAGGTGGTGAACCAGGTTCGAGTGCGCATCACGAATCGCACGAGCGCCGCGCACGACTACACGCTGTCCTACCTTGACGAACCGGGCGCGGGCTTCATCGCGCCGCAGAACCCGGTGCGCATCGAGCCGGGCGAGACGGCGACGACGTCGGTGTTCATCGTGCAGCCGGTGGACCGGTTCGACGATGGGGAGCGCCGCGTGCGCTTCAGGCTCGTTGACGGGGCAGGGTTCGCGCAGGAGTTCCCATGGCGGCTGCTCGGGCCGCAGGAGCAGAAATGAAATTCCGGCGCGGCTGGTACTGGCCCTGGTTCATCGTCGCGGCGCTGCTCTTCACCGTCGGCGTCAACGTCGTGATGCTCTTCGCGGCGTCCGGTGACGGCGGCAACGGCTACGTGGTCGAACCCGACTACTACCGCAAGGCGGTGGACTGGGACCGCACGATGGCGCGGCAGGCCGCGAGCGATTCGCTGGGCTGGAGCGCCACGGCGACGATCAAGCGCGGCACCGGTGATTCGTCGAGGGTGGTGCTGCGCCCCGTCGGGCGGGGTGGCGCCGCCGTGACGGGCGCGCATGTCACGGCCACGCTCATCCACAACCGGGACGCGGCGCATCCCCTCAAGGTCGTGCTGACTGAGTCCGAGCCGGGACGCTATGTCACGATGGCGGCGCTTCCGCATGCAGGACGCTGGGAAGTGCGCGTCGAGGCGCGCCGCGGCGCCGAACGCTTCATGACCACGCTGCACGCCGAACGATGACCGCGCTCGTCGCCTCCGTCTTTGTCGCGGCGCTGCTGGGCAGCGTGCACTGCGCGGCGATGTGCGGCAGCTTTGCCTGCATCGCCGGTGGGCGCGGCTCGCCGAGGGCGACCGACGGCGGGTGGCGGCCGGCGGCGGCGTACAACCTGGGCCGCCTCGCATCGTACATGACGCTCGGCCTGATCGCGGGTGCGGCGGGCGCCGGTCTCGATCGCGCCGGCGCAGTGGCGGGGTTCACGCGGCCAGCGGCGATCGTCGCCGGCGCGCTGCTCCTGCTCTGGGGCCTGGCGTCGTTGCTCACCGCGCTCGGCGTGCGCGTGCCGGCGCTCGACGTGCCTCCCGAGCTCGCGGCGGTCATCTCGCGCGGCGTGCGCTCGGTGAAGGACCGGTCACCGCTCACGCGCGCGCTGTCGATCGGCCTCCTCACCGCGGCGCTGCCCTGCGGCTGGCTCTACGCGTTCGTGGCCACCTCGTCCGCGGCCGGCAGCGCCATCGGCGGCGCCCTCGTCATGGCCGCCTTCTGGGCCGGCACCGTGCCGGCGATGGCGGCCGTCGGGTTCGGCGCGCAACGGCTCCTCGGGCCGTTCCGCCGACGGCTACCGATGGTCACGGCCGCACTGATGATGGTGCTCGGCGCGGCGACGATCGCGGGGAGGTTCGCGGTGCCGCCCGCGCACGCGGGCGCGGTGCACGTTGATCACCGCTGAGGCGGTCACCTGCGCGCACTGCGGGCTCGATGCGATCGATGACGATGCGCGCGAGTCCGGCGGTGTGACGTACTGCTGTGCCGGCTGCGAGACCGCGGCGGCGATCATCCAGCAGAGCGGCCTCACCGGCTTCTACGCGCTACCCGACCGTCGCACCACGCGAGTGGTGCCGAGCGGACGCAGCTTCGCGGAGTTCGACCACGACGCGTTCCGCGCGGCGCACGTGCGGCGCACGGCGGATGGTCTCGACGAGATGACGCTCTATCTCGAGGGCGTGCACTGCGCCTCCTGCGTCTGGCTGGTGGAGCGTGTGCCGCTCGCCGTGCCCGGAGCGGTGCGGGCCGAGCTGGACGTGACGCGCGCGGTGGCGCGGCTGGCGTGGGATCCCGCGCTGACCACGCCCGGTGCGCTGGCTCGCTGCCTCGACCGACTCGGCTACCGCCCGCATCCCTTCCGCGGCCGCCGCGCCGACGAGGCCCGTCGCGCGGAAGAGCGCGCGATGCTCACGCGCATCGGCGTGGCGGGGGCGATCGCAGGCAACGTCATGACGATCGCACTCGCGCTCTACAGCGGGTTCTTCGACGGCATGGACGCGGGGTTCGAGCGCTACTTCCGCTGGCTGAGCTGGGCGCTGGTGACGCCGGCGCTCCTCTGGCCGGGCCGCGTGTTCTTCACGAGCGCGCGGGCGGCGTTGCGCGCCGGCGCGCTGCACATGGACGTGCCGATCGCGCTGGCGCTCGCCGCCGGCTACGTGCAGGGCGCCGTCAACACGCTGCGCGACTCGGGGCCGGTCTACTTCGACGCGGTCGGCACGCTGATCTTCCTGCTGCTCGTGGGCCGCTACCTGCAGCATCGCGCCCAGCGCACGGCGGCGGACGCGGCGGCCCTGCTCGGCGCGCTCTCGCCGGCGACGGCCCGTGTGGTCGATGGTGATGATGTGCGTGAGGTGCCCACCGAGGCCGTCATGCCGGGGATGCTGCTCGAGGTCTGGGCCGGCGATACGCTGCCGGCCGACGGCGCGGTGGAGCAGGGCGCATCGTCAGTCGACCTCTCGATGCTGACCGGCGAGTCGCGCCCGGAGTCGGTGCGCGTGGGTGCGGCGGTCTTCGCCGGCACGGTGAACCTGACGTCGACGATTCGCGTGCGCGTTTCCGAGGCCGGTGCCACCAGCCGCCTCGGCCGGCTGCTTGAGGACGTGGAGCGCGGCGCGCGCGAGCGTGCGCCCGTCGTGCGGCTCGCCGATCGCATCGCGGGATGGTTCATCGCGACGGTGCTGCTGCTGGCCGCGCTGACCGTCGTCATCTGGTGGGGGCGCGACCCGCACGCCGCGCTCGACCACGCCATAGCGCTGCTCGTGGTGACCTGCCCGTGTGCGCTGGCGATGGCGACGCCGCTCTCGTTCACCGTCGCCATCGGGCGCGCGGCGCGACGCGGCATCCTCATCAAGGGCGGCCAGGCTCTGGAATCACTCGCGACGCCGGGCCGGCTCTACCTCGACAAGACGGGCACGCTCACGGAGGGCCGGCTGGCGCTCGAGAAGTGGGACGGCAGCGACGACGTGAGGCAGATGGTGCTGGCGCTCGAGCGCGGCTCGCGGCACCCGGTGGCGGCGGCGTTCGCGGAGGCATGGCCTGACCTCGACGTCGAGCAGGCTGACGTGCATGAGGTGCTCGGCAACGGCGTGGAAGGCGTGGTGAGCGGCCATCATGTCATGGTCGGCAAGCCGGACTGGGTGCTGGCGCGCGCGAGTGGATGCGCCGGCGAAGCCGATGGCCTGACGCCCGTGCTCGTCGCGGTCGACGGAGTGGTCGTGGCGCGCGCCGCGTTCGGGGACCGCATCCGGCCCGAGGCGCGCGCCGCCGTGCGCGAGTTGCACGAGCGCGGGTGGGACGTGCGCCTGCTGAGCGGCGACGCGCCCTCGGTCGTGGCCCGCGTGGCCCGCGAGCTTGGGATCGACCCGACGCGCACGGAAGGCGGCGCCACGCCCGAGCGCAAGCGCGAGGTGATCCGCGTCGCACATCCGGCGGTGATGGTAGGCGACGGCGTCAACGACGCGGCCGCGATCTCGCTCGCGGCGGTCGGC
>DATLLD010000043.1:0-3334 GCA_035538035.1 Gemmatimonadaceae bacterium | reverse complement strand
AGGTAGACCGCAGCGCCCGCGAGCTCGTCGACGTCGCCGAAGCGACCTGCGGGGATCCGCGCCAGCGCGCGCGCCTTGCGCTCGTCGCTCATGACGTCGCGATTGAGATCGGTCATGAAGAAGCCCGGCGCGATCGCGTTGACACGCACGCCGCGGCCGGCCCACTCGGCCGCCAGCGTCTCGGTGAGCGCGCGCACGCCGTGCTTGCTCATGCAGTAGATGCCGTTGCGCGGGAAACCGCGGAACGCCGCGAGCGAGGCGATGCCGATGACCACACCGGAGCCGCGCGCCAGCATGCGCTTGCCGAACTTCGTGGAAGCGAACCACACGCTCCTGAGGTTGGTTCCCATGATGCGGTCGTAGTCGGCCTCGTCGTAGTCCTCGGCGTTCTTCAAGGTCATCACGCCCTGCGCATTGACGAGGATGTCGGGCACGCCGCTCGCGCGCTCGACCGCGGCGACGAGCGTGTCGAGTTGCGCGGTGTCGGTCGCGTCGGCAGCGAACGGCGACGACTGGCGGCCGAGCCCGCGTACCGCCTCGCAAGTGGCGGCGAGCTTGTCGGCGCGGCGCCCCGCGACATGCACGTCGGCGCCGGCGCGCGCGAGGCCGAGCGCGATCGCGCGGCCGATGCCGCTGCCGCCGCCGATCACCAACGCGTTGCGCCCCGCCAGCGAGAACCCATCGTTGCGAATCTCCGTTCCTGCCATCGCCCCTTCTCCCTGCCCTCAGGTGTCCGCGCCGAGCGCCATCTCGGCGTTACCGCCGAGCCGCTCGGTGAGCTGCGTGCTGATCGCGGCGAGCGGCGCGCGCACCGCCAGCACCTTCTGGTGCGTCATCCTGTGCTTCGGACCGACGACGCACATCGACGCGATCACGCGACCCGTGTAGCAGAACACGGGCATGGCGATGCAGCGCAGCCCCTCGAACTGCTCTTCGTCGTCGATCGCATACCCGGCCGCGCGGATGCGACGCAGCTCGGCGTGGAACGCCGCGCGCGTGGTGATCGTCTTCGGCGTGCGCCGCTCCATCTTCACGCCGGCGAGCGCCGCGTCGACCGTTGCAACGGGAAGCCACGCCGCGAGCGCCTTGCCGACGGCCGTGCAATAGACCGGCCGGTGCGCGGCGACGTCCTGCACGACGCGCACCGGCCCATCGGTCTCCTGCTTGACGGCGATCGTGACTTCGCCATCGCCCCAGGTGGCCACGCTCGAACCCTCGCCCGTCAGCCGCGTCAGTTCTTCGACGTAAGGGCGGGCGATCTCGCCGAGCTGATCGGTGCTCCACAGCCGTCCGGTGAGTTCGTAGAGCTTGGACGTGAGCTCGTAGCCGCGGCTGCGCTCGTCCTGCACCAGGTAGCCGACGCGCACCAGCGCCTGCATCATGTGGTGCGCGGTGCTGCGGTGCAGGCCGACGCGCCGTGCGGCCTCCGCCAACGCGATCGGCCGGCCGGCCGCGGCGACCGCCTCGAGCACGGCGAGCCCGCGCTCGAGCGAGCGATGCGTGGCGACGCCGCTGTCGCCGGCGCGCGGGCCATGCGCAATGCCGTTGCTGCGCCGGGACGGGCGTTTCACTGTATTCAACACGGTGGACGAGTTCGTTTCATTCAATAGACTACCAGTGCGAGGGGTCGACCAGAAGAACCGCATGCAGGAGATGCCATGCAGATGAAACCGTCCGTCACCGCCAGACGCGCTTTCGGTGCAGCACTCGTCGCGCTTGCCGCTCTGGCGAGCAGCGGCGCCTGGGCACAGGCGCAGAAGACCTACACCCTGAAGTTCAACCACGTGCTCGGACCGAAGGAGCCGTATCACGATGGCTTCCTCGCCTGGGCCAAGCGTGTCGAGGAGCGCACCAAGGGCGGCCTGAAGATCGAGGTCTTCCACAGTGCCCAGCTGGGCAAGGAAGAAGACATCATCGAGCAGATCCGCCAGGGTGCGAACATCGGACAGAACACCGACTCGGCGCGCATGGGCAACTACGTGCCCGGCATCGCGGTGATGAACGGCCCCTACTTCGCCGAGACGCTCGACGACGTCGCCCGGCTGCGCAAGGCGCCCACGGTCATCAAGTGGCAAGAAGAACTCGCGAGCAAGTTCGGCCTGAAGGTGCTGTCGTTCAACTGGGTGCAGGGTTACCGGCACTTCTTCACCAACAAGGCGATCCGCAAGCCCGAGGACCTCAAGGGGCTGCGCATCCGCACGCCGCCGGCGCCGATCTGGCAGGAGTCGATCCGCGCGCTCGGCGCCACGCCCGTGGCGATGGCCTTCGGCGAGATGTACCCCGGCCTGCAGCAGAAGGCGATCGACGGCGTCGAGCTGGTCTACAACAACATCCCGGGCGGGCGCTTCTACGAAGTGCTCAAGTTCTCCAACGAGACGCGCCACATCATGCTGATCAACTTCGAGGTGGTGAGCGCCAAGTGGTTCGACGCGCTGCCCAAGGAGTACCAGCAGATCCTGATCGAGGAATGCGACCGCGCGGGCGAAGAAACCTCGAAGCGCATCTTCAAGCTCGAGGACGAGGTCGAGCAGCAACTCAAGGGCCGCGGCATGACGATCGTCGAGGACGTCGACCTCGCGGCGTTCCGCAAGGCGGGCGAGAAGGCCTACGAGGCGCTCAAGCTCACCGACGTGAAGAACGCCGTGCACAAGGAGATCGGCAAGCCCTGAGTCCGCTGCCGTCGCCGTGCTGAGACGGTTCTACGACACGCTGTGCGCGTACGAGGCGCGCATCGCGGGGACGTTCCTCGTGCTGATGGTGGCGCTGATCTTCCTCGGTGCCGTCATGCGCGTCGCCGGCCATCCGGTCAACTGGAGCACCGACGCCGCGACCTGCCTGTTCGCCTGGGCCTGCTTCCTGTGCGCCGACATCGCGTGGCGGCGCAACGGTCTGATGGCAGTCGAGATCGTCACGAGCCTGCTGCCGCGGGCCGGCAAGCGGTTGTGCCGCTTGTTCAACTACGCGCTGATCACGGCCTTCCTCGTCTACCTGATGGTCATGGGCACCTGGCTGTCGTGGATCAGCCGGGTGCGCAGCTTCCAGGGCATCCCGGAGGTCAGCTACTCGTGGGTGACGATGAGCCTGCCCGTGGGTGCGTTGCTGCTGCTGATCACCACTGCGCTCAAGGTGCGCGACGAATTGCAGGGCCGCGGCGAGGTGCACGCGACGGGCGCCTCGACCGACGTGATCTAGCGACCGCATGCTGCTCGTCGTCATCGCCTTCACGATCCTGCTGCTGACCGGCATGCCGGTCGCGTTCGCGATCGGGATCTCGGGCTGCGTGTTCTTCCTGCAGCACCCGGAGCTGCCTTCCACCATCCCGATCCAGCTCACC
>DATLLD010000042.1:0-22460 GCA_035538035.1 Gemmatimonadaceae bacterium | reverse complement strand
GTCGGGAAGTCGAGGATGTTGCGGATGGTGGCGCCGCGGAAGGCGTAGATGCTCTGCGCGTCGTCGCCGACGACCGTGATGTTGCGGTGTGCGCGGCACATCCCCTTGAGGATCCGCGCCTGCAGCACGTTGGTGTCCTGGAACTCGTCAACGAGAATGTGCGAGTAGAGCCCGGCCATGCGATCGGCCACGGCGGAGGCCGCAGGCGAATCGAGCAGCATCGCCCAGTAGAGCAACAGGTCGTCGTAGTCGACGAGGTTCCGCGCCAGCTTGCGCTCGGTGTAATCGGCGAAGAGGCGGGCGATGTCCTCCTCGAACTCGACGAAGCGCGGGTACTCCTCGCGCAGGATCGCACCCACCGGGTACTCGGTGTTGACGTGACGCGAGTAGACGTGGTGCAGCGTCTCCTTCTTGGGGAAGCGCTTGGTCTTGTCGCCGAGCCCGAGGGCGGCGCGCGAGAGCTGCATCAGGTCGACGGCGTCGCCCTGGTCCAGGATCGTGAAATCGCCCGGGAGTCCGGCCTCGGGGCCGAAGCGCCGCAGCAGCCGGTGCGCGGTCCCATGGAAGGTGCCGCCCTGCACGGAGCGGCTGGCGTTGCCCACGAGCTTCTCGGCGCGGGCGAGCATCTCCTGCGCCGAGCGGCGCGTGAACGTGAGCAGGAGGATCCGTTCGGGGCGGATGCCGCTCTCGATGAGATGCGCGACGCGGTAGACGAGCGTGCGCGTCTTCCCCGTGCCGGCACCGGCGACGATCAGCAGCGGGCCGTCGGCGTGCGTGGCGGCGGCGAGCTGGGCTTCGTTGAGCTCGGCCACGAAGTCGACCTGGGGGCGCGCGGCGACTTCCCGGACGCGGGCAGGGTAGTGGCGGGGCTCGGCGCTCATGCACTGAATATATCCCGAAGGCGCCGTATCTAGCGTACCGGAGAATCCCCTAGCTGAGCGCCGGATTGCGAACGCTCGCGGCGCCAAGCCCGTGTCGTTCGTCACGATCGCTCGACCACCTCAATCCCGCCGCTACCCATGTATCTGCGCTCAAGCAGGCTTTCGCTCGTGCTCGCCGCCGTGGCGCTCGCGCTTCCCGCGTCCCTCGTCGCGCAGCAGGCTGCCCCGCAGGGTGCCCCACAGGCCGCCCCGCAGCAGGCCCCGCTGCCACCGCATGGCTGGCGCTTCGACACCGGCCACAGCGCGGTGACCTTCCGCGTCCGCCATCTCGGCATCTCCTGGGTGAACGGCCGTTTCAACACCTGGAACGGCTCGCTCGTCTACGACCCCGCGAACCCGACCGCGGCGAGCGTCAACGTGCGCATCCAGACCAACAGCATCGACACCGAGAGCGAGCGGCGGGACAACGACATCCGCTCCGGGAACTATCTCGCGGTCGACAGCTTCCCCGAGATGACGTTCGTGAGCAAGAAGGTGGAGAAGGTCGACGACACTCACCTCAAGGTCACGGGTGACTTGACGCTGCGCGGCGTGACGCGCGAGGTCGTGCTCGCGGCCGAAGTGACGGGCACGATGCCGGGTGAGCGCACGCGTCGCATCGCGTTCACCGCCACGACGACGATCGATCGCATGGCCTACGGCGTGTCGTTCAACCGGCTGACGGAAGGGGCACAGGTCGTCGGGAGCGAGATCCGCATCACCATCGACATCGAGGCAACGCAGCCGGTCGCCGCGGCGCAGTAGCCAGCGCCGCAGCACAGTAAGGAAACCGCGGCAGGGCAGCCAAGAAGAACGCCTCCCCGGCTCAGGCCGGGGAGGCGTTGCTTTTCACGTCGCGGTGGGCAGCCTCAGCGGAACCGCCAGAACATCCGTCCATCCGCCATCTGCGACCGCAGCAACCGCCGCTCGTACGGCGATCGCCCCTCGGTGATCACCTGGTGCAGGTCCGAGAGCAGCGCCGAGTTCCCGAACAGCGTGTGGCCGAGCGCATCGCCACGCACGCGCGTGGCGTCGATCGTCGTCATGCCGTCGATCACCGTCAGGGAGTCGCCGCCGAGCCCCATGCGGAAGACGCCGTTCAGCACGCGTGAGGCGCGCAGCGCGTCGTCCTCGCTCGAGGCATAGAGCGTGACGCCCTCGGCTCGCTCGCGCAGCACCGGCAGGATCTCGCGGCCGAAGATCCGCGCGTCCACGTCCGGCGCCGCGAAGATCACCTGGCCCAACCGCGGCAAGGAGTCGGCGCGGTCCACCAGCGAGAGCGCCTTGCTCAGCACCTCGGAGCCCATCGAGTGCGCGATCACGTGGATCTTGTCGGGCGAGGTGCGCGGCAACTGGTCGCGCAGCAGGTGGAGCAGGTGCCAGCCGGCGTTGCGCGCCGTCTGCTGGTCGCGCACGTAACCGCTCACGGCGCCGGCCGAGGGCCAGCTGAAGAGCACCGCGGTGCCGTCGAAGCCCATGTCGGCGACGAGCTGCGCGAGGCGCACGGCGCCGTCCTCGAACGAGCTGTTGTAGCCGTGCACGAAGACGAGGATCTCGCGCGACTGCGTGCGCGCGAGGTCCTCCGCGACGCGCTGCAGGAACCGCACGGAGTCCGCAGGCAGCAGCGAGTTCATGAACATCTCGGTGCGCGTGTCCGGATTCGGTCCCGAGTTGGGGCGCGTGATATTGCCCTCGGCGCGCACGCGGTACGACGGCACGCTGACCTGCGCGAGCCCCCAGTAAAGCTGGTTGGCGTCGGTCGTGCCGTAGCGGAAGCCAGGTCGCTCGGCGTCGATCGGACGCCGAGTCGTGGCGACCAGCATGGGGATGCGCTGCGTCGCCGTGTCGAGGCCGCTCCACGAACGCGGCTCCGTCGCGCGCGGCAGCGCCGGCGCCACCACCAAGCTCTCGGCGGCGACCTCCGCAATCAGCGGCACACGCACCGGTGCCGGACGCGAGCCGCCGCAGGCGGCGAGGCCGATCGTGGCGCTCAGCGCGCCCCGCGAGAACAGCGAATGCATTCCGTTAAAAGACCTCACTCCAAATCCCCCATCGCCGCGTCGAGCGCGGCGAAGGTGACAGGTGAACCAGTCGCGCCGAAGACGGTGCCAAAGGCCTGCACGGTGCTCTCGCGAACATCGTCTGAGAGCGATGGTGACGGCGCCAGGCAGGCCCTCCCCTCGTCCGCCGTTTCCAGCAGTTCACGTTCGACGGATGTCATCATCACGTCCGCGATGCCGCACGGGACCATCAGGTCGAAATATGAGAGGTCCGTGCTGACGTTGAGCGCGAACCCGTGCGTGGTGACCCACTGCCTTGCGTGTACACCGATGCTCGCGAGCTTGCGCCCGCGCGTCCAGACGCCGGTCTTGCCGGGGTTCCGTTCGGCCGCGACGCCAAAGGGCGCCACGGCGCGCATGATGACCTCCTCCACCTGCCGCAGGTACCAGTGGAGATCCTTCTTGTGGCCGCTGAGGTCCACGATCGGATAGCCGACGAGCTGCCCCGGGCCGTGGAAAGTCACGTCGCCGCCGCGGTCGACTTCGAACAGCTCGACGCCCCGCGCCGCGAGCGCGTCCGCGCTCGCGAGAAGGTTGCCGGCCTTGGTCGACCGGCCGAGCGTGATCACCGGCGGATGCTCGACGAGGATCAGCACGTCGCCCACGCGCTGCGAAATGCGCGCCCTCGCCACGCGCCGCTGAAACGCCAAGGCCTCCGCATAGCTGCGGAGGCCGAGGTCGATGACAAGGAACTCCTTCACGTCCGAAGTCCGCTCACGCGTGCAGCATCTTCCCCATCGAGTCGAGCACGGCTTCGGCGATCGCCTCGCTCAATGTCGGGTGGGCATGGATGGCGAGGTCGATCTCCTCGACGGTGTACTCGTTCTCGCGCGCCACGGCGATCTCGTGGATCAGCTCCGTCGCGTGCGCGCCGACGATGTGGGCGCCAAGGATCTCGCCGAACTTCTCGTCGCGGATGACCTTCACGAAGCCCTCGGTCTCGCCGGAGGTGCGGGCGCGGCCGTTGGCCGAGAAGGGGAACTTGCCGATCTTGTACTTGAGCCCCTTCTCCTTGCACTGCGCCTCGGTGAAGCCGATGCTCGCGACCTCGGGGTGGCAATAGGTGGCGTTGGGGATGTTGCCGTAGTTCACCGGGTGGTACTTGACGCCGGCGATGATGTCGGCGACCACGTGGCCCTCGCGCGAGCCCTTGTGTGCGAGCATCGGCGCGCCGGCCACGTCACCGATGGCGTAGACGCCCTTGGCGGTGGTCTCGAGCTTGTCGTTGACCTTGATGAAGCCGCGCTCGGTGAGCTGCACGCCGGCTTCCTTGAGCCCGGCACCGTCGATGTTCGGCGCGCGGCCGGCGGCCACGAGCACGATGTCGAAGGTCATCTCCTTCTTCTCGCCACCCGCCTCGACCGGGATGGTGACGTTGTTCTTGCCGGCCTTCACGGTGCCGAGCTTGGCGCCGGTGATGACCTCGATGCCGCGCTTCTTGAACGCCTTCGCCAGCTCAGCCGAGGAATCCTCGTCCTCGACCGGGATGATGCGCGGCATGACCTCGAGCAGCGTGACCTTGGAGCCGAACGCATTGAAGACGTCGGCGAACTCGCAACCCACCGCGCCCGCGCCGACGATGGCGATGGTGCCCGGCGTCTTCTCGAGTGTCAGCGCCTCGTCGGACGAGATGATGGTGGTCTTGTTGAGCTCGAGTCCGATCTGCGGCAGGCCCTTCACGCGCGAGCCGGTGGCGATGACGACGGCCTTGGTCGCGGTGTGCGTCTCGACCTTGCCGTCCTTGTCGGTCACCTTGACCGTCTTGTTGGCGCCGAGCACGCCGGTGCCCTTGAGCCAGGTGATCTTGTTCTTCTTGAAGAGGAATTCGACGCCCCGCGAGTTCTGGGCGGAGACGGAGCGCGAGCGCTTCATCGCGACGCCGTAGTCGAGCGTGACCTTCTCCGCCTTGACGCCGAACTCCGCGCCCTTGGCGATCTTCTGCGCGATGCTGGCCGCCTCGAGCAGGGCCTTGGCGGGGATGCAGCCCCAGAGCACGCAGGTGCCGCCGAGGCCTTCGCGCTCGACGACGGCGACGTTCATGCCGAGCTGCGCGGAGCGGAGCGCGCCGACGTAGCCGGCGGGGCCGCCACCTACATAGATCACATCGAAGGATGACATCGGTTTTACAGGTAGCAGGTGGAGGTATGAAACGAAACCGGGAGATGGCGCGTCTGGCCATCTCCCGACTTCACCTAAAATACCAGCAGCAGCGGGTTCTCGATCAGTCGCCGCAGGGTCTGCAGGAACTTCGCTCCCACAGCGCCGTCGATCACGCGGTGGTCGCAGCTCATCGTCACGCGCAGCTTCTTGCGCACCTCGAAGCCGCCGTCGGGCATCATCACCGGCTTGTCCTCGATCGCGCCGATCGCCAGGATGCCGCTCTCAGGCGGGTTGATGATCGCGGTGAACTGGTCGATCTGCATCATGCCGAGGTTCGACACGGAGAAGGTCGAGCCTGTGAACTCCTCCGGCTTGAGCTTCCGCTCGCGGGCGCGCTTGGCCAGCGCCTTGGCCTCGGCCGAGATCTCCGACATCCGCTTCTGCTCGGCGTTGAAGATCACGGGGACGATCAACCCGTCGTCCGTCGCCACGGCCATGCCGAGGTGCACGGTGTCGAAGTAACGGATCTTGTCACCGAGCCAGTGCGCGTTGCACTCGGGGTGCTGCGCGAGCGCGGTGGCGGTCGCCTTCAGGATGATGTCGTTGAACGAGACCTTGAACTCGTCGCCCAGCTCGGCCGCGGCCGTGCGCATCTCGGCGGCACGCGTGAGGTCGAACTCGGCGGTGAGGTAGAAGGTCGGGATCGGGCCGATCGACTCGGAGAGCCGGCGGGCGATCGTCTTGCGGATCTGCGTGAGGGGCTCGTCGCGGAACTCGGGTCCGCCCGCCACGCGCTTGGCGACGCCGGTCAAAGGTGCTGCGACGCCAGCTGCGGCGCGCGCGCCACCACCGGCGAGCGCGGCCTCGATGTCACGCTTGATGATGCGACCCGCAGGGCCTGTGCCCTGGACGCTGTTCAGGTCCACGCCCTTGTCGCCGGCCATGCGGCGCGCGAGCGGCGAGGACTTGGGACGCTCGCCCGGTGCGGCGGCGGGCGCGGGCGCTGCTGGGGCGGCCACGGGAGCGGCCGCCGGAGCGGGAGCGGCCGGAGCCGCCGCCGGCGCAGCGGCAGCAGGCGCAGCCTTGGCGGCCGGAGCCGCCGCGGGCGCCGCCGCGCCGCCGATCAGCGCCGAGATATCCTCGTCCGCGCCGGCGATCACGGCCACGAGCGAGCCGACCGCGGCCGTCGAGCCCTCGGCCACCAGCTGCTTGCGCAGCACGCCATCGCCGCGTGCGGTCAGCTCCATCACCGCCTTGTCCGTCTCGACCTCGGCGAGCAACTCGCCGTTCTTCACGGCGTCGCCCTCCTTCTTGACCCATTTCACGAGGCGACCTTCTTCCATCGTGGGGCTCAGGGCCTCCATGAAGACCTTAGTCGACATACATCACCTTCTTGACCGCGGCGATGGTCTTGGCGGCATCGGGCTTGGCGGCCTTCTCGAGCGCCTTGGCGTACGGCATCGGCACGTCTTCCTGGTGCACGCGGATGACCGGCGCGTCGAGGTCGTCGAAGCAGTCGCGCTGGATGTAGTGCACGATCTGCGCACCGATGCCGGCGATCTCCCAGCCTTCCTCGAGCACGACGGCGCGGTTGGTCTTCTTGACCGAGGCGACGATCGCCTCGACGTCCATCGGGCGCACCGTGCGCAGGTCGACGACGTCGACGTTGATGCCTTCCTTGGCGAGCGTGTCGGCCACGTTCATCGCCGTCAGCACCATCTTGCCGTAGGTGATGATCGAGCAGTGATCGCCCTCGCGCTTCAGGTCGGCCTTGCCGATCGGCACGAGGTACTCGCCGTCCGGGACTTCGCCCTTCGTGTTGTAAAGCATCTCGCCCTCGAGCATCACGATGGGGTTGTCATCGCGGATCGCTGACTTGAGCAACCCCTTGGCGTCGTAGGGCGTTCCGGGCGTGACGACCTTGAGCCCCGGGATGTGCGCGAGCCACGACTCCCACGCCTGCGAATGCTGGGCCGAGAGCTGCAGCGCGGCGCCGTTGGGGCCGCGGAAGACCATCGGCATCGGATACTGGCCGCCCGACATGTAGAGCATCTTCGCGGCGGCGTTGACCACCTGGTCGAGCGCCAGCAGCGCGAAGTTCCAGGTCATGAACTCGATGATGGGGCGCAGCCCCACCATCGCCGCGCCGACGCCGACGCCGGCGAAGCCGAGCTCGGTGATCGGCGTGTCGACGACGCGCATCTCGCCGAACTCCTCGAGCAATCCCTTCGACACCTTGTAGGCGCCGTTGTAGACGCCGACCTCCTCACCCATCAGGAAGACACGGTCGTCGCGGGCCAACTCCTCGCGAAGGGCCTGGTTGAGCGCTTCGCGGTACGTGATGATCGCCATGTCTCTCTCAGCTCGTGGTGTCTACGAGGACGTCTTCGTAGAGCGTCTCTAGGGAAGGCTCGGGGCTCGCATCGGCGAAGTCCCAGGAATCCTGCACGACCACCTTGATCTCCTCCTCCATCTGCGCGAAGTCGGCGTCGACGATGTCGCCGGCCTCCATCATGCGCGCCTTGAGGAGATTGATGGGGTCGCGCTTGAGGTACTCGTCCAGCTCGGCCTTGGTGCGGTAGGTGCCGCTGACCGCGTCGGACATCGAGTGGCCCATGTAGCGATAGGTGCGGATCTCCAGGAGCGACGGCTTGGACTCGCGGCGCGCGACGTCGAGCGCGCGGTCCATCGCCTCGCGCACCGCGAAGACGTCCTGGCCGTCCACGTGCTCGCCGTGCATGCCGTCATACGCGTCGGCGCGGCGCGAGAGGTCCTTGATGGCGGCGGCGCGCTCGACAGCCGTGCCCATGCCGTACTTGTTGTTCTCGATGATGAAGATGCAGGGGAGCTTCCAGAGCGCGGCCATGTTGAGCGCCTCGTGGAACGCGCCCGTGTTGACCACGGACTCGCCCATGAAGCAGACGATGACCTGGTCGCCGCCGCGGTACTTGATGGCGAAGCCGACGCCGGCCGCGAGCGGCACGTGGCCGCCGACGATGCCGTGGCCGCCGAGGAAGTTCACGTTGCGGTCGAACAGGTGCATCGAGCCACCCTTGCCGCGCGAGCAGCCGTCGATGCGGCCGAAGAGCTCGGCCATGATCGCGCGGGCCGACATGCCGCGCGCGAGCGCCTGGCCGTGGTCGCGGTAGGTGGTGACGACGTAGTCGTCGTCACGGAGCATCGAGATGACGCCGGTGGAGATGGCTTCCTGCCCGATGTAGAGATGGCAGAACCCGCCGATCTTGCCGAGCGCGTAGGCCTCGCCGACGCGCTCCTCGAACCGCCGCTGGAGCAGCATCGAGTGGAGCAGCTCGCGGCGGAGCTTCGGATCACCAGGCAGGGTGCCCTTGGTGTCGACCTTCTTCTTGGCGGCCATGTAGTTGACTACAGGTTGGAGGTTGCAGGTGGGAGGGGAGAGCAACTGCGATGCTGAAGAGTCGGGAGCCGAGGTGTGCGAGGCGCAACCTTCCGCCGCCACCTGCCACCTCACTTCTGCAGTTCAGCTGCCTGGACCTGTTCCCACGCGTGGTAGGACGAGCGCACGAGCGGGCCGGACTCGACGTGCTTGTAGCCCATCGCCATGCCCTCGCGCCGGAACATCGCGAACTCGTCCGGCGTGACATAGCGGTCGAGGGTGATGTGGTCGTCGGAGGGACGGAGGTACTGACCGAGCGTGAGGATGTCGACGTCGACCTCGCGCAGTTCGCGCATGGTCTTGAGGACCTCCTCGTTGGTCTCGCCCATGCCAAGGATGATGCCGGTCTTGGTCGGGATGTCTGGCGCGAGGCGCTTGCTGGTGCGGAAGATCTCCATCACGCGCTCGTAGCGACCGCCGGGACGCGCCTTCTTGTAGAGGCGCGGCACGGTCTCGGTGTTGTGGTTGTAGATCTCCGGCCGCGCCTCGAGCACCGCGGCGATGGAGTCGACGTTGCCCTGGAAGTCGGGGACCAGCACCTCGACGGAGCAGCCGGGCACGGCATCGTGCACCTGGCGAATCGTCTCCGCGAACGCCCACGCACCGAAGTCGGGGAGGTCGTCGCGGTCCACGCTCGTGATCACGAGGTGGCGGAGGTTCATCTTCCGCGCGGCCTCGGCCACGCGTCCAGGCTCAGCGGCGTCGAACTTGGGCGGTCGTCCGTGGGCGACGGCGCAGTAGGCGCAGTTGCGGGTGCAGACGTCGCCCAGGATCATGAAGGTCGCGGTGCCGTGCTCCCAGCATTCGCCGACGTTGGGGCAATGCGCCTCCTCGCAGACCGTGTGCAGGTCCATCTCTCGCATCATCTGCTTGAGACGGAGGTAATTCGGCCCGCCGGGTGCCTTGACCTTGAGCCAGGACGGCTTCCGCTCGGGGAGGGGCTCGGCGCGATGCCGGCCCATGATCTGGTAGAGGACCTCGCCCATCGATTCGGACGACCCTTGGATGCGGGGAACGGTTGGGCCCCATCCGAACTGGGCCAGATGCGGAGGAATATACCTACCGGAATGCAATGTTGAAGTCTTTATAACCGGCATTACTGCGGGATGCGGGTTATCGATGCAGGCTCCGGGATGCGGGGTGGGGTGCGAGGCCCCGCACTCCCCTCCGCATCCTGCACCACACGCGGACCCCGTACCGCCCCCACCCCGCATCCCGGAGCCCGCAGAAGAATCCCGTATCTCACCGAACTCGCACAAACTCCAGCGGCAATCCCGCCGGCCCGAATTTCAGCACCCGAAACGGCGCCTTCGCCTCCACCCAGTAAGTCCCCGGCGCCTCTCCTCCCGCATACGAAACCCGGTAAGCCAAGAACGTCCCCGCCGGCACCGTCACCGCTTCCTCCGCCACCACCGCCAGCGTCCGCTGCTCCAGCGCGCCTTTCCCCGACGAGAACACCTGGAAGTCGAACTTCGCCCCCGGTGCCCAGCGGAAGTACGGCAGCAGGTGCTGCAATGCATTCTCGTCGAGCGTGCCCGGCGGAACATCGACCCCGTTGAAGTTCACCGGCTTGGGTCCCTGCTGGCTCGGCGACACGCCGGTGCCGGTCGCCTTGCCGCCCTCGAACCGCACGTTGAGCCGCACGTCCTGTCCGCTCACGCGGCCGCTGAGGGCGACCGACTGCATCTCGCCGGTGGCGTTGAAGCGGATCTCCGAGTTCTGTTCGCCGACCGGGCCGAGCAGCGTGTGCTCCTTCGCGAGCCATCCCTCGCCGGCGCGCTCCATCGTGTTCACCTGCGCGCCAAGTGGCTGGCCCTGGAAGGTGATCGCGAACGAGTCGCTGCTGACGGCCAGTCGCGAGAGGTCGAGTTCGAGGGCGACTGCCGGGCGGTCCAGGTCCGCAGCGACGATCGGCTTGCCGTCGACGTCGACCATCTGTACCGGCGCGATCCGCTCGAGTCCCTCGCGCACCTTCGACGCGTCGCCGACCACCACCACGAGCGCGGCGTCGGCGCGGATGCCGGCGCGCGCCGCGGCCTGCACCTGCTGCGGCGTCACCGCCGCGAGCCGCTGGCGGTAGGTCTGCACGTAATCAATCGGCAGCCCGAGCAGTCGCGCGTTCGCGACCTGCTGCGCCACCTGTGACGCCGTCTCCACCTGCAGCGGGAAGCGGCCGATGAGCGTCTGTCGCTGCCGCTCGAACTCGTCCGCCGGCGGCGGTTCCGCGCCAACGCGCCGCATCTGCGAGAGCAGCTCCACCAGCGCCGAGTCCGTCACCTCGTTGCGCACCTCCGCCGTGGCGCTGAACGACCCGAGCACACGGTTGCGCGCGATGCCCGAGTACGCGCCGTAGGTCCAGCCCTTCTGTTCGCGCAGCGTCTGGAAGAGCCGCGAGTCGCTCGCGCCACCGAGTATCTGGTTGGCGATCGTGAGCGCGAAGCTCCGCGAGTCGTTCGGCATCCATGTCGTGTTGCCGACGACGATGTTCGACTGCACCGAGCCGGGCCGGTGCACGAGCAGGATCTCCGTGCGCGCCCGCTGCGGCGCGGCGCGCGCCACCGGCGGCGACGATGCCCGCCCCGTCCAGGACCCGAACGCCGACTCGGCGAGCGCCAGCGCCTCGCCGGCCTCGAGGTCGCCGGCGACCACGAGCAGCGCCGTCGAGGGCCGGATGTACGAGGCGTGGAAGGCGAGCAGGTCGTCACGCGTGATGGCGCGCACCGACGTCTCGTCCTCGCGGCGGCCGTACGGGTGCTCGCCGAACAGCGAGGCGGCGAAGGCGCGCGAGGCGATCGCCGCCGGCTGCGACTTCTCGAGCGCGAGCGCGCTGAGCGTTTGCGTGCGCAGCAGTTCGAGTTCCGACGCGGGGAAGGTCGGCCGCACCACCGCGTCCGCGAGCAGGTCGAACGCCAACTGGCGATCGTTCGTCAGCACTGCCGTGCTGGTGGTGAGGAAATCAGCCCCGGCGCTGGCGCTGATCGAGCCGCCGACGCCTTCGATCGCGGCCGCGATCTCCTCCGCCGTCCGCGTGCCCGCGCCCTTGGTGAGGAGCCCGGCCACGAAGTTCGCCATGCCCGACTTGTCCGCCGGGTCGTTGAACGAACCCGCCGGCACCGCCAGCGTCAGCGAGAGCACCGGCTGCTTGGCGTTGTGCACGACGAGCAGGCGCATGCCGTTGGTGAGCACCGTGTCGACGAACGGCGGGAACTGCGCCGGCTCGAGCTTCATCGGAGGCGGCGGCGTGGTCGGGAACTGCGCGCGCGCGACTGGCGCGATTGCCAAGAATGAGAACAGCAGTGCGAGGCCCCTAAAAGACATGCGAGCGCGCATCATCTGCCCTCCGGCACGATCAACAGGGTGAGCGAGTTGTCCGGGCGCAGGTAGGTCCGCGCCACGCGCCGGATGTCGGCGAGCGTCACCGCCGCGTACCGCGCCGCATCCGTGTTCACCGCCTCCACCGAGCCGAGGTACATCGCGGCGTAGTGGATGGCTTCCGACACGTTGATCGCCTGCTGGCGACTGAAGATCGTCTGCGCGCGCCAGGCGTTCTTGGCCTTCGTCAGCTCATCGGCCGTCACCGACTCCGCCGACGCCGACACCTGGCGCAGGAGCTGGGCGTTCACCGTGTCGACGGAGATTCCCTGGTTGGCGATCGCCAGCACGCCGAAGATGCCGGCGCCGCGCATCGGGCCGAACGGGTTGAACATCGCCTGCGCCGCCACCGCCACCTTGCTCTCGCGCACGAGGGCGCGATTGAGCCGCGAACTCTCGCCCGCGCCGAGGATCGTCGAGAGGAGCTCGAGCGCCGGATGGTCCGCGTGCGCCGCGCCGACCGTGCGGTAAGCGGTCAGCGCCGCCGGCAGCGTCGCGTTCTCGTCCGTGACGCGGCGGACGACCTGCTGTCCCGTGCCGCCCTGCGCCCTGCATTCCACCGGCGGTGGCTGCTGGCCGCGCGGGATGCCGCCGAAGTAATCCGTGACGAGCCGTCGCGCCTCCGCCGGCTTGAAGTCGCCGGCGATGACGAGCGTGGCGTTGTTCGGCGCGTAGTAAAGGTCGAAGAACGCCTTCACGTCGTCGACCGTGGCGGCGTTGAGGTCGTCCATCGACCCGATCATCGAGTGCGCGTAGGCAAAGCAGTCGCGCGCGTCGAACATCGTGACCAGCGAGTCCACCAGCGTGCCGATGTAAGGCTGGTTGTCGAAGCGCAGCCGGCGCTCCTCCTTCACCGCTTCCTGCTGGTTCTTCATGTTCTCCGGCGTCACCGCCAGCGACCGCATGCGGTCGGCCTCGAGCCAGAGCGCGAGGTTCAGGCGGTTGGAGGGGATCTCGTTGTAGTAGTTCGTGCGGTCCGGCTGCGTCGAGCCATTGAGCTGTCCGCCCGCGCGCTCGATCAGCTGCCCATGCTCGGCTTTCTTCACGTTGGCCGAGCCCTGGAACATCATGTGCTCAAAGAGGTGCGCGAAGCCCGTGCGGCCGGGCCGCTCGTTGCGCGACCCGACATCATACCAGACGTTGACGGCGACGACCTGCGAGGAGTGATCCTCGGCGAGGTGGACGCGGAGGCCGTTTGGGAGCGTGAAGGACTCGACTCGCACCGCGGCGGGGTCCTGCGCCGCGGCCGCTGCGGGCAACAGGCACATCGCCAGTAAGAGACTTGTCGAAGAGAACCGCATCAAACGCTCCTGCTGGAAGAGTTTTCCCTCACGACCCCGTCGACCCGAACCCACCGGCGCGGTCCGTGCTCCGCTCCACCTTCCCCACCTCGAACGGCAGCGCCTCGAACCGCGAGAGCACCATCTGCGCGATGCGGTCGCCGTGCCTGATGCGAAGCGTGCGCGTGCCGCCGTTCTTCACCGGCACACACCATTCGTCAGGGTAATCCGCGTCGATGGTTCCCGGGCTGTTCACGATCACGAGATCGGTCTTGAGGCTCGTACCCGACCGCGGCCGCACCTGTGCCTCGAAGCCCTCCGGCACGCGCGCCTTGAAGCCGAGTGGCACGAGCGCCTTCTCCCCGGGCTCGAGCGCGATCAGCGCACCCTCGGCGTCGCAATCGACGGGGCGATTCGTGACGGCACCTTCAATGAAGACGCGCACCGTGCCCGCGGTGAGGCAGGCCGCGAGGTCGTGGCCGGCGCTGTGGGCAGTGGCACGACGGGGCGGCTCGACACCCTCATGCAGGGGTTCGAACATGATCGTCAGGATTTTCTCTTCGGGCATCCGACAAAAGTATCATCCGGGTCCGGAGTGGCGACACCATAACCGGAATCCTCGTGTAGTATCCAAGCGTGACGAACCCCAGCTGCAGCACCCCGCGCACCGGCCCCGACGGCAGCCCTCCACGCACCGGCCCCGACGGCAGCCCCCTGCGCACCGGCCCCGACGGCAGCACCCCGCTCAGTATCCGTCTGCTCCGCGTCGCGCTCGCACTTTCATTCTCGTTCTCCGTCCTCGCCTCGCGCCCGGCCCTGGCCCAGGACGCCGTCGGCGATGACTCCCCGCCGGCCGCAGTCGACCCGCGCGAGATCGGCAAGAAGGCGCAGGCGCGTTTCGAGAACTTCCGCCGCGCGCACCTCCCCGACTACCGAGGCCGCAAGCCCCGGAGCTGTCAGGAGCAGGTCGGGCGCATGTGCTACTGGTACGACGAGAAGACGCCCGCCCCCGAGAAGGAAGACCCGAAGGTCACGGCCGAACGCGAGGAGTTGATCGCGAAGCTCGACTCGCTCGGGCGCGCGAACCCCGGCGACAACTGGATCAGCGGCCAGCGCGTGCGCTATCTCAATGAGGCCGGCCGCAACGAAGAGGCGCTCGGCGTCGCGCGCGAGTGCAGGTCGTTTGGCTGGTGGTGCGGCGCGCTCGAGGGCTTCGCGCTCCACACCCTCGGCCGCTGGGCCGAATCCGAAGCCGCGTACGAACGCACCTTGGCCGCGATGAGCGATCGCGAACGCTGCACCTGGCGCGACCTCACGCCCTACCTCGACGACGACACGCGGCGCGAGTACATCCGCACGAGGTGCGGTGACTCCGCGCGCACCGCCTACGAAGACCGCGTCTGGTGGTTCGCGCGCACGCGCTACGGCATGCGCGGCAACGACTCGCGGACGGAGACGTTCGCGCGGCTCACCTACGTCGAGTTCCTGCGCGAGGCGCCGTCGGCATTCGCCAACCAATTCGACGACGCCGAGCGCGAGATGCTGATCCGATTCGGCTGGCCGGTGGCGTGGTCGCGCGGGCCGGACAACCCGGTGGCCTCGAACGACCCATTCAGCTCGCGCATCAATGTGATCAGCCAGGAGGCGACGCCCTCGCACCGGCTGATCCCTCCCTACTATGTGATCTCGAACCCGGCCAACTCCGACTCCATCCACTGGGCGGTACAGCGGCCGCCCGTCGTGGCGCGATATCATCCGCCATATGCGTCGAAGATCCGCATGCTCGAGCACCAGCAGGCGCTCTTCAGGCGCGGCGACACGGCGCTCGTGGTGCTGGCCTATGACGTGAGCAAGGACTCGTTGATGCAGGGCGCGCGCCTCGACGCGGCGCTCGTGCTGACTCCCGGCACGCTGCCGGCAGCGAGCCAGACGATCATCACAGGGGCGCCGGCGCGAGGCACCATCGCCGTGCGCGCACCGTGGGGGCCGCTCCTGATGAGCGCCGAGATCGCCGCCGACTCGGCCTCCGTGCTGGCGAGGGCGCGCTACGGCATTCGGCCGCCGTTCGGCGTCGGGGCGCGCGTCGTGCTCTCCGACCTGCTGTTCTACGCGCCGTACGGGACCTTCCCCACGAGCGTGGAGGAGGTGCTCCCGCACGCCATCCCCACGCAGAAGGTGCGCGCCGACCAACCGCTCGGCGTCTACTGGGAGGCGTACAACACCAATCCGTCTGGCGAGCGCATGACCATCTCGCTGACCGTGGTGCCCGAGACGGAGGAGTCCACCGGCCTGCTTAGCCGCGGCGCGCGGGCGCTGCGCCTGGCCCGCCGTTCCCAGCCCGTGAGCCTGACGGTCGAGGACATGTCGGCCCGCGCCAGCACCACGTCACCGCGCGCGGTCGAGGTGGACATCTCGACGCTTCCCAAGGGCGACTATTTGGTGCAGCTGGAGATCTCGGTCGCCGGCCAGTACACGATACGCGCGGACCGCAGGATCGTCGTAACTGGCAGATAGCGATGGAGCGGGGGCTTATCTTTCACGAATCCCCCGCGCCGCGCCGATGCTCAGTGTAGCGGCCGCTCGAGCGCAGTCACGCAGACCAGAAAAATCCGCATGCCCATGAACCTCTCGTGCGCCAAGAATGAGAGCGCGCCCCGCTCGTCGTCGGTATTCGCAGACGCCGCTCGAGCAGCGCTGACGATTCTCCTGACGCTCGCGGCAGTCACGCCGACGTCCGTTGCCGCGCAATCACCGGACACGATCCCGCGCGCGCCGGAAGTCATCGTTGACAGCGCGTCGGTGAAGGCTGCGCCGGCCAAGGCAGCGCCCGTCAAGGCTGCGCCGAAGGCTGCGCCGGGCACTGGGGCGCCGGCCAAGGCCGCGCCTGCCAAGCCCGCCGTGCCTCGCGGTCCCACGGCCGAGGAGATCGCGCGCGTGCGCAGCGACTCGGTGCTCAACGCGCTCTGGCCGGTGAAGGGGCCGGAGCCACTCCCGGGCGCACTGCTCCCGCACAAGCGCATCATCGCGTACTACGGGAACCCGCTCAGCAAGCGGATGGGCGTGCTCGGCGAGTATCCGTCCGACACGATGCTGCGCATGCTCGACGAGGAAGTGGCGGCGTGGAACAGGGCGGATCCGTCGACGCCCGCGATTCCCGCGCTGCACCTGATCGCGGTGGTCGCGCAGGGTTCGGCGGGTTCCGATGGCAAGTATCGCGCGCGCATGGCGGACACGCTGGTGGAGCGCGTGGCGGCATGGGCGGCGACGCGCAACGCGCTGGTGTTCCTCGACGTGCAGGTGGGTCTCTCCACCCTGCAGGACGAGCTGCCGCGCCTCGAGAAGTTCCTGCAGCGCCCGAACTTCCACCTCGGCATCGACCCCGAGTTCTCGATGAAGAACGGCGGCCTGCCCGGCAAGCGCATCGGCACCTTCGATGCGGTGGACATCAATTACGCGACGCAGTTCCTCGCGGGCATCGTGCGCCGCAACAACATCCCGCCGAAGGTCTTCACGATCCACCGCTTCACGCAGCGTGGCGTGACGAACTACCAGAACATCAAGCTCGATCCGGCGGTGCAGATCGTGATGCACATGGATGGCTTCGGGAAGCCCTGGCTCAAGCGCAACACGTTCCGGCAGTACATCAAGAAGGAGCCGGTGCAGTTCGTGGGCTGGAAGCAGTTCTACAAGCTGCGGAATGACAACCCGCGGACGACGATCGCGGAGATCCTCGCGTTGCATCCGACCGTGCATTACATCCAATACCAGTGAGCTGGTGCAGGCTCCGGGATGCGGGGTGGGTACGGTACGGGGTCCGCGGTGTGCTGCGGGATTCAGGATGCGCTCCGCATCCCACCGCGCATTCCGCAGCACACCGCGGACCCCGTACCGCCTCCCCCACGCATCCTGTAGCCCGCAGTAGTCCTACTTCATGATCAGTTTCCCGGCACCATCCGTCTGTGCGAAGAGCCGGCCGTTCGGATTGTAGAACGAGATCCTCCGCTTCCGGCCCTCGACCAGCTCATCCGCCTGGCTGAATCGCTCCACGAGTGCGCGCTGGCCGTCGTCGCGCAGGGGGAAGGCCGCGGCGGTGAAGCTCACGAACACCTCGTCGCCATTGGTCTCCACGAGCGCGGTGTTGCGGGTCTGGGCGATGTGGGCGCGCGCTTGATCGAGTGTCATTGGCGGCAGCGCGGGGGCTGCGGCGCTCGTTGTGCCACCGGCGGCGCTGCCCGTCGCGCTGCCCGCGGCCGTCGCAGCCTCGTCGCCGCCGCTGAACACCCAGAACGCGAAGACGAGGAATATCCCGACCGCCGACCACCGCACGATCGGCGTCTGCCGCATGAAACGCTCGCGCGCGTTCGCTGCCAACGAATCGTTCGTCGTTCCGCTGTTCACGGGCGGCCGCGGGGTCGCGATGGGCGGCGGGCTCGCGCGCTTGGACGCGGTCTTTTCGCCGCTCTCGTCCGTCGGATAGGGCGTGAAGCAGTAGGGGCAGACGCGGCGGTTGCTGCTGTCGCGGTCACAGGTATCGCAGTGCATTCCTGAAATGAACGCCGGGCCGCCCAGCGGGGCAACGGACCGCAGGCCTTCCACGACAGGAAAACACGGCGTGAGCGGCCTCACGCCGCCCACGCCGTCTCCTCAGAGACCGCTGCGCTCCTCGCGGCTCCGCGATGACTTCCCGGTCGTGCTGCGCGACCTGCCGCCGCCCGACGAGCCGGATCCCGACGAGCCCGATCCCGAGGAACCCGACCGTGACGAGCCCGACCGCGACGTTCCCGACGTCCCCGGCCCCGTTCCCTCCATTCCCACGGCGAGGGCGCTCTCCTCGATCTCCGACTCGTTCACCTCCGTCAGCTTCGCGTCCGCGGCCTTCTCCTCGGCCAGCGTCTCCTCGAGCAACCCGTTGGCCTCCTCGAGCCCCAGCACCCGCGCATACTCGGCGAGACTGCCGTAGGCAGAGATCTCGTAGTGCTCGACTCGCTGTGCCGCCGCGATGAGCACCGAGTCGACGAGCGCGTCCTCGCCCTCGGCTTCCATCGCCTCCTCGCCTTCCTTGACGAGTCCTTCCATGCCGGCGCAATGCTTGCTCACCGGCTTCTTGCCGACTGTCCCGAACACGCGCTCCAGCCGGTCAATGTGCTCTTCCGTCTCGCGCAGGTGGCTGTCGAACGCCGCCTTCAGCCGCGGCGAGCGCGCCGCCTTCGCCATCTTCGGCAGCGCCTTCGTCAACTGTTTCTCCGCGCTCAGGACGTCCCTCAACTGCTCGACGAACACGTCCTGCATCGACTCGAGTCGCATGGGTGTCTCCCGTGTGGTGGAAGCCTCTTAACACTGGGGCGCGGGCGCCGTGTTCCTGCGTTCGCGAAGTCGCCTCACCGCGCACAACTCGCGGGAACCTCGCTCGCGCACCGGCGTTCATCGAACCAAGGCGGTCCTCTCCACGCAGCACGGGGACCGCCACCCACGAACACCAGCGCATGATCCCACTCGTGATCTCGGCGCCGGAAGCGAATCGCTCCGCGCACCCAAATGAGGCGGCGGGCAGCTGGTCGACCACAAACAGCTCCGTCAGGGCCCACTTGGCAGCGCAGTTCGACGTCTCGGCCATCCGGCCGTTGCGCGGACCCAATCACTGGCGACTCTCGCCCGTCATCGCCTGCGATGTGCGCCTGGGCGAGCTCGACGAAGTGCGCACCACCGCGATCCCCGGATTCAACGACGCGCTGCTGGCCGCGCTTCCGGGCATCGCCCGGCACTCGTCGTCGCGCCGCGAGGACTTTGGCGCCGAGTTGCGGCGCGGCACCACGCTGCCCTACGTGCTCGAGCACATCGGCATCGAGCTGCAGGTGCTCGCCGGCAGCGACGTCTCCTTCGGCCGCGTCGCGCGCTCGGGCGACGCCGGCGTCTGGTGGGTCATCGTGGCATATGAGGAGGAGGAAGTCGGCGTCGAATGCGTGCGCGCCGCCGCGGACCTCCTGCGCGCCTTGATCGCCGGCACCGACAGCGACATCCCCGCCCTCGTCGAGGAACTCCGCGACCTGCTCGACGACGTGCGGCTCGGTCCCTCCACCTGGGCCATCGTGGAGGAGGCGACCCGGCGCGGCATCCCCGTGCGACGCCTCAACTCCCACTCGCTGGTACAGCTCGGGCTCGGCAAGAACCTGCGCCGCATCCAGGCGACGCTCACCGACTACACGAGCGCCATCGCCGTCGAGATCGCGCAGGACAAGGGGGAGACCAAGCGCATCCTCGCCGACATGGGCCTGCCCGTGCCGCGCGGCGAGGTCGTCTCCTCGCTCTCGCGCGCGGTCGAGTTCGCCAGGTGCGAAGGCCTGCCTGTGATCATCAAGCCGTTCGACGGCAGCCACGGCCGCGGCGTCTCCGCACGCATCGACGCGCTCGGCGCCATCGGCGCGGCGTGGCGCGATTCGCAGCGTCTCTCGTCGCGGGTCGTCATCGAGCACTATCACGAGGGTCGCGACTATCGCGTGCTCGTCGTCAACGGCCACGTGGTCGCCTGCGCCGAACGGGTGCCGGCCCACGTCACGGGCGACGGGCGCCACACCGTGCGCGAGCTGATCGCTGTCGGCAACACCGACCCGCGGCGTGGCAAGGGTCACCGCAAGGAACTCACCTTCCTGCCGGATGACGAAGCGACGCTCAAGTTCCTCGCCACGAGCGGCCGCACGCCCTTCACCGTGCCCGCGGCCGGCGAGCGCGTGATGCTGCGCAGCACCGCCAACCTCAGCACCGGCGGCACGAGCATCGACCGCACCGAGGAGATGCACGCCGACAACGTCACCTGCTGCGAGATCGCGGCCGGCGCCGTGGGGCTCGACATCGCCGGCATCGACGTGATCTCGCCCGACATCGCCGTGCCGTTCCGCGAGAACAACGCGGTCATCCTGGAGGTCAACGCCGCGCCCGGCATCCGCATGCACACGCATCCCACCGAGGGCGCGTCGCGGCGCGTCGCGGCGCCGATCCTCGACATGCTCTACGCCCCGGGCGCCGACACCAAGATCCCGATCCTCGCCGTCACCGGCACCAACGGCAAGACGACCACGGTGCGGCTGCTGGCGCACCTCTTCCGCAACACCGGCGAGCGCGTCGGCTTCACCACCACCGACGGCGTCTACGTGCAGAACCGTCTCGTGATGGAAGGCGACATGTCGGGCCCGTTCGCCGCCAACGTGATCCTCTCGAACCCGAGCATCTCGCTCGCCGTGCTCGAGACCGCGCGCGGGGGCCTGCTCCGCTCCGGCCTCGGCTTCGACGAGTGCGACCTGAGCATCATCCTCAACGTCAGCGCGGACCACTTGGGACTCGGCGGCATCAACACCATCGAGCAACTCGCCGCGCTCAAGGGCGTGCTGGCCGCCGTGGTGCGGCGCGACGGGCATGCCGTGCTCAACGCCGACGACCCGCTCGTCTACGAGTTGCGCGAGCGCACCTCCGCCGACGTCGTGCTGTTCAGCACGCGCGAGTCGGGCCGCAACCAGCGCCTCGAGGAACACACTGCCGACGGCGGCATCTCCGCCTGCATGCACGAAGGACAGTTCGTGATCCGCCGGCGCAAGCTGCGGATCCCCATCGCGCACGAGCGCGAGGTGCCGCTCATGATGGGAGGCGCGGCGCGCTTCCAGCGGCAGAACATCCTCGCGGCGATTGTCGCGGCGTACGTGCGCGGCATGCGCTACGACGACATTCGCGCCGGCCTGCTCTCGTTCTTCCCGTCGCCCGCGCTGACGCCGGGCCGGCTCAACGTGATCCCGCTCATGAACGGCGCGCGCGCCATCGTCGACTATGCGCACAACTTCGCGGCCGTCGAGGGGGTGATCGATCTCGTGAACAACCTGCCGGCGCGCCACCGCATCGCCGCCATCGCCATGCCCGGGGACCGCCGCGACGAGGACATCCGCGCCGTCGGCCGGCTCTGCGCCTGCTTCGACCGCACGATCATCAAGGAGGACCTCGACCGGCGGGGCCGCGATCCCGGAGTCGTCACGCGCATGCTGCGCGAGGGACTCATCGACGGCGGCTGCGACAACGAGCGCATCGAGGAGATCCGCCGCGAGCCGGACGCCGTGCGCCGCGGCCTCGAGCTGCTGCGCGACGACGACCTCTTCCTGATCATGACCGAGGACGTCGACGCCACGCTCGCGCTCCTCGCCGAGCACGCGGCGGAACTGCACTGATGCCGGTGGTCAAGGAAGCGCGTCTCTTGGCGGACCCGGTGGAGGAGATTCGGCTCAAGGGCCTGCATCCGGCGCGCGGGTTCAACTTCTGGTCGCGCCGGCCGGTCATTCGCATGGACCTTGCCGTCGGCGCCTTCGACCAGATCTCGTCCGCCGATGCGCCGGGCGTGCTCGAGGCGCTGCTCGCGGCGCTGCCCGGACTTGTCGAGCACGAATGCAGCATCGGCGCGCGGGGCGGGTTCGTGGAGCGCCTGCGGCAGGGGACCTTCGCGCCGCACATCATCGAGCACGTCGCGCTCGAGCTGCAGCAGATGATCGGCCACGACGTCAGCTATGGCCAGACGCGCGGCGGCGACGAGCCGGGCGAGTACACGCTCGTCTTCGAGCACCGGCACGAGCAGGTGGGGCTCCGCGCCGCCGCCACCGCGCTGGAGGTCGTGCAGCGGGCCTTCGCCGGCACGCTTGCGTCGGTGGAGCCCGCCCTCGAGGAACTGCGTCTCCTCGACACCACCGACGACGCCTCGAGACAGACGCTCGAGACGGACGTCCTCTGCGGCATCACCGGCGGTGCGCTGCGACACGAGACGCAGCACGCCATCGACGCCTGCCTGGACACGCGCGAGGTGATCGTCGATGTGGCGCCCTCGTACCTGCTGCGCGCCGGCCTGCCGTACTCGCGCTCCGAGATGGCCGTGCTGCTCGACACCGAACTGACCGACGTCTCCGAGCGCTATCGCACCGCGGCCAACGCGCGCAAGCTGGTGGGCACGCTGGTGGACGGCACGCGACGGCATGGCCTGGTGATCTGCCCGGCACGCGAATGGGAGTTGCAGGACTACGCGCGCGACCAGGGTTGCCATGTCGCCATCTTCGCGCCGGACGATGACGTCACGCGCCGCGACCGGCGGGTGGCGATGGCCGTGGGGCTCGTGACCGGCGGGCACGTCGTGATCGAGCACGAGGGAACGGAGCGCGAGGTGTGCGCGGTCAGCGCCGGCGCGCAGCAGGTACGAGGGCGCCACATCGACGATCACCTCGCGCGTGTCCAGGCAGGCGTCGATGGCGTGCTGCGTCTCGTGTCGCAGCGCACCGCCGGTGATGCCGCAGAG
>DATLLD010000041.1:0-16146 GCA_035538035.1 Gemmatimonadaceae bacterium | reverse complement strand
TGCCCCGTCCGCGACGGCCACGGCGGCCGCGTTCTTCGCGCAGCTCGCGCGAGTCGCGTGATTCACGCGACCCGTTTTCGTCAGGCGCGCCGGCGCGCGGCGCCGACGTGTCTTCCTGGCCCGCCGGCAGCGTGCTCTCGCGCGGCAGTCCGACCTCGAGCTGACCGTTCTCCAGCTTGTTCACGGAGATGAGGCCGCGCTGCGCCGCCTCGAGACAAAAGCGCGAGAACTTCGAGATGCCGAGGTTCTTCTCGTCGAACGTGTTGTCGATCTCCTGCATGACCTGCTTGAGACGGTCGGAGCGCATCACGTCGCCGTTCTGCGACATGCGCTTGATCGCCTCGCTCACGAGCTCCCACGGGTCGTACTTCACGACCTCCTCGTCGCCCGACTTCACGAGCCCCGCGAGCGTGTTGTAGCTGTAGTACTCATCGCAGTTCATGACGAGGAGGTCGCTCGACGACTCGCGAATGCCGACGCCGATCACGTACTTGCCGTACTCCTTGAGCTTCGTGACGAGACTCGCGAAGTCCGAGTCGCCCGAGAGCAGGATATAGGTGCCAATCTCGGGTCGGGTGAACACCAGCTCGATCGCGTCGACGGCGAGGCGGATGTCAGTCGCGTTCTTCTTCGACGAGCCGTACGCCGGCGCCATGATCATGTCGATGGACGACTCGGCGAGCGGCACGATGTATTGCGGGTACCGACGCCAGTCGGCGTAGGCACGCTGCACGGCCACCTTGCCCTTGATGATCTCGGAGCCGAGGAGGTGGCGGAGCTCCTGCTGCAGGTCGGAGCGGATCCCCATCGTGACGTTGTCGAAGTCGATGAGGAGGGCGGCGTTGGGGGCGTGCGAGCCCGAGCCGATGGATAAAGCCTGCGGCCCGCGATGTAACGGGGCCACCGCGGCCCGCGACGTACGCGCGGCGGCGGAGAGATTGGTCCTGGGATGCATCTGGTCCTGGCGTTGACGGCCGATAGAGTGGTCGCGGGACCCAGCGAACGCGCTCACCGACTCGTCCGGGCAGCAGTCGCTGTCGTTCCCGGAGGACGCCTCTGGCGCGGACGGTTCGCCCGCTGTTGCTCCGGGTACCGCGCCCGGCGTGCCGATGGTCCGCGCATGGGCAGCGGATCATCGACGCGCTAAGCGCGTCCCAGCACCCTTAACCTAGTGAGGACGGGCGCAAATGTCAGTGGGGGCCTCACTTCCGCCGCTGCGCCGGGACCGGTCGGACGGTTAAGTTGGGTCGAAACACCCCCGTTCCACTCCCGTAGAGGCCAGCAGGGAAAGTGGCGACCAAGCTCGCGCGTCGACGGTTCCCGAAGTTCCGGTTCCGGTCCCGGCTGTTTGTCATCCTCGCGCTGTTCGCGTTCCTGCCGAGCATCGTGCTGACGCTCGTGTGGAGCGGCGTCGCGGCGACGGTGCTGCCGGTCCTCACGGGAACGGGAGCCTGGGAGCGCGTCGCCGAGAGCGGCGAAGAGGCGATTCGCCTCGCGCGCACGGAACCGGGCTCGGCGGAGTCGAAGGCCGCGCTCGGCCGGCTCGAGCAGGAACTCGGGGAGTCGCGCCTGCAGGCGCGTCGCTTCCGGTTCCTCGCCGAGCGGGCGGTGCCGGCAGTGGCGGTCCTCGGCCTGATCGCGCTGGCCCTCCTCACGCTCGGCGCATCGCGCGTCGCCGGACACCTGAGCCGGCAACTCTCGCGGCCACTCGACGAGCTCGTGGGGTGGACGGCGCGGATCGCGCGGGGCGAACGGCTGCCGCCACCTGAAGCCGGCGAGGCCAAGGGTGCTCCGGAGTTCGGGCTGCTGCGGCTGCGCATGCGCGAGATGGAGCGCGACCTCGACGCCGGGCGACGTGCCGCCATCGAAGCCGAACGGCTCGCGGCGTTCCGGGAATCTGCGCGACAGGTGGCGCATGAGCTCAAGAACCCGTTGACGCCCATCCGGTTCGCCGTGGCATCGCTGCGCCGGCAGGTCGGTCCTGAATCGCAGGAAACGGTCGACGTGCTCGACGCCGAATCGGCGCGACTCGAGGCGATGGCGAAGAGTTTCGCCCAGTTCGGCCGGTTGCCCGAGGGGCCGACGGCGGCGGTGGACTTGGGCGAACTCGCGCGAGAGGTGGTACGCACGGCGCTCCCCGACGGAGTCACGGTCACGCTGGAGATCGCGCCGGAGCCGCTGCTCGTGATGGGGCAGCACCAAGCGCTGATGCGGGCGCTCTCGAACGTGTTGTTGAACGCGGTGGACGCCACGGACGGCCACGGGCGGATCGTCGTCCGCGTCGAGCGTGCGGAACGCGAGGTGACGATGGCCGTTCGCGATGACGGCATCGGCATCCCCGCGGACCAGTTGGAGCGGATCTGGGAGCCCTACGTGACCGCCAAGACGGGCGGCACGGGCCTTGGCCTCGCGATCGTGAAGCAGACGGTGCGCGCACATGGTGGGCGCGTGGAGGCGGTGAGTTCCGCTGCCGGTGGCGACGGCACGGAGATCCGGCTTCACTTCCCTGCACTGGGCGCGCCTGACCCGAACGTGGAGCTCGCATGACAGAGGATACGCTGGCCATCGGTGGATTCTTCCTCACCATCATCTTGGTGACGCTCGGCCTTCCGCTGGTGCGCGCATGGGTGCGGCGGCAAGACCGCGCGCCGGTGCTGCCGCCGGCGAACCCGGCGCAGGAGGCGCGGCTGGAGCGGATCGAGCATGCGATCGAGGCCGTCGCGGTCGAGATAGAGCGCATCTCCGAGGGGCAGCGATTCGTGACGCGACTCCTCTCGGAGCGGGAACCGGCGCGCGCGCAGCTCCCGCCCGAGCGGCACGAGTCGCCGTGAACGCCCTCGCACGAGTCGCCGTGATCCCCCACACCCCGCGGGAACGCTGATGCCCTCCGTCCTGATCATCGACGACGAGCCGAACATCCGCCGGATGGTCGGCGCACTGCTAGGCAGCGAGGGGTTCGAGGTGCGCGACGCGGCCAACGCTCGCGAGGGACTCGAGCGCGCGGTGGAGTTCGAGCCGGACCTCGTGCTGCTGGACCTGATGATGCCCGGCCCGACGGACGGCCTCGACCTGCTCGAGAAGCTGCGCGAGCGATTCCCCGACCTCCCCGTGGTGATGATGTCGGGGCGCGCCGGCCTCGCCGACGCGGTGAAGGCGACACGGCTCGGCGCGGTGAACTTCCTCGAGAAGCCGCTCACGCCGGAGGGCGTGCTGCTCGCACTCGGCGGCGCGCTGGAACTGCGGCAGGCCCGGCGCGAGCGGTCGGCGCTGCGCGCGGACCTCGGGCTCGCCGGCGAGTTGGTGGGTGACAGCCCGGCGATGCGCTCCGTCCGCGAGATGATCGGGCGCGTCGCGCCGAGCGACGCGAGAGTGCTGATCGGCGGCGAGTCGGGTACGGGGAAGGAGCTCGTCGCCGCGGCCATCCACGCGCAGAGCGCGCGGCGCGACAAGCCGTTCGTGCGCGTGAACTGCGCGGCGATCCCGCGTGACCTCGTGGAGAGCGAGATGTTCGGCCACGAACGCGGCTCGTTCACCGGCGCGACGGAACGGCGGCTGGGAAAGTTCGAGCTGGCGCACACCGGCACGCTGCTGTTGGACGAAGTCGGCGAGCTCTCCGCGGAAGCGCAGGCCAAGCTGCTGCGCGCCATCGAGGCGCGGGAGATCGAGCGCGTGGGCGGGAGCCGGCCGATCAAGGTGGACGTGCGCATGCTCGCGGCGAGCAATCGGGACCTGACGCGCGAGGTGCGCGAAGGCCGTTTTCGCGAAGACCTCTTCTTCCGCCTCAACGTGATCCCGCTGGAGGTGCCGCCGCTGCGCGAGCGGCCGGGAGACATCCCTGCACTGGTCTCGCACTTCGCGGCGCTGCACCGGAGGAGATCGGGCCAGCCCGCACCGGTCTGGACACAGGACGCGGTGGACGCGCTCGCGCGCTACCGCTGGCCGGGCAACGTGCGCGAGCTGGCGAACATCGTGGAGCGTCTCAGCATCCTCTTCCCCGGCTCGCCCATCGGCTTGGCCGAGGTGGCGAGCGTGCTCCCGGCGGGCGAGCCCTCGTCGTCACGGCCCAGTGCGCTGCCGGACGGCGACCGGCTCGACTCCGCGCTCTCGGAGGCACTCGACGAGTACGAGCGATTGCTGATCACGCGAGCGCTCTCGGCGGCCAACGGCGTCGTGGCCGAGGCGGCGCGCCGGCTGCAGACGGACCGTCCGAACCTCTACCGGCGAATGCGGCGACTCGGCATCGCGGGACCTGCGGAGTGACCCAACCTGAACCAGCGGAGTGGTCGAAGATGCGGTTTGGCACCCAGATGCGCTTGCTCACCATGCGCTTGTTCATGACCCGCGCGCTCATGACTCTCTCGCTCGTCGCGCTTGGCGCGGCGCCACTCGCGGCGCAACAGCGCTCGAGCGTGATGTCGGCCGCGGTCAGCACGTACAACGCGCCCGGCACGATGCGCGTCTCGGGCGCGCTCGACGTCACGGCCGACCGCGAGATCGGCGGCGACGTGGCGGTGCTCAACGGTCCCGTGAGCGTCGCGGGCCGCATCACCGGCACGCTGGTCGCCATCAACGCGGACGTGCGCCTGCTGAGCGGCGCGGTCATCGGCGAGCACGTGATCGTGGTGGGCGGCACCGTCACGCGCGAGGACGGCGTGAGCGTGGGCGGAGAGATCCGCACGCAGGCGGAGCTGCTCTTCTACACGATCGAGAACGACAGGATCGTGCCGGAGGAGCGTGGCGTCGACTGGCGTCCGCACTGGGGCGGTCCCGACTTCGAGGACCGCGGCGAGTCGTACACCGACCTGTTCTTCGTCGCCGCGCGCTCTTACAACCGCGTCGAGGGACTCTCGGCGAGCGTCGGCCCGCGCATCCGCCGCCCGACGAACTGGGGCCGCGTGCAGGTGTCGGCGTTCGGCGTCGTGCGCACGGCCGAGCCCGTGCGATGGGACCGCGGCACCATCGGCCACGACATCAACGCAGACCTGCGACTCGGCGTGACCAACGGACTCACGCTGGGCGCGCGCGCCTTCGACGTGATCGATCCGGTGGAGAGCTGGCAGCTGCGGCACACCGAGGCGGGGCTCGCGTCGTTCGTGCTCCACCGCGACCTTCGCGACTGGTACGGCCGGCACGGCTGGGAAGCGTCGCTCGGCGGCCGCCTTGGGGACGAGGTGTCGCTGAGCTTCGTCGGCGGCAGCGAGAGGTGGCACTCGCCGCGGGCGCGCGACCCGTTCACGCTCTTTCGCGGCGACCAGCCGTGGCGGGCGAACCCGAACCTCGACCTCGGCAAGGTCGACCTGACATCGATCCGGCTCGCCGTAGACACCCGGCAGCGCGTGCGTTCTCCCTGGCTCGGCGGATGGTTCATCGACGCCAACATCGAGCGCGGCCGCGGTACGATCGCGCGCGACCCCGGGTTCCTGACCGTCGTGCCTGTGCCTGAGGAGGTCAACTACACGCGCGGGTTCATCGACGCGCGCCGCTACACGCGGCTCTCGCACGGCACGAGCGTGAACGGGCGCATCGTGGCGGGCGGATGGCTCGGCGGCGACCAGTTGCCGCTGCAGCGCCGGCTCTCCGTGGGCGGACCGGGTTCGGTGGAAGGCCACGACTTCCGTCGCAGCCCATACGACACTGACGTGTTCACCTGCGGAGGGATCGCGTTGACCAGCGGCCGTGCAACGCTCTGCGACCGCATCGCGCTGGCGCAGCTCGAGCTGCGGCAGGAGTTCAACCTCGATTGGCTCCGTTCGGACCGCCACGATGACTGGTGGCGCATCGGTCTCAACACGCGCGGCGCATGGGTCGTCTTTGCCGACGCCGGCCGCGGGTGGGGCGTGCAGTCGGGTGGTCCGGGCATTCGCGAGGAACGTGGCCTCCCTCCGCTCTCGAGCTTCCGCACGAGCATCGGCGGCGGCCTCGACTTCGGGGCGATCGGCGTCTATCTCGCCAAGTCCACCAGCACGGGGCGCGAGCCGATGAACGTGATCGTGCGGCTGGGACGGCGGTTCTGAGGACGCTCGTCGCCGCGGCCGTGATTCTCCTGGCGGTGGCGCTCGGCACGCCACTGGCCGCGCAGGCGCGCCCGGGCGTCGAGGTACAGCTGCCCAACCCCTCGCGCCTGACGGTCGAAGGCCCGCTCGTGAGGTCACACGCGATGCTGCGCGACGAGCGCGCCCAGGAACTGCTGCGGAGCGGATTCCCGGCGCGGCTGCACTACCGGGTGGAGCTCTGGGCCGACGGGCGATGGTTCGACGAGCTGCAGCGAGCGGCCGAGTGGGAGGTGGTAGTGCGGCTGCGCGGCGTCGAGCAGACGTACGAGGTGCTGCAGAAGGTGGGCGACCGGGTGCTCTCGCTCGGCGCGTTCGCGAAATTGGCCGACGCCGAGGCGGCGGTGTCGCGTCCGGTGCGCGTGCCGATAAGCGCGCCGCGACAGGACAAGAGGTTCTACTACCGCGTGACCCTGAGCGTGGAGGCGCTCTCGGTGTCGGACCTCGAGGAGCTGAATCGATGGCTGCAGGGTGAACTGCAGCCGGCGGTGCGCGGCGAGGTGAACCCGGGCACGGCGCTGACGCGCGGCGTGCGGTCGCTGACGACCCGCCTGCTCGGCGGGGACCGGCGCGAGTACGCTACGCGGTCGTCGTCGTTCCGTCCGCGGCGCTAGGCGCCGGCCCGCGCACTCGAGAGCGCGGCGAGAACCCGCGCGGTGAGCGACTCGGCGGTGAACGGCTTTTGGATGAGATCCTCGACCGTGGCGGTCGTACCTTCGAGCCGCAGGAATCCGACGGAGTAGCCCGACATCAGTAGAACAGGGAGTTCCGGCCAGCGCGTCTTCAGCCGGTCGGCGAGCTCGAGTCCGCCGAGGCGTGGCATGCGCAGGTCCGTCAGCACGAGGCTGGGCGGTCCGAGTCGCTCCACCAACTCGAGTGCGTCAACGCCATCCGTTGCCTGCATCACCCTGAGACCCACACGCTCGAGTGTCTTCGCGACGATCGCACGGATCGACGGCTCGTCGTCCACGACGAGCACCGAGTCACTACCCGCCTCCCGTGCGGCCGGCGAATCCGCGGGCACCCGGGAGCTAGGGACAGTCGGGGAAGTCGCCGCGAGAGAGGCACCAACGCTCGAGTCAACAACGGCCGGTAGGAGCACGGTGAAAGTCGTGCCCGCACCGGGCGCCGATACCAGCGTGATGAAGCCCAGGTTCTGCTTGACGATGCCGTGCACGGCGGCAAGCCCGAGCCCGGTGCCTTCGCCGAGCGGCTTGGTGGTGAAGAACGGCTCGAAGATTCGCGCCTGCACAGCGGTGTCGATGCCCGAACCGTCGTCGCGCACACTCACGGCGGCGTAGCGGCCGGGAGGGATCTCGGATCCATCGGTCGAAAGCTGCGGCTCCGACAGATTCTGCTCGGATGCCATGATGACGATGCGACCGCCCTCGACGGTCGCATCGCGGGCATTGAGCACGAGGTTGACGATCACCTGATCGAGCTGGCCGGCATCCACCGCGGCCGTCGGTGCCGCATCCGCGACGAACACCAGGCGTCGTCCGGCACCGATGAGGCGGCGCAGCATGGGTTCGGCGGAGCGCACGGCGCCCGCGATGTCCACCGGCTCCGGCCGGCTCGCGGCGTGCCGACTGAACGCCAGCAGCTGCCGCGTCACGCTCGCGGCTCGCTCGGCCGCCTTCATCATCTCGCGCACGTCGGCAAGCGCATCCGCCGGCGCCGCCTGGTCTTCGAGCAGGAACGCGCCGCACCCGAGGATGACGGACATCATGTTGTTGACCTCGTGCGCGACGCCGCCGGCGAGTGCGCCGACCGACTCCATCCGCTGCGCCCGCTGGACGCGCTCCTCGCCCCGTCGGAGCGCCTCCTCTACCGCAAGACGCTCGCTGATGTCGCGAATCACAAGGTGCGCCGCAGGTTGCCCCTGATCGAGGAACACGACTGCCCGCACCTCGACGTCGAGTGTCTCCCCGTCGAGGCGACGCAGGGTCTCCCGCACGGCCGGCGCCATCACGCTCTCGCTGCTGGTACCCATGAGCTGGCGTTCCACACCCTTCAGGTGCGGGGGGTCGAGCAACCGGCTGATCGGCTGGCCGACCAGTTCGTCGCGCGTGGATGCCCCCACGAGCCGCAGCGCCGCCGCATTGGCGTCCACGATCAGCTCCCCGTCGTGGATGATGATGCCATCCGGCGCGAGTTCGACGAGCTGTTCGTAGAGCTCGTCGCGCCCTCCGGAATCGGTCAGCGGGTCGCGCAGTCTCACGGGCTCATCCCTAGAAGCCCCGGGGGCGCACCTCGGCTGAGAAGCGATCGCCCTCGCGCGTCACGAAGTTCAGCTGCTCCAGCCGACGGATGATGGCGTCCACGCCGCCGTCGCCGCTCTTGGGCAGGCCAGTGATCTCGGCGACCTGTTCCGCGCTGAGTCCACCGGCCCGGATCACCGACTCGAGGACGAGGACCTCGGCACCGACGAGCCCGGGATAAGTCGGCCGCGGCAGGCGCAGCTCGCGCTTGGGCGAGCCGCTCGTGATGCCGTCATACTCCCGCAGAGACTCCCGCAAGAGCACGCCCGTCGCCGTCATGTCATACATCCGGAACTCCCGGCTGTGGTTGCTGCCGCGCATCTTCACGATGACGAGCGCCTTGCGAAGCTCGCCCTCGATCTCGACGTAGCGCTGGCTGAGGATGTCATCGGTGAGGAACGACACCTGATAGCCGGTGAGCTGCAATCCCTCCTTCCCCTCGGGCACCTCGACGGTCGAGAAGATGGTGACCCCCAGGCCAGTGAGCGCCCCGATCAACCGGTAGAGCGACTCGCGGAAGTCGGCGCGGAAGGTGGGGGCGAGCGCCATCTCGAAGCCCGAGATGGAGTCGATGACGACGCGGGTGGCGCCGATCTCATCGACCGTCTTGCGGATCTCGTCCAGCGTCTCGTCGACCGAGAGGTCGAGCGGTCGCATGTAAAGGATGCGCAGCTTGCCGTGGCGGATGGCCTCGTCCAGGTCCACGCCGAGGCTCTTGGCGCGCGAAAGGTACGTCTCCGGATGTTCCTCGAAGATGGCGATGACGACGGATTCGCCGATCCGCAGGCCGGCGCAGGCGAACTGCATGGCGAAAGTCGTCTTGCCCGTGCCGGTCTGCCCCGCGAGGATGAGCGAATCACCGGACGGAATGCCGCCGTGCATCATCTCGTCGAGGCCGGCGATGCCGGTGGAGAGCCGCTTGGTGCCGCGCTTCCTCTCGTCGCCCGGCCGCTCCGGCGTGCGCGGGAACACCTGCACGCCGTCTCCGCTTATCCGCATCGTGTGCAGGCCGGGCATCAGCGCCGCGCCACGCATCTTCACGACCTGCATCTTGCGCACGACCGAGTTGCGGTCGGTGGCCTGGGTGAGCCAGAAGATGCCATCCGCCACGGTGAAGATGGGGCTCTGCAACTCGTTCTCGCGGTACTCGCCGATCATGAACGAGGTGACCTCCCAGGTGGTCAGGTGCTGGGAGAGACGCTGGATGAACCGCTCGAGCTCCAGTTCGGGGTGGGCGTTGCCGGTCTGTGCGCGCACGAGCGACCGGAACGAGTCGACGACCACCACGCCTGGCTTGAGTCGCTCCACCTCCGCCACGATCCGCTTCAGCACCTCCTCGAGATCGCCGGTCAATGCCTCGGCGGTGAGGTTGAGGAAGTGCACATCCACGCCGACGCGCGGGAGATCGAAGAACCCATACTGCTGCTGATAACGGAGCATCTTGAGCGATGTCTCGCCCAGCAGCGTGATGTAGAGCCCGGGGCGCTTGGCCGTGGCGTTGGCGAAGAGCACCTGCATCGCCAGGGTCGTCTTGCCCGCCCCGGGGTCGCCAGCGAGGAGATTGAAGGAGTAGGTCGGCAGGCCACCGTCGAGGATCTCGTTGAGTCCCGGCACGCCGGTATTCAAGAGCTCGAGCGCCGCCCGCTCCGGGTGCCGCGCCCCCGGGGTCCGATGCTGCTTCTTGGTCATCGCGCGTTTCCTGTGCTCATTGCTCACGACTCCGCGCGGGCTCGGTCACCCCAGTGCTCCACCAGGCGCAACGCCATCTCGATCCCTATGATCCGGCCAAGCAACTCGACGACCAGCGCGACGAGCGCCACCATGCCGTCCGCCACTTCCTTTCGGCCGCTCTCCCTCACGGCGAGCAAGTTCGCCGTCTCGTCGTTGCCGCCGAAGGAGAGCTTGCCCAAGGCCGGATGCTCGGCGATGATCTCCTGCAGCGCACGGTCCTGGAGTGTCCGGTACCCCTCGACCCCGATCCAACGACTCAGGCCCTTGTGGAGCTCGAGACAGAGTCGATCGGCGGCGGCGGCCACCTCCTCATCGGTACTCGCGGATCCCGCCACGCTGTTCCAGTGGCGACGCGCAACGGCGATTGCTGCCGCGTTGGTCGGTACGGTCACGGCCGCGTCCGAGAGCGCCACGCGCAGTGGCTGGCTGTGTACCGAAGTCGGAAGGTAGTCACGGTCGGGATCACGGGAGGGGCGGAACCGCCGCGCGCGACTGGACCCTTGCTCGCGTGCAACACGAAAAGGGAGTATGGGGGCGCGGAAAGGGATATCGCAATGACGCGCCCGTGCTACACCGCCGGTGAGGCCTCCGGATACGTCGCATCACCCGTGAGTTGCCGGCCGACCAGCTGCCGCTCACGCGCCTGCAGCTCGCGCACGACGTCGCCGCCGTAGAAGAGCCGGATGTAGTGCGCCTGGGTGGGCGTGAGGCGGCGTACCGCCCAGGCGAGATGCACGAAGTGCGGCTCCACCGGCTTGTGCAGCAGGTGCAGGCCGACTTCCTCGAGCAGGTGGTTCGCCTTGCGCGTGTTGCAGCTCGAGCAGGCCGTGACGACGTTCGTCCAGGTGTTCAGGCCGCCGCGCGACATCGGCACCACGTGGTCGCGCGTCAGCGACTCGCGCGGGCGCAACTCATGGCTCGACCGCGCGCAGTACTGGCAGCGGTAGCCGTCACGCGCGAACAGGAAGGTGTTGGTGACCTGGCGTCGGAACCGGCGCGGGACGTGCACGAACTTGCGCAGCCGGATCACCGCCGGCCGCGGCATGGCGAGATGCTCGGAGCGAACCGAGCGCTCGCTGTCTGCCTCCACGATCTCCGCCTTGCCGTCTATGACGAGGCGCAGGGCCCGCTTGAGCGGGACCATCGTGAGGGGTTCGAAGGAAGCGTTCAGCGCAAGACAGCCGACCGTCACTCACACCTCCGCGAGGATTAGTGAAGCTAACGGTCGGTACGACTGCTTCGCCACTGGAGCAGGCGGGAGGAGGTCTGGGCCACCCGTGTCGCAATGGCCGGTTCGAAGCCCATCACCGCGCCGTCACGCACTCGTTCGATGCCTGCCACGATCACCCGGTGCGCCCGAGCGAGGCCCGGCGCAAAGACCAGCGAGGTCATCGGCTCCGTCACCGGTCCGTGTGTCGCGTCGATCGCGAACGCGGCCATGTCCGCCTGCTTGCCGACCGCCAGTGCGCCGATGTCGGCGTCGAGTCGGAGCGCCTCGGCGCCGCCAAGGGTGGCCAGGCGGAGTGCCGCGCGTGCGGAGAGTGCGGCACCGCGGCCAGGCCTCGATCTCTGCAGGAGCAGGGCGAGCCGGGCTTCCCCGAGGATGTCCATCTGGTTGTTCGAGGCCATCGAGTCGGACCCCAGCCCCACGCGCGCGCCGGCCGCGATGAACTCGGCGAGCGGTGCGATGCCGTGCCCCAGCTTGGCGTTCGAGGCCGGGCAATGGGCCACCCCACAGCCGCCGTTGCTGACGGCGTGGATGTCGTCCGCCGACGCGTGCACGCAGTGGATGAGCAAGGTGCCGGCGCGCAGGAGCCCGGCCGCGCCGAGCAGCGCCATCGGCGTGGCCGCGCGCGGCGCGACGGCGATGCTTCGCGAGCGCAGGAAGTCCGCGAAACGACCGCTGCCCTGCTCCACCAGTGCGCCCTCCTCGGCGCTCTCGGCGACGTGCACCGCGACCGGCAGGCTCTCCCGCGCCGCGTAGTCGGCAACGGCGGCAAAGAGGGCGTCGCTCACCGAGTACGGCGCGTGGGGCGAGACGCCGACGCGCACGAGTGGCGTGGCCGTGGCGCGCATCGCGGCCACGTGCGATTTGAGTCCCTCCATCGAGACGCTGCACTCGGCGGGATCCGGCCCGAACACCTCGCGGTAGGCGATGCCTCGCACACCCATCTCGCGCATCGCATCGAACGGCCCGGACGATGCCGCCGTGTCGCCGAAGGTCGTTACGCCGGCCAGCAGCCCCTCGGCGATGCCGAGCATCGCGGAGTCGCGCAGGTCCGACTCGGAGAGCACGTCGTTGCGGGCGCGGGTGAGGGCGCGAATCCAGTCGAAGAACGGGAGGTCCTCGAGGAACCCGCGCATCACGGTGAGGTCGAGGTGGGTGTGCGCGTTCACGAGCCCCGGCGTGAGGATGCTGTCGCCGAGGTCCTCGTCACGGCCGCCGGCCGGGGCGTGCGCGGTGGGACCGACCCACGCTATGCGATCATCCTCCACCACCACAGTGCCGCGCTCGACCGGCGGCGTCGCCACCGGAACCACCCACCGCGCGTGGTAGCGCACGCGAGCCCCGGCGGCGGGTGGCGGCATCAGAAGATGCTGCGCCTCGGGCACTCCATCGTGGGTTCCGTGCCGGCGAGGAAGTATTCGACGCGCAGTGAGTCCGAGTAGCAGTTGGGACCGGCGCGCAGGCCCGTGGCGGGGTCGATCGTCATCTGGATGATGCCCGGCGGGCGCGGCCAGTCGGGAGGCGCAGGCTTGCGGCCGTACACCTCCTTCATGAACGCGGTCCAGGCCGGTGCGGCGAGCCGCCCGCCCTGCGCATTTCGCATGATCTCCTGCGGGCGGTCGAAGCCCATCCAGACGCCCGCGACGAGGTCCGTGGTGAACCCGACGTACCAGACGTCCGTGTAGTCGTTCGTGGTGCCCGTCTTTCCACCGGTCGGGATGTTGAAGCCGGCCGCGCGCACCGCGCGGTAGCCCGAGCCGCGGTTCACGACGTCCTTCAGCATGTCCACCATCAGCCACGCTTCCTCGCGCGAGAGCACCTGCACGCGCTCGGGCACGGCGTCGAAGATGCGCTTGCCGTCGAGCGTCTCGACGCGGAGGATCGGCGTCGGCGGCACGCGCCAGCCGAGGTTGGCGAAGGTGCTGTAGGCAGCGATCATCTCGATCGGGCGGACATCGGCGGAGCCGAGCGCGATCGACGGATAGGGCGGAACGCGCGACGTGATGCCGAACTGCTTGGCCATGTCGACGACACCCTGCTCGCCGAGCTCCATCGCGAGGCGGATGGCCGGGAGGTTGCGCGACTGGTAGAGGGCGCGGCGCATGGTGACGCGGCCCTCGAAGGTCAGGTCGTAATTCTGCGGCGTCCAGAGCGTGCCGTCCTGCTGGGGCACCTCGATCGGCTCGTCGTCGATGAAGTAAGTCGTCGGGCGACCGGTGCGAACCGCGGTCGCGTAGACGATGGGCTTGAAGGTCGAGCCGGGCTGGCGCATGGCGCGCACCGCGCGGTCGAACTTGGAGTCGTCGAAGTCACGACCGCCGACGAGCGCGCGGACGGCACCGGTGCGCGGGTCGAGGGCGACGAACGCACCCTGGAGGTAGGGCGAGTTGGGCGTGTCGGCATCGGCGCCACCGCTGGCCGCGCGCGCGAGATATTCCTCGTACGTGCGATGCGGAAAGCGGCCGAGGTCGCCGCCGGACTCGATGGCGCGGAGCTGGCGTTCCATCGCGCGCTCGGCCGCGCCCTGCATGTCGAGGTCGAGCGAGGTGAAGACGCGGAGCCCGCGGTCATAGACCTGCTTGCCGAAGCGCCGTTCGAGTTCGGCCCGCACCCACTCCACGAAGTAGGGGGCGATCTCCCCCCCGCTGCGCGCCGCGCGATTGAGCCGGAGCGGATACGCCTTGGCCACCGACGCATCGGCATCGGAGAGCGCGCCCTCGCGACGCATCAGCTCGAGCACCGTATTGCGGCGCTGCACGGCGCGGTCCGGAAAGCGCCGCGGATTGTAGCGCGATGGCGCCTTGGGCAGCGCGGCCAGCATCGCTCCCTCGGCCACGGTGATCTCACCGACCGGCCGTCCGAAGTAGCGCTGCGACGCCGACTCGACGCCGTAGGCGCCGCCGCCGAGCGAGATCTGGTTCAGGTAGAGCTCGAGGACGCGCTGCTTGGAAAAGCGTTTCTCGATCTGCCGCGCGACCTTGGCCTCGCGGAACTTGCGCTCGAGGTTGGCCATGGCGCTGGACGCGCGGGAGCCGGACGGCAGCTGAGCGGGGAAGACGTTCCGCGCCAGCTGCATCGTGATGGTCGAGAATCCCTCGGCAAAGCCCATCGCGCGCACGTTGGCCCACATCGCGCCGATCACGCGCCAGTAGTCGATGCCGTTATGGTCGAAGAACCGCTTGTCCTCGGTGATGACGAACGCGTCCACGACGTGCTGCGGGATCTTGTCGAGCGTGACGAGCGACCGCCGCTCCAGCCCGACCTCGCCGATGAAGCGTCCGTCCGCGGCGTAGAGCCGCGCCGGCTGGCTGGGACGGTACTCATCGAACTGGGCGATTGACGGGCAGGAGTCGCCGCGACAGAGGATCCAGCCCCAGTAGATGCCGAAGATCGCGAGGCAGAGCATGCCGAAGCCGGCAACGCCCGCGGCGGCGTAGAGGAGTCGCTTTTTCCGTGGCATCAGATGTGACGGAACCTAGGCCCGGGCGAGGGGTCGGGCAACGCGCGTTCATTTTTCACCACTGCGTCCGTACCTTTGGGCATGAGCCTCGTTCCCCACGCCGTCACAACGTTGCGCCACGACCTGCTCGAGGAACTCGAGTGGCGCGGCCTGCTGCACCAGAAGACCGAAGGTTGCGCCGAGGCGCTCGCGCGCGGGCCGGTCAGCGGCTACTGCGGGTTCGACCCGACCGCGGAGAGCCTGCACGTGGGCAACCTCGTGTCGATCATGGGGCTCGTGCGGCTGGCCCGCGCGGGGCATCGCGCCATCGCCCTCGTGGGTGGCGGCACGGCCATGATCGGCGACCCGAGCGGCAAGTCGGAAGAGCGTCCGATCCGGCACGCCGACGAGATCGCGGCCAACGCCAGGTTGATCGAGGCGCAGATTCGGCGCGTCATGAAGGCCGCGCTCGGCGACGAGGAAGCGAAGCGCTTCGCGGTGCGCGACAACTTCGAGTGGCTCGGCAACGCGCGCCTGATCGACTTCCTGCGCGATGTCGGCAAGCACTTCACCGTGAACTGGATGATGCAGAAGGATTCGGTGAAGTCGCGCATGGATGCCGGCATCTCGTTCACCGAGTTCTCGTACATGCTGCTGCAGGCGTACGACTTCCTGCGGCTGCACGAGGCGGAGGGCGTGACGCTGCAGATCGGCGGCAGCGACCAGTGGGGCAACATCACGGCGGGGACGGAACTCGTCCGCCGGGCCCACGCGGATGCGAATGCCACCGCCGACGGGAGTCCGGTGCCGCGCGCCGAGGCGCACGGCATCACCTTCCCGCTGCTCACCGACTCGGCCGGCCGCAAGTTCGGCAAGACGGAAGCGGGCGCCGTCTGGCTCGATGCCGCGCGCACGAGTCCGTACCAGTTCTACCAGTTCTGGATCAACAGCGACGATGCGGATGCGGGACGGCTGCTGCGCACGTTCACCCTGTTGGGCCGTCAGGAGATCGAGGAGATCGAGGCGGCGCACGTCGCGGAGCCGCACCTCCGCGGCGCGCAGCGCCGACTCGCCTTCGAGGTGACTTCACTGATCCACGGCAGCGAGGCGGCCGAGCTCGCGGAGATCGTGTCGCGCACCGTGTTCGACCGCAAGGCGGACGTGGGCGCGCTCTCGGAGCCGGTGTTCGCGATGCTCGCCGCCGAGATGCCCTGTGTACACCTGCGGCCCGTGCCCGGCGAGGGACTCGACGTGGTGAGCGTCCTCGAGGAGGCGTTCTCGCTCTCGCGCACCGCGGCGCGCAAGCTCATCCAGCAGGGCGCCGTCTCCGTGAACGGCGCCAAGCTTCCGCCCGACGCGACGTCGGTGGCGAAGAGCGAGGCCGTGTACGGCAAATGGCTGCTCGTGCGGAAGGGCGGGAGGGATGTCGCCGTGGGA
>DATLLD010000040.1:0-7434 GCA_035538035.1 Gemmatimonadaceae bacterium | reverse complement strand
CAGCGGATGCGTGTCGTACGATGCCGCGACGCGCGTCTGCACGTTGCTCGTGAGGCAGCACTCGAGGACGACTCCGCTCTCGCGCACCTCGGCGAGCAGCGCCGGGTCCTCGATGAGGCGCGTGCCGTGGCCGATGCGATGCGCGTGGCAGCTATGCATCGCAGCGGCGATCGACGCCGGCCCGTCGCCCTCGCCGGCGTGGCAGGTGCAGCAGAGACCGTTCTCGATGGCGTGATCGAACGCGGCCGCATGCGCGGTGGCGGGATACCCCGCCTCGCCGCCCGCCAGGTCGAATCCGACGACGCCATCCCCCATGAAGTCCACCGCGAGGCGCGCCAACTGCAGCGAAGTCGCCGGCGGCATGTTGCGGATGGCGCACACGATCACGCGCGCCTTGATGCCGTACTCGCGCTCGGCGCGACGCAGGCCTTCCAGCGGATGCTCCACGGCCTGCGCGAGCGTCAGTCCCTCGCGCACATTGAGGATCGGCGCGTAGCGCACCTCCACGTAGCGCACGCCCTCCTTGGCGCAGTCCTCGGCCAGCTCATAGGCCACGCGCTCCATCGACTCGGCCGTCTGCATCACCGAGAGCGTGACCGTGAAGCGCTCGAGGTACTCCTCGAGGTTTCGCGCGTGATCGACGCGCATGTAGTCGGCCAGCGCCTCGGCGTCGTCGTGCGGCATCGCGTGGTTGAGCTCGCGCCCGAGTTCGAGGAGCGTGGCGGGGCGAATCGATCCATCGAGGTGGCAGTGGAGCTCCGCCTTGGGGAGCCGGCGCAGCAGCTCGCTCGTGATCATCGCGCGCTGATGATGCGCATGACGTACCCGCCGGAGAGCACGGTCGCGGCGTCGACGGGCAGCCCACGGCTGTCGACGACGGCGCGGGAGCCCGCGCGCACCTCGTCGGCCGCCGCGGCATCCACCGCCGCGACCGCGTCGATGACCGTGCTGCCGGGCGGCACGCTCACGCCGGTGCCGTTCACGAACACGCGCAGAAGCTCGCTCATGGCACGGCCCGGATGCGCGGCGCGCGCACGGCGTCGCTGGGCGTGAGGCGCGCGCCCGGCATCGAGCGCAGGTGATCAACGAATGCGTCCAGGTCCACTCTGTTCAGCTCCTCGATGGTCGCCTCCTGCGAGAGCGACACGCCGTCGCCTCCGGAGGCGAGGAAGTCGGTCATCACCACACGGTAGCGGCGGCGGTCGTCGAGCCGCGAGCCGTCGCTCATCGTCACGCGCTTGAGCCGTTTTTTCTTGAGCGACGGCGCGGACGGGTCGTAGTCGATCGTCACGCCGCTGACGTGATACCGCACCGACGTGCCGCCCACGAGCCCCTCGAGGTACGCGCGCAGCGCGGCGCCGCGCACCGTCACCACCACGAGCCGGTTGGCGAACGGCTGCACCTCGTAGAGCTGCCCCCATGTCACGGGACCTGCCGCGAGGTCCGCCCGTATGCCGCCGTTGTTCATCACGGCCATGTCGCCCTTGCCCGCCGCGCGCTGCGCGTCGGCTATCAAGTTGCCGAGCGCGTACTGGTCGCCGGTGCGCGGCAGGCGCTCCGCGTTCTCGACGATCACCTCGTTCACGCGGCCGGCCACCGCACCCACGGCCTCGGCCACCACCGCGGCGATCACCGGGTCGGGCGTGATGCTGTCGCTGGTCACCGAGCGCAACTGCGGCCGGATGGTGGTGCGCGCCGAGCCGGGGTAGTCGAGCGGGATGTCGAGGATGCCGATGGCGCGCGCACTCGACCGTGCCTGCACGATCGGCACGCCGTTGACGACGGTCGTCACCGGCGAGTGCGTGTGGCCGCTCACGACGGCGTCGACGACGCCCTGCCCGAGCTCCGCCGTGAGTGCGAAGATCTCGCCCTCGCACTTGTCGGCGTCGGCGCGGTCGCAGAAGCCGCCGAGATGCGCGACGAGCACGACCTTCATGGCGCCTCGCGCGCGGAGGGCGCGGGCGCGTTCGCGCACTATCGGCGCCGGCGGCGCGAACCGCAGGTCCGCCACGTGGCGCGGCATCGTCGTCCGCGGCGTGGCCGGGTCCGCGACGCCGATGACGCCCACCTTGATGCCGCCGACCACGAGCATCGTGTCGTCGGGGATCCACGCCACGTCGCGCCCGTCCGCGTACGTGACGTTGGCGCCGAGCACCGGCGAGGCGAGCTGCGCCATCCGCACGCGCAACGTGTCCTGGCCCCAGTCGAACTCGTGATTGCCGAGCGCGCCGGCGGCGAACCCGAGCGCGTTGAAGATCCGCACCACCGGCGCGCCGTGCGCGAAGTTCGAGGCGGGCGTGCCCTGGAAGAGGTCGCCGCCGTGCAGCAGCAGCGGCACGCAGAACGGCTTGCACTCCGACTCGGCCCGGCGGATCATCGCCGCCATCTCGGCCGCGCCACCGCGGTTGCCGGCCGTGCCGTCGGGCCTCTTGGTGAGTGCACCGTGAAAGTCGTTGACCGCGATCACGCGCAACGTCCGGCGCGGAGGGAGCAGCCGCCAGTTCTCTGTGAAGAAGTCCTCGGGGCGCAGCACGCCGCGCCGGCGGACCTCCTCGATCAGCAGGTCCCGGATCTCGGTGTCGCCGTCGAACACGACCGGCGCACCGCGCAGCATGTCGTACCCACCGCCGCCGCTCGCGCGGTAGTTGTTGATGGCGACGGAGAAGGTGTCGGTCGGGAGCACCTCGCGGCCGCGCACCTTCAGCGTGGTGATGCGCGAGCCGATCGGCTGCGCCAGGTCCATCGTGTAGTCCGCGCCGGCCAGCATGTCGAAGTTGTAGCCGGGAATGCGCGGGTCGGGCGCGGCGCGAAGCACGCCGGTGGAGTCGGCGCGCACGTCCCAGTAGCGGGCGCTGTGCTCGAGGTAGGCGCGCACCTGCGCACCCGAGAGCCTCAGCATGCGGAGCGTGTTCTCGTAGGGGTAGAGCTGCGCCACCTGCGCGATGGTGATCGGGCCCGGCGGCAGCGTGGCGCCGAGCGAGTACGCCGAGGCGGTGCTGAGGTCGGCGCCGGTGGCGCGGAGCTGCACCTGTTGGATCAGGTCCACCAGCGGCACGTCGCGCACGCGTCCCGAGTCGGCGCGCCACGCGACCTCCGTGCGCCCGATGACGGTCGTCGAGAAGCGGACGGCCGCGGCGTGCGCGCGCTCGACGGCGGCGACGACGGCGGGATGCTCGGCGTGGCCCGCCGCCCGAACCAACACGCCGCGCTTGGCGGCGAGCACGTGCCCGCCGCCGGAGGGCTCGAAGCGCAGCCGCACGACCGCGAGGCTCGTCGCCCAGTTCCGCGGCTGCACCAGCAACACCCCGTTGATGGTGGTGTCCGCCACCTCGCCATGCGAGTGACCGATCACCATCACGTCGATGCCCGGCACCTCGCGCGCCACGCGCGCCATCGGGTTCTCGCTCGGCATGTGAGTGCCGACCGTGTCGTACGAGGCGCTGCCTTCGATGCCAGCATGCGCGACCACCACCACTGCGGCGGCGCCGGCCGCGCGCGCCGCCGCGACCTGCGCGGGCAGCGACTGCACGATGTCGTCGACCACGAGCCGGTCCTGCAGGTGGTCGCGGTCCCAGATCATCGAACCCGGCGTCGTGACGCCGATGAGCGCGACCTTGAGCCCGGCGCGCTCCACCATCACCATCGCGGGGAACGGCTTGCCGCCATCGAGCCGTCGTGTGTTGGCCGCGAGGAACGGGAAGCGCGCGCGCGCACGCGCCCGGTCGAATACGTCGAGGCCGTAGTTGAACTCGTGGTTGCCCACGGCCGCCGCATCGTAGCGCATGACGTTCATCGCGGCGACGACCGGGCTCGGGCTGAGCGAATCGATGCGCGCCGCCACGTACGTCATGGGGTTGCCCTGCAGCAGGTCACCCCCGTCGACGAGGATCACGCGGCCCTTGGCGACCGCGCGCAGCGAGTCGACGATGGTGGCGACGCGGGAGAGCCCCCGCGCCTTGTCCTCGGCGTTCGCGAAGTAGTCCCAGCCGCGCAGCCGCCCGTGCACATCGGTCGTGGCGGCGAGCACGATCTCCACCGGCCGTGCCGTGTCGATGGCCGGACGCGCGCACGCGGCGGCCAGGAGGAGGCTCAGGGCGGCGAGGGGCCGGCGGGCGGAATGCATCCATAAAACTATCGCCGGCCCGGGAGGTACAGTACTGCTCGCAGCGGCGCTGGTTGCGGCCCACCGCATGCCTGCCCAACCTTCGGGCGGGCGATACACGACCGTGACACCATCGTCGCCCAACCTGCACACGCCTCCCGAGAGATTCCCCGCGTGAAACCCCTCATCATCGGCATCGCAGGAGGCACCGGCTCCGGGAAGTCCACCGTGGCCCGCCGCGTCGCCGAATCGCTGGAGAGCGCGCAGGTCGCCTTCATCGACATGGATGCCTACTACCGCGACCATCGCCACCTCACGCTCGAGGAACGGCGGCGCGTCAACTGGGACCATCCGGATGCGTTCGACCTCGAGCTTCTTGGTGCTCACCTCGCGGCGCTCGGCCGCGGCGAGGCCATCGACAAGCCCGTTTACGATTTCACCACGCACCTCCGCGCGCCCGAGACGGTGCGCATCCAGCCCGCCGACGTGATCGTGATCGACGGCATCCTCCTGCTCGTCGACGAGCGCGTGCGCACGGCGTGCGACGTGAAGGTGTTCGTCGAGGCCGATGCCGATATCCGCCTCATCCGGCGCATCCGCCGGGACATGCTGGTGCGCGGCCGCCCCTTGGAGGAGATCCTGGACCAGTACCTGAACACGGTGCAACCGATGCACCTGCAGTTCGTCGAGCCCAGCAAGCGCTACGCCGACATCATCATCCCGCGCGGCGGCGAGAACAGCGTCGCCATCGAGATCCTGCTCGCGTCGATCGCGCAGCGGCTCGAGGGGACGCCGGCGTGAGCGAACGCATCCTGGTCGTCGACGACGAGCCGGACATCGTCGCGCTGGTCGTGTACCACCTCGCGAAGGCGGGGTACCGCGTCACCTCCGCGTCCACCGGGCCGGACGCGCTCGCGATGGCCAAGCGCGACCGGCCGGCCCTCGTCGTCCTCGACCTCATGCTCCCGGGTCTCTCGGGATTCGACGTGCTGAGCCGGCTTCGCGAGGAAGAGGAGAGCGCCAACATCGGCGTGCTCATGCTGACCGCGCGCAAGGACGAGCCGGACCGCATCCGCGGCCTCGAGCTCGGCGCGGACGACTACCTCACCAAGCCGTTCAGCCCGCAGGAACTCGTGCTCCGCGTCGGCGCGATCCTCCGCCGCCTCGGCGGCGCCACGGAACAGGCCGACGTGCTGCAGGTGGGCCCCATCCGCATGGACCGTTCGGCGCATCGCGTGACCGTGAACGACCACGAGGTCGAGCTCACGCCCACCGAATACAAGCTGCTGCTGACGCTCGCCGAACGGCGCGGCCGCCTGCAGGCGCGCGCGCACCTGCTGGAGACCGTGTGGGACGCCGCGCCCGACATCCAGACGCGCACCGTCGACATGCACATCCAGCGGCTCCGCACCAAGCTCCACCCGGCCGGCGACCTGATCGAGACCGTGCGCGGCTTCGGCTATCGCCTCAAGGTGCCGCGCCCCGCCGGCCCGTGATGTCGCTCCAGTCGATGGTCCGCCGGGGGCGGCAGTGAGGCTCACCCAGCGCCTCCTGCTCGGCGCGCTGCTCGTCGTCGGGTTCCTCTCCGTCTTCATCATCTCCGTGGTGGATCGCCAGATCCGCGACCGGCTGAGGGAGGACGCGACGGACTTCCTCTCGAGCGAGGCCCGGCTCATCGGCGACCTCTGGCTCCGCGACGGCGCCTTCCCCGATTCGCTCGCCGACCGCTTTGGCGCGGCGCTTGGCCGGCGCGTCACGATCGTCGCGCCGGATGGCGTGGTCATCGGCGACTCGGAGTTCGATGGAGCCGCCCTCGGAGGGCTGCAGAACCACGCCACGCGCCCCGAGGTCGCCGAAGCGCTGGCCGGGCGCGTGGGCCAGTCGCAGCGGCCATCACCGTCGACCGGCGAGGAGGAACTCTATGTCGCCGTGCCGGTGGGTTCGCTCGGCGTGGCGCGCGTGTCGCTGCCGACGAAGGACCTCGACCTCGTGGTGCGTTCCGCGCGGCGGAACGTGCTGGTCGGGAGCCTGATCGCGCTCATGGGCGCGTTGGTGATCGCGTGGATCTTCTCGAGATCGGTGTCGCGGCCGGTCGAGGAACTCCGCGACGTCGCGCGCGCGCTCGCCGACGGCGACCTCTCGCGCCGCCCGACGATGCGCGCGCCGGGGGAGGTGGGCGAGCTGGCCGTGGCGCTGCGTGAGCTCGCCGAGCAGCTCTCGGCGCGGCTCGACGCGCGCAAGGCCGACGAGATGCTGCTCCTGCAGCTCACCGAATCGCTCAACGAGGGCGTCATCGCCGTCGACACGGACCGGATGATCGTGCGCATCAACCAGACGGCGCGCCTTCTGCTTGGCGCCAACGAGCCGCTGCCGTTCCCGGTGGACCACCTGCCGCGCGAGGTCGCGCTGCGCGATGCACTGCATTCCGCCTTCGACGGCGAGACGCCGGACGGCGCGGAGGTCGTGATCAGCGGCCGCACCCTCAACGTCACGGCGCGACCGCTCACCGGCGGCGGCGCCGTGCTCGCGCTGTTCGACCTGACGCGCGTGCGCCGGCTCGAGGGAGTCCGGCGTGACTTCGTCGCGAACGTCTCGCACGAGCTGCGCACGCCGCTGACGATCGTCGGTGGCTTTGCCGAGACGCTCGCCGCCGATGACGTACCGTTCGACATGCGCCGGCAGTTCGTCGAGCGGATCCTCAGCAACACGAGGCGCATGCAGCGCATCGTGGATGACCTGCTGGACCTCTCGCGGATCGAGTCCGGCGGCTGGGTGCCGAACCCGCAGCCGGTGGACCTGCAGTCGATCAGCAACGAGGTGACGGCGGCGGCGCGCGATGCGGCAGCGGCCAAGGGGCTCACGCTCACGCGCGAGTTCGCGCCGGGCGCGACGAGCGTCGACGCCGACCCGACGGCGCTCCGCCAGGTGATCGGCAACCTGGTCGACAACGCCGTGCGCCACACGACGAGCGGCAGCGTGACGCTCTTCTCCGAACGGTACGCCGACGGCGTGATCGTCGGCGTGCGCGACACGGGAGTCGGCATCGCCGCCGAACACCTCCCCCGCATCTTCGAACGCTTCTACCGCGTGGATCCGGGCCGCTCGCGCGAGGAAGGCGGCACCGGCCTCGGCCTGGCGATCGTGAAGCACTTGGTGGAAGCCCACGGCGGCCGCGTGCGCGCGGAGTCGGTGCTCGGCGAGGGGACAACGATCAAGGCGAGATTCCCGGCGCTGAAGCACGGGTAAGAGCCTACAGGCTTCAAGCTCATGTGAGAGGAACGGCGATGAGGGGCCGCATCCTACACCCCCCCGCGTACCCTGTACCGTAGGGC
>DATLLD010000039.1:0-9098 GCA_035538035.1 Gemmatimonadaceae bacterium | reverse complement strand
CCCGGACGCTCACGCGCACCCCGGGGAAGGGCACTCCGAGCGTCCCGCGCCGGTTAGGCTGGTCCGTCCGGTTGAAGAGCGCCACGGGAGACGCCTCGGTGAGTCCGTAGCCCTGCCGCAGCTCGACTCCGGTGGCCTCTGCCCAGCGCTCCTGCAGCTCGAGCGACAAGGGCGCGCCGCCACAGATACAGAGGCGCAGCGCCTCCGCGCGCAGCGCGCCACCGCGGCGCTCGATGGCCGCGAGCATCGAGGCGAAGATCGCCGGCACGCCGACGATCTCGGTGATCGCCTCCCGCTCCATGATGTCGATCGCGGCGAGCGGATTGAACCGGGGCATCGTCGTCACGCGCGCGCCGGCGATCAACGGCGCGTTCGCGGAGACCGTGAGCCCGAACAGGTGCGCGAAGGGCAGCACCGCGAGCAGGTGGTCATGGCGAGTGTTGCCCGCCGCGGTCACGGTCTGCCTCGCGTTCGCCAGCAGGTTGCGGTGCGTGAGGATGGCGCCGCGCGGCGTGCCGGACATCGCCGAGGTGTAGACGATGGCGCATTCCTCTTCGCGTCCGGGAGCGTCGACGTCTCCCTCGAGCGCGAGGCCGAAGTGCGAGCCGAGGTCGACGCGCTGGGGGGCGCCATCTGCGGCGATGACGGTGGCGAATGACGGCGCTTCGTCAAGGAGGACGTGCGCCGTTCCGGGCGGGAGCGCCCCGGCGAGCGAGCCGACCGTGAAGACCGCACCCACGTTCGCGTCGGCGAGTTGGAACGCGACCTCGGCCGGTGCCGCGAGCGGGTTGATCAGCACCGCGCCGCGGCCATCGGCCGCGGCGAGCGCCACGAAGAACTGTGGCGAGGTGGGCAGCAGCAGCGCGGCACGCCGGCCGGCCAGCGCGCGCACGAGCACGGCAGAGCGCTGGAGGAGCGTGAAGCCGGCCGCGACGAGCCGGGAGGATTCGAGGCCATCGATGGAGCCGCCGCCGGCGGCGACGCGGAGGGTCAGGAGGTCCATCCGTGATAATAATGCGTAGGCGGTGGTGGGCCCGCCGCGCGCGTCCCCGCGCAGGCCATGGTGCGTCCGCGGCGCGCATCTCCCATCAAGCTTCGCCGCGGGCTAGCTTGATGCCCTGTGACTGACCCTCGACTGATGATCAGCGTCTCCGGCATCCGGGGACGCGTCGGCTTTGGCCTGACCCCCGAGGTCGTGGCCCGGTATGCGGCGGCGTTCGGCGCCTGGGCCATTGCCCGGGGCAAGTCGAAGGCGGTCGTGCTGGGACGCGACAGCCGCGTGAGTGGCCCGATGTTCCACACCGTGACGCGGGCGGCGCTAGAGAGCGTCGGCGCCGACGTCATCGACATCGGCCTTACCACTACGCCGACCATCCAGCTCGCGGTCGAGCATCATCACGCGGCGGGCGGACTCGGCATCACGGCGAGCCACAACCCGATCGAGTGGAACGCGCTCAAGTTCATCGGCCCCGACGGGCTCTTCCTGAGCGCGGCCCAGGGCGCCCAGATGCGCTCCTTGGTGGAGCAGGGCGTCCCGTACGCGACCTACGACAAGCTCGGCGACACGCGGTTCGACGGCGATGCCATCGCGCGCCATCTCAGCGCGGTGCTGGCGCTGCCGTTCATCGACGTGCGGGGCATCCGCACGCGTCATTTCCGCGTGGCGTACGATGCCTGCCGCGGTGCCGGCGGCATCGTGATACCGCGCCTGCTGGAGCTGTTCGGCTGCGACGTGCGAGGGATCGAGCTCGAGGCGGACGGCCGCTTTCCGCGGCCCCCGGAGCCGGTCGCGGAGAACCTCGGTGCCCTCTGCGCGTTGGTGAAGAGGACCGGTGCGCATATCGGCTTCGCGACCGACCCTGACGTGGACCGACTCGCCTTGGTGTCCGACGAGGGAGTCGCGATCGGCGAGGACTATACGCTCGCGTTGGCGACACGTGTCGTGCTGCGACACCGCAACGGTCCGGTGGTCACGAACCTCTCGACCAGCCGGATCGTCGACGACATGGCGGCCGAGCACGGGACCCGGGTGGTGCGGGCGCCGGTGGGCGAAGTGAACGTCGCCCTTAGAATGAGGGAGGAGGGTGCGGTGATCGGCGGGGAAGGCAACGGCGGGGTGATCCTGCCCGAGTTGCACCTTGGGCGGGACGCTCCGTTGGGTGTGGCACTGCTGTTGCAGATGCTACATGAGGATGGGGTGCCGCTGTCCCGGACCGTGAGCCGGTTTCCCCGGTACGCGATCATCAAGGACAAGCTGGACCGGCCGTCAAAGCCGCTGGATGCGGTGTACGCGGCGCTGACGAAGGCGTTCCCGGACGCCGAAGTGGACACGCAGGACGGGCTTCGGCTGTCGTGGTCGGATCGCTGGGTGCATATCCGGCCCTCCGGCACGGAGCCGGTGGTGCGAGTCATCGCGGAGGCCCCGACGAAGGAAGGCGCGCAGCGGATGATCGACGAAGGACGCGCGCTGCTGGCGAAGTTGACGTGATATCCAGAGAGTTGCCGTGAGTTGACGTGAGTCGGCGCGGGGGAAGACAGTACCCCACCGCTCACATGTCCCATCTCCCATACGCCCATGTGCGGTATCGTCGGTTATATCGGCCCCAAGCAGGCCACGCCCCTGCTTATCGAAGGACTCAAGCGACTCGAGTACCGGGGCTACGACTCCGCCGGCGTGGCAGTCTATGATGGGGAGGCACTGGAGACGCGGCGTGCCGCGGGCAAGATCGCGAAGCTGGAGGGCGCGCTCGCGGCGGACCCGGTGACCGGCAAGGTCGGCATCGCGCACACGCGCTGGGCGACGCACGGACCGCCGACGGAGCGCAACGCGCACCCGCACCTGAGCAGCGACGAATCGGTCGCCGTGGTGCACAACGGCATCATCGAGAACGCCAACGTCCTGCGCTCGCAGTTGCAGGAGCTTGGGCACCAGTTTCGCTCGGATACCGACACGGAAGTCATCGCGCACCTCGTGCAGGAGCTGTTCGAGGGGTCGCTCGAGGAGGCCGTGATCGGCGCGCTGCGCAAGGTCGAGGGCACGTTCGGCATCGCGGTGGTGTCCAGCAAGGACCCGGCGAAGATCGTGGCCGCGCGCAAGGGCAGCCCGCTGCTGATCGGCGTCGGGGAGGGTGAGTACTTCCTCGCGAGCGACGCGTCGGCCATCCTCTCGCACACGCGGCAGGTGGTCTACCTGGACGACGGCGACCTCGCGGTGCTGACGCCGGAGGGCTACCAGGTGATGGACATCAACTCGGTGCCACTGCGCCGCTCGGTCGAGCGCATCGAGTGGGACCTCGCCGCCATCGAGCGCGGCGGGTTCGACCACTTCATGATCAAGGAGATCTTCGAGCAGCCGCACACGGTGGAGAACACCATGCGCGGCCGCCTGATCCTCGAGGACGGCACGTCCAAGCTCGGCGGGCTCAACATGAGCCACGACGACCTGATGAACATCGACCAGATCATCATCACGGCGTGCGGCACGAGCTGGCACTCGGCGCTGATCGGCGAGATGATGATCGAGGACTTCGCGCGGATCCCGGTCGAGGTGGAGTACGCGTCGGAGTTCCGCTACCGCAACCCGATCATCACGCCGAACACGCTCTGCATCGTGATCTCGCAGTCGGGAGAGACGGCGGACACGCTGGCGGCGATGCGCGAGGCGAAGCGGCGCGGGGCGCGGACGCTCGGGTTGGTGAACGTGGTCGGCTCGACCATCGCGCGCGAGGACGACGGCGGCATCTACCTGCATGCGGGGCCGGAGATCGGCGTGGCCTCGACGAAGGCGTTCACGAGCCAGGTGGTGGCGCTGGCGCTGTTCGCGCTCAAGCTCGGCCGCAAGCGGATGCTCTCGGTGACGCGCGGCCGCGAGGTGGCGCAGGCGCTGGCCGACCTGCCGAAGCAGATCCAGTCGATCCTCGACCGCGCGAGCGAGATGGAGCGGATCGCCGAGGCGTTCAAGGACGCGACGAACTTCCTGTACCTTGGCCGCGGCTACAACTTCCCGGCCGCGCTCGAGGGTGCGCTCAAGCTCAAGGAGATCAGCTACATCCACGCGGAGGGCTACCCCGCCGCCGAGATGAAGCACGGCCCGATCGCGCTGATCGACGAGTCGATGCCGGTGGTGTTCATCGCGCCGCACGACGCGGTGTTCGACAAGCTCGTGTCGAACATCCAGGAGGTACGGGCGCGGGGCGGCAAGACGATCGTGATCACGAGCCGCGAGGAGCCGGCGCTCAAGGGGCTGATCGACTTCGAGTTCCGCGTGCCGGACACCATGGACATGCTGACGCCGGTGCTGTCCAGCATCCCGCTGCAGTTGCTCGCGTACTACATCGCGGTGAAGCGCGGCGCCAACGTGGACCAGCCGCGCAACCTCGCCAAGAGCGTCACGGTGGAGTAGGGCCCTGGAGGGCGGCGCGGGCGTAGTCGACCGCGCCGTCGAGAGTCGCGAACAGGGATTCGTCGCCCAGCCAGGAGAGGAGCTCGGCGCGCCGCATGGTGGAGAGCGGCTGCGCCTGCACCTCGGTCAACAGCACGCGGATGCCGTCGGCGCGGCTGCGCTCGAGGAACTGGCGGAGCGCGCTCAACCCGCTGGAGTCGATGGCCGGCACGGCCCGCATGCGGATGATCAGGAAGCGCGGCTTGGCCGCAAGGTGCGACATGGTGTCGCGGAAGGTCGCGGCGGCGCCGAAGAACATCGCGCCCCTCACCTCATACACCTGCACCGCCGCGGGCAGCGATGCCGTGATGCGCATCTGCTCGTCGCCGCCCGGCGGCTCGCCGTTGTCGTCGGGGCCCAGTCCGACCGAGACCAGTCGTACGTCCGACGCCTCGGCCATCTGCCGCGTGAAGAGGAACGAGGCGAGCACGACGCCGACCCCGATCGCCACCGTCAGGTCCACGAGCACCGTCAGCGCGAAGGTCAGCACCAGCACGAGCACGTCGCTGCGCGGCCCGCGCAACTCGGCGCGGAACACCCGCCACTCGCTCATGTGGTAGGCGACGACGAGCAGGATCGCCGCCAGCGCAGCGAGCGGGATCATCGTCGCCCAGCGGCCGGCGAAGAGCGTGATCAGCAGCAGCACGAGGGCGTGCGTGATGCCGGCGACCGGCGTGCGGCCACCGTTCTTGACGTTGGTGGCCGTGCGCGCGATGGCGCCGGTGGCGGGGATGCCGCCGACCAGCGCCGAGCCGATGTTCGCGACGCCCTGTGCCACGAGCTCCATGTTCGACCGGTGCCGGCCGCCGATCATGCCATCGGCGACGACGGCCGAGAGCAGCGACTCCACGGCTGCGAGCATCGCGATGGTCAGCGCCGGCCCCACCAGCGAGGCGATCTGCGTGAACGACAGCGCCGGCATCGCGACCTGCGGGAAGGTCGAGGAGATCTCGCCGAAGCGCGACCCGATGGTCTCCACCGGCAGGTCGAGCCCCTGCGCCAGCGCAGTCACCACGATCAGGGCCACGAACGGGCCCGGGATCCGCTTCTCGAACCGCGGCCAGCCGATGATGATCAGCAGCGCGAGCGAGGAGAGCAGCACCGTCGTCGGGTCCACCGTCGTGATGTGCGCGGCGAACGCGGCCCACTTCTCGACGAACTCCGCCGGCACCTCGCCCATGCGCAGGCCGAAGAAGTCCTTCACCTGGGTGCTGGCGATGATCACCGCGATGCCGCTCGTGAACCCGATGACGAGGGGATGCGGGATGAACTTGATGGCGACGCCGAGTCGCATCACGCCCATGGCGACGAGGATGACGCCGGCCATGAGCGTGGCCACCAGCAGGCCATCCACCCCGTGCTGCTGCACGATGCCGTAGACGATCACGACGAAGGCACCGGTTGGGCCGCCGATCTGCACGCGCGAGCCGCCCAGCGCGGAGATCAGGAACCCGGCGACGATGGCCGTCCAGAGCCCGCGGTCCGGCGTCACGCCGCTGGCGATAGCGAACGCGATCGCCAGCGGAAGGGCGACGATCCCGACGATCACCCCCGCGGACAGGTCGGCGACGAGCTGGGCGCGGGTGTAGCCCTTCATCGTCGTGACGAGCTTCGGGACGAGCACTTTCCCTTGTTCCTCGGTTGTATGGCCAAGCGCTGGACGGCGGGGATGCGTTGAATGTACGTTCGCCGTGGGCGGCCGCGCACGACATTCGACGATGGCGCCCATCAACCCAGACTTCCCGCGAGACCCATGCGACGCGTGCTCCTATCCCTGATTGTGTTCGGCTCGACGATCGCCCACTCGCAGCAGTCGCCGGCCTCGAAGCCAGCGCCCGCAGCCACCCGACCGGCGGTCACCCAGCCCGCTCGCCCGGTCTCCACCGCCGAGCGGTTCGAGCGCGCCACGATCGCGTGGGACGCCGGCAACTATGACGTGGCGCTCGCGGACCTGCGCCGGGTGCTCCTCGCCGCCGACGGCGCGCAGTTCTCCGACCGCGTCGCCGAGCTCACCGGCGAGATCTGGCAGACCGTGGAAGTCGCAAAGGACGCGCGCGCACCGAAGTGGTCGCCGGACGGTCGGCATCTGAGCTACGAGACTTCTTTCGGCACGGGCGCAACGCGTCGCTTCGTGGTGGCGCGCAATGCACCGGGATTCCCTGAGGTGATCGCCGATGCCGGCGCGGCGCCGAGCTTCTCGCCGGACGGGCGGAGCGTCGCCTGGCTGCGTGCGCAGCAGGGCGGTCGCACGAGCATCGTCTGGCAGCGCCTCGACGGTGGCGCTCCCGAGGAGATCCCGCTCGATGTCGGCGCGGCGACGGCGCTGACGGACTACGGACGGTCGCCACTGCGCTTGGCCGTGCTGACCGGCACAGCCGGCGATTCGACGGCCGCCCTCCGCGTGCGCGACCTCGCGGGCAGCGATGGCACGTGGCGACAGGTGGTCGTCAGCGGCGCGCAGCCCGTGGACATCATCCGCTCCCCCAATGGCCAGCGCCTCGTGGTCGCACTCGGCGAGCGCGGCGCCTTTGCGCGCGCCATGCCCGGCTTCGCCGCCGCGGGGCGGAGCAACGCCTTCGCGGAGTTGGTGGACGGTGCGCTCGCGACCCCGGTGCCAGGCACGATGCCGACGTGGTCGGCAGATGGCCGCTCGCTGGCCTGGGTGGCCGCAGAGGGAGATGTCCGAACGGTGATGGTCCGCCGCGGCGATGCCGCTCCCACCAAGGCCTTGTCGACAGACCGCGCGCTCCCCTCGCTGGCGCTCTCGCCCGATGGTGCAACCGTGGCCTACCAAGCCATGCTGCGCGAGGACTGGGAGATCTTCACCGCGCCGTCCGACGGATCGGCTGAGCCGACCCGGCTCACGCGCGAGATCCAGCACGACCTGTTCCCCCAGTTCATCTCGAACACGCAGCTGCTCGCCGTGATCGGTGAGGGCAGGCATCGGCGCTCGCACCTCTACGACATCGCCACCGGCGCGCGCACGCGCCTCTTCCACAACAACTCCGTGCGCACGGTCGCGCCGGAGTACGAATGGGCCGTCTCGCCCGACGGCTCGCGCGTGGCGATCGTCGCCGAACGCGACGGCGACACCGTGACGCCGCACCGGCACCTCTACGTGACGGACCTCTCGGCCAAGGTGCCGCGCGAGGCGCTGGTGGCGCGCGTGGACTCGAGCCTCGCCGCCGAGCGGGCTCTGCGCGCGGCGGGCACTAAGATGTTCGCGCCCATCGCGCCGGCGGTGCGCTCCGCCTCGGCGGAGGTGAGCATCTCGCGCATCTACGGATACCAGAAGGACCTGTTCGCGTTCGACTCCAAGCACATCACGCAGCCGGGCAACTGGAAGGCGACGAACTACCTGCTGGAGAAGTACCGCTCGTTCGGGCTCGACGCGCACCTGCAGCGGTTCACGACGGTGGCCGGCCGCGAGATCGAAGTCGCCAACGTGGTGGCGACGATCAAGGGCACGGTGAACCCGGAGCTGATCTACGTGGTGGGCGCGCACTTCGACTCGCGCGCCGAGGGTCCGGGCGCGGACGACAACACGTCCGGCACGGCGATGATCCTCGAGGCGGCGCGCGTGCTGGCCAAGCGGCCGCTCCCGGCGACGGTGATGTTCGTGTCTTTCACCGGCGAGGAAGCGGGGCTCCGAGGCGCGCGCGAGTTCGGCCGTCGCATGAAGGACTCGATCCACGTCGTCGGCGCGCTCAACAACGACATGATGGGCTGGGCGAACGACTTCCGCCTCGACAACACCATCCGCTACTCCAACGCCGGCCTGCGCGACATGACGCACGCCGCGGCGATCCAGTTCTCGAATCTCATCACGTACGACGCGTTCTACTACAAGAGCACCGACGCGCAGGCGCTCTTCGACGCATGGGGCGACATCGTCGGTGGCATCGGCTCGTACCCGATCCTGGGCAACCCGCATTATCACCAGCCGCACGACGTTCTCGAGACGATCAATCACCAGCTGCTGACCGAGACCTCCAAGACGACGGTCGCGACGATCATGCTGATGGCGTCGAGCCCGTCGCGCCTGACGGGGCTGGCGGCGAACGGAACGACGGCGACGTGGGAGCGCGCCGTCGAGAAGGGCGCGATGCGCTACCTCGTGAGCTGGGGCCCGCCCGAGGCGCCGATGCGCCACTCGGCGACGGTCACCTCGACCAAGGCGACGCTCGCGGGAGCGAAGCCGGGGTGGAAGGTGGCGGTGAAGGCGATCAACGCGCGCGGACTCGAAGGATGGGACTGGGCGCGCGCCGAGGTGCGGTAGCCCTCCATGCGAGTGCTTCTCCAGCGTGTGTCCCGTGCCGAGGTGCGGGTGGAAGGCCGCGTCACCGGAAGCATCACCCGCGGCTTCCTGCTGCTGGTGGGCTTCACGGGCGTGGACACCGAGGCGCAGGTGACGTGGATGGCCGACAAGGTGCAGGGCTTGCGCCTCTTCGGCGACGCCGAGGGCAAGATGAACCTCTCGCTCGAGGACGTGGGCGGCGAACTGCTGGTGGTGAGCCAGTTCACGCTCTACGGCAACGCGGAGAGGGGGCGGCGTCCGAGCTTCATCGACGCGGCGCGGCCCGACGTCGCGATTCCGCTCTATGAACGGTTCGTGGCGGCGTTGCGCGAGCGTGGGCTGGCGGTGGCCACCGGCGAG
>DATLLD010000038.1:0-7150 GCA_035538035.1 Gemmatimonadaceae bacterium | reverse complement strand
CCGGACTTCGACGTCTACGACGCGGCCGCCTGGAGCGCGCCGCTGCCGCTGAGCCAGATGTCCGTCGCGAAGGGCAGCGCGCCGATGAAGTTCCCCGACTTCACGCGGGGAGAGTGGCAGAGGAAGCCGAGAGCGAGTGGGAGCGGAAGTTGAGGGTGTGAGCATGAGCGGTTCCCCTTAGCCGGCCCTGCACCCATCGCGCCGCATTGTTGCCGTTTCCCCCTCACCCGCCGCTTGCCACCATGCGCTTGATTCCCCTCGACTGGTTCATCGTCGTCCTCTCGCTCGCCGTCGCGTTCATCCCCGCGCTGATGCTCGCGGGGCGCGCCGGCAGCAACACGGCCGAGTTCTTCACCTCGGGGCGCGCCGCTCCCTGGTGGCTGATCGGCGTGTCCATGGTGGCCACGACGTTCAGCACCGACACGCCTAACCTCGTCACGAACCTCGTGCGCGAGGGCGGCGTCGCCGGCAACTGGGTGTGGTGGGCTTTCCTGCTCACCGGCATGATGACGGTGATGTTCTACGCGCGCATGTGGCGGCGCAGCGGCGTGCTCACCGACCTCGAGTTCTACGAGATCCGCTACTCCGGCAAGGCCGCCAGCTTCGTGCGCGGGTTCCGCGCCGTCTACCTCGGCCTGATCTTCAACTGCGTCATCATGGCCACGGTGAACCTCGCCGCCGCCAAGATCGCGAACATGCTGCTCGGCTGGCCCATGTGGCAGACGCTGCTCGTGTGCGCGCTGCTCAATGTGGGCTTTGCGGCGATCTCCGGCCTCTGGGGCGTGCTCGTCGCCGACTTCATCCAGTTCGGCATCGCGATGTCGGGCTCGTTCGCGGCCGCGTACTTCGCGCTGCAGCGCCCCGAGGTGGGCGGGCTCAGCGGACTCTTCGCCAAGCTCCCCGCGCAGACCTATTCGTTCCTCCCCGACTTCAACGACTGGACGCTGACGCTCTCCGTGCTGATCCTGCCGCTCACCGTGCAATGGTGGTCCGTCTGGTACCCGGGCGCCGAGCCCGGCGGCGGCAGCTACATCGCGCAAAGAATGCTCGCGGCGCGCTCGGAGAAGGACGCACTGCAGGGCACCCTCTTCTTCAACGTCGCGCACTACGGCATTCGCACCTGGCCCTGGGTCATCGTCGCGCTCTGCTCGATCCTTGTCTTCCCGCAACTCGACGACATCTCGCGCGCCTTCCCGTACGTCGACCAGGCGATGATCGGGCACGACATCGCCTACCCGGCGATGCTGACCTTCCTGCCGGCGGGCTGGCTCGGCCTGATGGTGGCGGGATTGCTCGCCGCGTACGTGTCCACGATCGTCACGCACTTGAACTGGGGCACGTCGTACCTCGTGCACGACCTCTACCGCCGGTTCATGCGCTCGGACGCCACGGAGAAGCACTACGTCGCCGTGGGCCGGCTGGTGACCGCCGGCCTGATGCTCGTGGCATCGCTGCTCACCTTCTACCTCGACACGGCGCGCACGGGCTTCACGCTGCTGCTCTCGATCGGCGCCGGCACCGGACTGCTCTACCTGCTGCGGTGGTACTGGTGGCGCATCAACGCCGCGGCGGAGATCGCGGCGATGGCGGCCTCGTTCCTGACGGCGGTCGGCTTCGAGATCGTGGGACGCATGGGGACGCCGCTGCCCGGCCATGTGTCGCTTCTCGTGACCGTCGCCGTCACCACGGTCGTCTGGGTCGCCGCCGCGTTCCTCGGGCCGCGGACGGACGAGAAGGTCCTGGAGGACTTCTATCGGCTGGTGCGCCCGGCGGGCCCGGGGTGGACGCGCGTGCGCGCGGCCGTCGGGCTCGGGCCATCGCCCGACTCGCTGCCGCAGGCGATGCTCGGCTGGGTGGCGGGAACGGCGTTCGTGTACGCGGCGCTCTTCGGAGCGGGCAGCCTGATCGTCGGCAACAGGGCGATGTTCATGACATGGCTCGTGATCTTCGTCGTGAGTGGGTTCGTCGTGCAGCGCGTGCTCGCCGGCTTCTGGCGCGCCGGCGAGCACGCACGCTGACCATGGACTCGTGCTCCCTCTAGCCATGGTCGAGCGATAGGCGTGGAACTGCGCCCCGTTCCGAGCCGCGCCACCGCGGCGGTGATCCTGGCTCGCGGCCTGGGCACGCGCATGCGCGTCGATGACGGCGCGTTGCTCGCGCCGACACAGCTCCCGGCGGCGGCGGCGGGCGCCAAGGGGCTGATCCCCGTCGGTGAAGGCGGGCGCCCGCTGCTGGACTTCGTGCTCAGCGAGCTCGCCGATGGCGGCGTGCGCGACGTCGTGTTCGTCGTGGCACCGGGCGAGAATGCGGTGCGCGAACGTTATCTGTCGGTGGCGCCGCCCGAACGGCTCGGCATCCGCTTCGCCGAGCAGCGAGAGCCGCGCGGAACCTCCGACGCGCTCCTCGCGGCGCGCGAGGCGGTCGAGGCCTGCGCGGGCAGTGGCATCCGCGGGAGCGGCGGCAGCGGCGACTTCCTGATGCTCAACGCGGACAACCTCTACCCCGCGGCGTCCGTCGCCGCGCTCGTCGAACTCGGTGGCCCAGGCCTCGTCGCCTTCCAGGCCGACGCGCTCGTCACACAGGGGAACATCGACCGCGGCCGCGTGATGCAGTTCGCGCTGCTCGACATCGCGCCGGACGACACGCTCTCGGAGATCGTCGAGAAGCCGTGGCCGACGCACCCGTTGGTGACGGCGCCGGAGCAGTGGGTGTCGATGAACCTCTGGCGCTTCTCGAGCGCGATCTTCGACGACTGCGCCGCCGTGCGGCCATCGGTCCGCGGCGAGTTCGAGCTCGCCGATGCCGTCCGGCTCGCCATCGTCGCGCGCGGGGAGAGGTTTCGCGCCGTGCGCCAGCGACTTGGCGTGCTCGACCTCTCGCGGCGCTCGGACGTCGCGCTCGTGCAGGCGCGGCTCGCAGGGAGGGTCCCGAGGCCATGAACCGCGAGCTGTTCGTGCCCGGGCGCATCGAGCTCTTCGGCAAGCATGTGGACTACGCCGGGGGACCGTCGCTCACGTGTGCCATCGGCGACGGCATCACGGCGGAGTTCGAGCCGCTCCAGAAGCCGGTCCTCGAGGTCACGGACACGACGACCGGGCGGTCGGCGCGCGTCGCACTGCGTCGCGATGCGCGGCCCGGCGGGGCGCACGGCGGCACGTACGTCGCGGCGGTGGTGCGACGGCTCGCCCGCGACTTCGCCCCGCTCAAGACCGGCGTCCGCATCCGCACCTCCAGCACCCTCCCGCGTTCGGCCGGGCTCTCGAGCTCGAGCGCTTTCGTCACGATGCTCGTGATCGCGGTCGCCGAGGCCAATCACCTGCGCGAACGCTCCGCGTGGCGCAAGCACGTTCCCGATGCGCTCGCGCTGGCCGAGTACTGCGGGGCCATCGAGATGGGCGCACCGTTCGGCCCGTTCGCGGGCGAGCGCGGGGTGGGCACGCGCGGCGGCGCGCAGGACCACACGGCGATCCTCTGCAACGAGGCCGGCACCGTGGGCGCGTTCAGCTACCTCCCGGCGACCCTGGTGGGACGCGCGCCGTTCCCCGAGCACTGGACGATCCTCGTCGGCGTGAGCGGCGTGCGCGCGACCAAGACCGGTGGCGCGCGCGACGAGTACAACCGCGTCTCCGACCTCGTGCGGTCATTGCTGGTGCGATGGAACGGCGAGACGCACCGCGCCGACCTCTCGCTCGCGGCGGCACTCGGCTCGTGCCCGGATGCGAGCGAGCACATGGTACGCCTGGCGTCGCATACGGACGAGGCGCCACTGCATCTCGCGCGGCTCGAGCAGTTCCTCGCGGAGACGCGCCGGATCGTCCCGGGCGCACTCGCGGCGATCGGTGCCGGCGACGGCGCTGCGCTCGGGCGGCTGGCGGTGGAGTCGCAGCAGCGCGCCGAGTGCGCACTGCGCAACCAGGTGCCGGAGACCGAGTTCCTGGCGCGCACGGCCATGCACGCGGGGGCGCACGCGGCGTCCGCGTTCGGCGCCGGGTTCGGCGGCGCGGTGTGGGCGATCGTCGACACCGATGACGCGCATGAGGTCGAGGCCAAGTGGAGCGCCGAGTACGCGAGGGAGTTCCCCGCGCGCGCATCGAGGGCCGCATGGCTGCGACTGCGCCCGGGGCCGGGGGTCGCGTGGCCGGCGTGACGGAGCCGCGCGCCGCACCCACCGTGTCTTCTCTCGCGCGGCGGCCGGCGCTGCCGGCCAACGTCAAGATCCTCGCCGCGGTGAGTTTCCTCACCGACGTCGCCAGCGACATGATCTATCCGCTGCTGCCCGTCTTCCTCTCGACGGTGCTTGGCGTGTCGGCGGCGGGACTTGGCGTGATCGAGGGCGTGGCCGAGAGCGTCTCGTCATTGCTGCGCCTGCCAGCCGGGTGGTACTCGGACAAGATCGGGCGCCGAAAGCCGCTGGTGGTGGTCGGCTATGCGCTCGCCGCGGTCGCCCGGCCGTTGATCGGGCTCACGCAGGGGCTCGGCCAGGTGCTCGCCATCCGCGTGACGGACCGGTTCGGCAAGGGCGTGCGCACGGCCCCGCGAGACGCGCTGATCGCGGATTCAGTCGACGAGTCGCAGCGCGGCTACGCGTTCGGGCTGCATCGCGCATCGGACAGCCTCGGCTCGGTGCTCGGGCCGCTCGTGGCCTGGGCGGTGCTGACGCTCGGGCTCACCGACCTGCGCGGATTGTTCCTCTGGGCCGCGCTGCCGGGTCTGCTCTCGGTCGTGCTGTTGATCGTGCTGGTGAAGGAGAAGCGGCCGCGGGTCGCGGCCTCGCAGGCGACGGTGGCTTCGACCGCGACCACGAAGGCCGAGCGATTGCCGGCCACGGAAGGAACTCCAAACGCAGGGAGCGCAGCGACGGCGCGACCGGCGCCGGGAGCCGACGCCAAGGAGTCGCTCGGCGGCCCGTTTCGCAGTTATCTGCTGGTGCTCTTCCTCTTCACGCTGAGCACATCGACCGACGCTTTTCTTCTACTGCGCGCATCACAACTCGGCGTGTCGACGACGATGGTGCCGATCCTCTGGGCGATGCTGCACGTCGTGAAGTCAGGCTCGACGCTGGCCGGCGGCGCGCTGTCGGACCGGTTGGGGCGTCGGCCGCTGATCCTCGGCGGGTGGAGCGTGTATGCGCTCGCGTACCTCGGATTCGCACTGGCGACGGTGCAGTGGCACGCGTGGGCGCTCTTCCTGGTGTACGGCCTCTACTTCGGGTTCACCGAAGGTCCGGAAAAGGCGCTCGTGGCAGACCTCGCGCCGGCGTCACGTCGAGGGGCGGCCTTCGGGTGGTTCAACGCTGCCGTGGGACTCGCGGCGCTGCCAGCGTCGGTGATCTTCGGGATCGTCTGGGACAAGTGGGGTGCGCAGACAGCGTTCGTGATGGGGGCGGCGATCGCCGCCCTCGCCTCCATCCTGTTCGTGCTCGCGGTGCCGAGGGTGGCGCGAGCCGCGTGAACGGGTCGAAGACGACCCGACCGGCTTGGAGCGGCCTCAGGCCAGCAGCACGTCGCCGATCGACGGGTCCTTCGCGAACTGCGAGCTCGCGAAAGGGCAGGTGACCATGAATTTGGTGCCGGTCTCGCGAGCCCACGCCACGGCCGCGTCGAGCAAGCCTCTCGCGATGCCGCGCCCCTCCAGCGAGGGGTCGACCTCGGTATGGTCGATGATCACGAGCCTCTCGTTGCCGCGGCTGTAGGTCAGTCGCGCCACCCGCTTATCGCCGCGTGTCATGAAGAAGCTCCCCCGATGCCCGTGCTCCTCGTGCTGGATGTCGCTGAGCTCCGCTTCGGCCATCAGAACTCCCAATGAGATGGGTTGACTTTCGGTGTCTATTCGGCCTCCTTTCGTGAGGAAACCGAAGGAGCAAGCAATATGGTCCAGAACCTCGAAGCGAAGCTCGCCATCCTCATGACGATGGCGGCGGACGACCGGGAAGGGATGCCGGGCCGCGAGATCACGATGGCGCCGCCGAGGCTCAGGAACGCGGAGCGGGCAGGACCTCTCAGGCCGCTGAACCTGCGCAACGTGCGCGTGGGACAGACGGGGACCCGGGCGAAGCTGCTCCGCGTGCTGATGACGAACGCCTGCAGCTTCAACTGCCACTACTGCCCGATGCGCCGGGACCGCGAGTTGCCGCGCACGCTGCTCAAAGCCGAGGAGGTGGTGCGCATCTTCCTCGACGCGCGCGCACGCGGCTGGGCGGACGGTCTATTCCTCACCACCGGCATCCCCGGCCGGCCGACCAAGGTGATGGACGACATCATCGAGGTGCTCGACCTGCTGCGCGGCAAGCATGGGTACCGCGGCTACATCCACGTGAAGATCGTGCCCGGCGCCGACGATGCGCAGGTGGACCGCATCACGTCGATGGCCAACCGCGTCTCGATCAACCTGGAGACGGCGTGCGGGGAGACCCTCACGACGATCGCTCCCGAGAAGAAGTTCGAGACCACGCTGGTGGCGCTGCAGCGCGCGCAGCGGCGCGTGGTCGACGCGCGCAACGACGAGCGCGCCGGCAAGCCCACCGACGCGCTGCGCCCGGGCGGGACGGCGGGGATCACGACGCAATTCGTCGTCGGCGCGTCCAAGGACTCCGACCGCACGATCATGGCCAAGTCGGCGGAGTTGTACGGCAGCGGCGGCATGCACCACATCCACTTCAGCGCCTTCCGCCCGATCCGCGATACGCCACTCGAGCATGCGCCGGGGGCGCCGCCGCTGCGCGAGCACCGCCTCTACCAGGCCGACCACCTCGTCCGCCAATACCGCTTCTCGCACGACGAACTCGTCTTCGACGGCGCCGGCAATCTCACGCTGGAGCACGATCCCAAGGTCGCGTGGGCGATCGCGCATCCGGAGCGTTTCCCGGTGGAGTTGCGCACGGCGTCGCGGGAGGAACTGCTGCGCGTGCCCGGGATCGGTCCGCTCGCGGCGCGACGGATCGTGGAGAGGCGGCGCGCCACGGCGATTCGCGGCCTCGCGGACCTGCGCGCCCTTGGCGTCGTCACCAAGTGGGCGCAGGGGTTCCTGACGATCGCTGGCCGGCGGCTCGCGGCGGAGCGGTGGAAGGAGCAGCTCTCGCTCTGGAAGCCGGAGGAGGAGGCCGGCGTGCGACGCGAGTTGTTCGAGTTCAGCCCGGGGACGTTCCGCTGAA
>DATLLD010000037.1:0-7499 GCA_035538035.1 Gemmatimonadaceae bacterium | reverse complement strand
TCACCAGCGTGTCGCCCGCAAGGACGAACTCCAGCAGCGGCGATTCGAGACCGAGCGCGCGCAGGACGTCGTGCTCGAAGTCGATGATGTAGCGGCCGGCGGACAACCCTGAAAAGCGAAAACGCCCCAGCGAGTCGGTCGTGGTCCTGAGCGGGCGCCCCAACAGATCGCGCGTTGCGACGTGCACGACGGCCCCGGCGAGTGGTGCTCCCGCCACGGAATCGAAGACTTGGCCTTGCACGGCACGCGTGGGCGCCTGCGGTGGAACCTGCGCCGGCAGTGGAGGCGCCAGGGCCAAGGCCAGCTGGAGGAGCAGCAAGCGCACGGTCACAATTCTACCTCGCGGGCTCTGGGGCCAAATGCCCGCATCGAACCTGCCATTCGATGGGTCGCCCGGCAACCTCGGCCAATATTGGAACGATCATCAGGGTAGCCCGCTGGACAGCGATTTCGCATGTTCACCCACTCGTGGAGCAAGTTCCCCCGAAGTCTCCTCCAAAAAACACCGACCTCCATGTTCGCCTCTCGCCGCATGCTCGTCGCCGCCCTCGTCGCCGCCGCTCACGCGCCGGCCGCCGGTACGGCCCAACAGCACGTACCCGCCCTCGAGCCCGTCACCCTCGACTCCGCCTTCCTCTCCAGCTACCAGTGGCGCAACATCGGCCCGGGCCGCGGCGGGCGCTCGATCGCCGCGAGCGGCGTCGTCGGCCGGCGGCATGAGGCGTACTTCGGCGCCACCGGGGGCGGACTCTGGAAGACGATGGACGGCGGCGAGACCTGGTTCCCAGTCACCGACGGACAGGTCAACTCGGCGTCGGTCGGCGCGGTGGCGGTGAGCGAGTCGAACCCCGACCTCGTCTACATCGGCATGGGCGAGACGGCCATCCGCGGCAACATCATGCCCGGCGACGGCGTCTACCGCAGCAGCGATGCGGGCAAGACATGGACCCACGTCGGCTTCAAGGAGTCGCACGGCATCTCCAAGATCCGCATCCATCCGACGAATCCGGAGATCGTCTACGTCGCGTCGTTCGGCAAGTACAGCGCGCCGAGCCAGGAGCGCGGCGTGTTCAAGTCGGTGGACGGCGGCAAGTCGTGGAAGCGTGTGCTCTTCCGCGACGCCAACTCGGGCGCGATCGACATCGCGATCGACCGCACGAACCCGAACGTGATCTACGCGGCGCTGTGGGAGGCGTACCGCAAGGAATACCAGATGTCGAGCGGCGGGCCGGGAAGCGGTCTCTTCAAGAGCACCGACGGCGGCGAGACATGGAAGGAGATCACGCGCGCGAAGGGCCTGCCCGCCGGGCTCGTCGGGCGCATCGGCGTGGCGCTCACCGCCGCCAACCCGCAGCGTGTCTACGCCTTGATCGAGAACGAGAACGGCGGCCTCTTCAAGAGCGATGATGGCGGCGCGAGCTGGACGCTCATGAACGACAATCGCTCCATCCGCCAGCGCGCGTTCTACTACACGCATCTCTTTGCCGACCACCAGGACGCCGACGTGGTCTATGCGCAGAACACCTCGCTCTTCCGGTCGGCGGACGCGGGCAAGACGCTGCAGTCGGTCGGCAACGGCACGCACGGCGACCACCACGACCTCTGGATCGATCCGCAGGACCCTGCGCATCTCGTGGACGCCAACGACGGCGGCGGCGCGATCTCGACGAACACCGGCGGTGCGTGGACGGAGCAGGACTTCCCGACCGAGCAGTTCTACCACGTCATCACCACCAAGCACATCCCGTATCACGTCTGTGGGTCGCAGCAGGACAACACGACGCTCTGCACGCCGTTCAACTGGAACTTGGGCGCGGCCGGACGCTTCGGCCCTGGCGGTGGCGGCGGTTCGGGCACGGCGCTCGCGGGTGCTGCAGGCGCTGGTGGCGCGGCCGGCACGCGCGCTGGCGGCCCCGGCGCCGGCTATCGCGACCCCACGGCGGGTGGCATGGCACGCTCCTACCAAGCGGGCGGCGGCGAGCCCGGATACATCGCGCCGGACCCGCTCGAGCCCGACCTCTTCTACGCCGGCACCAACAACGGCGGATACCTCGACAAGTACAACCGCCGCACGGGCCTCTCGCGCGAGGTGAATCCATATCCGTGGTTCTATTCGGGCGAGCCGTCCAAGGAGATCAAGGAGCGCTGGCAGTGGACCTACCCGATCATCTTCTCGCCGGTGGACCCCAAGCGGCTCTACGTCTCGTCGCAGCGGCTCTGGATGACGATGGACGGCGGGCAGACCTGGGAGGCGCTCTCGGGCGACCTAACACGGCACGACCCGAAGACGCAGGAGAAGTCGGGCGGGCCGATCACCGGCGACATGAACGGGCCGGAAGTCTACGGCACGATCTTCTCAGTGGCGCCAGGCAAGCGTGACGTCAATGTGATCTGGGCGGGCTCGGACGACGGCCTCGTGCATGTCACGCGTGACGGCGGCAAGAGCTGGGCTAACGTGACCCCGAAGGAGATGCCCGACTTCGGGCGCGTGAGCCAGATCGACGCGTCGGCGTTCGACTCGGGGCTAGCGTACGTCTCCGTGCGCAAGCCGCTGCTCGACGATTTCTCGCCATACATCTTCCGCACCACCGACTACGGCCGCAGCTGGACGAAGATCGTGACCGGCCTTCGCGGCGACGACTACGTGCACGCGGTGCGCGAGGATCCCACGCGGCGCGGCCTCCTCTACGCGGCCACGCAGCACGGTGTCTACGTCTCGTACGATGACGGCGCACGCTGGCAGTCGCTGCGGCTCAACATGCCCGACGTGCCCGTCGCCGACCTCGTCGTCGAGGGGAACGAGCTGGTGATTGCCACGCACGGGCGCGGCTTCTGGGTGCTGGACAACATCGCGCCGCTGCGTCAGGCGACACCCGCCGTGCTCGCCGGTGGCGCGCACCTCTTCGCGCCGGCGCCAGCGGTGCGCTCCGGCACGCCGCTCACCATCACCTGGATGTCGCCGACCGCGCCGGAGAAGCTCACCCTCGAGGTGATGGACTCCACGGGCGCGGTGCTCCGCTCATTCGAGACCGCGCCGGCGGGAGCGCCGGCTCCCACGACGGGAGGCGGCCGTCGGGGTGGGGGAGTGACCTATCTCCCACGCGGCGCCGGCCTGACTCGCTTCAACTGGGACCTGCGCTCCGCGCCCATCGTCGGATTCCCCGGCATGATCCTTTGGGGCGCGGGGCTCAATGGACCCGTCGTGCCGCCGGGGCGCTACACGCTGCGCCTCGTCGCCGACGGACGCGCGCACACGGCGCCGCTGGTGGTGCAGCGCAACCCGCTTCTCCCCGAAGTGACCGATGCGGACCTGCACGCGCAGTACCAATTCGGGCGGATGGTGCGTGACAAGGCCACGGAGGCCAACCAGAACGTGATCGAGATCCGCCGCGTGAAGGCACAACTCGCGGACAGGCTCGCGAAGTCGAACGACCGCGCGCTCAAGGCCGCTGGCACGACGCTCTCGACCAACGCATCGGGCGTCGAGGAGGACATCTATCAGGTACGGAACCAGAGCGGACAGGATCCGCTCAACTTCCCCATCAAGGTGAACAACCGCCTCGCCACGCTCCTCTCCATGGCCGAGCGCGGCGATGGCCGGCCGACGACGAACATGCCGGAGATCTACGGCATCCTCGAGCGGGAACTCGACACATACCAGAAGCGCCTTGCGCAGGTGTGGGTGAAGGACCTGCTCGCGGTGAACAACGAGCTGGCGCGGCTCAACCTGCCACCGCTGGATCCCCAGTGCACGCGCGTGGAGGGCTGCGCGCCAACGCCCTGAGCGGAGCGCCAACACCACTGAGCAGAGCGCCAGGACTCTGAGCGGCGCGGCAGGCCGGGATCGCTAGTGTGCGGTCCCGGCCTGCTGCGTCACCAGCTCGCCTGGTGCGCCGGTCTCACTCGGCATCTCTCCGGCCGCCTCGATCCCGCGCCCGAACAATATCGGCCCCATCGTCTCATTGATGGCGATCACCGCCAGCACCAGCGCCTGCAGCGACCTCCCGGTACCCGGCAGGCTCTGCGCCATGATCGTCGCCAAGCCGATGGCGACGCCGGCCTGCGAGATCAGTCCCTTCCACGCATGGTCGCGCACGACCTGCGACGCGTTCGACCAGCGCGCGCCGAGCCGTGACCCGCCCCAGATGCCAAGCATGCGCGCGAGCACCACCGGCACGGCCACGACAGACAGCGCCGCAACCTCGCGCGGCGCGATCTTGGCGCCCGCCAGCGCGAAGAACACCACGAACACCGGTGCCGCCGAACGCTCCATCGCGTGCCGCAGCGACTCGCCGCGCCCCTTGCTCACGTTCTCCATCACGAAGCCGGCGGTGAGCAGCATCAGCAGCGGCTCCACGTGGGCGACGTTCGCCAGTTCGCCGCCGAAGAGCGCCACGGCGAGCGCGAAGATGAACAGGTCGCCGCTTTGCCACTTCAGGTAGAGCGCGACGAGGCCGCCGAGGATGGCCCCGATCAGCATCGCACCTACGATCTCCCAGACGAGCATGCCGGCCGAGGGGCCGCCCGCGCCCCCGGTGTCGATCACCGCGCGTGCGATGCTCACGGATGCCGAGAAGAGCAGCACGACGACGACGTCCGCCACGAGCACGATCCCCAGCGTGGTGCGGGTCATGTCGCCGGAGGCGCCGGTCTCGTTCAGCATCGCCATCGTCACGGACGGCGAGTGCACGACGAGGATCGAGGCGACGACGAGGCAGAGCGCGGCGACCTCCGGCAGCGGGCCGGAGAGCGCCGGAACGAAGCGCTGCAGCGCGAACAGCGTGAGGCTGATGGCGACGAGGCTCATCAGCAGCTCGGCGCCGAGCATGCTCACGATGACGCGTCCGCGGGCGCGCACTTCCGACCATCGCAGCTCGGCGCCCGCGAGGAACGCGATGAGCGCGATCGCGAGCGTCGATATGCCGCTGAGCTCCGCCGCGGCCTGCGCGTCGAAGACGCCGGCCACGTGCGGCCCGAAGATCAAGCCGGCGCCCAGGTATCCGACGATCTTGGGCAGCCGCACACCCTTCGCGAGCTCGCCGACGGTGACTGCCGCAAGGATCAGGAAGCCGAACGTCATCAGCGCGCGTGTGCCGGCGACGTCGGCGCGGAGCGGCAGCACGAGCTGCATCGCCCCGAGCAGGATCAAGAGGATCGTGAGACGCCGCATGCTCAGAGCCCTGCCGCGCGGCCGGCGTCGGCCGTGCCTTCGGGCGGCAGCAGCGGGGCGAGCACGTTGCGCACCATCCGCGCCGCCGAGAGGTCGGTCAGCAGCATGGCGGCGACGGCCGCGGAGAACACGAGGTGCTGTGACTCGCCGCCGCGCAGCAGCCAGGTGAACGCCAGCGCCAACGCCAGGCTCCCTTGGCCGAGCAGCGCGCGTCCCCAGTCAGGCCCATGCTCGCCGAGGACTCCGTTGGCACGCGTCGCGAGTCGCGCCCCGCCGATCTTGCCGAGTACGCGTGCCAACAGGAAGACGGCGACCGGGATGACGACGGCAACGTCGCTGCCCGGACTCCACGCCGCGCCGGCGAGCACGAGCATCACGAACACCAGCGGCCGTTCGGCGCGCGCGAGGATGTCCTGCAGCAACTCGCGCTGACCCGTCGTGTTGACGAGGATCACGCCCATCACGGTCGTAGAGTAGAGCGGTGAGAGGTCGAGGTGCGCGGCGGCGCCGGTCGCCATGAGCGTCGCGCCCGTGAGCGCGATGACCGTGCGGTCGGCGCTGCGTTCGCCGCCCAGGAAGAGATAGAAGAGCGCGCCCGAGGCGACGCCGATGCCGGTGGCGATCACTCCCCACTCCGTGGGCGTGGGGGCGCGGTGCACTCCCAGCATGGAGACGTGGTCGAGCGTGAGGAGCATGCCGAACACGCAGACGCCCACGAGTCCGTCAACCAGCGACGAGGTGCGCAGCAACTGCACGGTGGGGCCCTCGCGCCCGAGCGCTCGCGCCCCCACGTCCACGGCCTGCGGCAGCGACACGGTGGCGATGGCTCCGAGGGCGATGGCCGGCGGAAGGGCGATCGCCAGCGTCATCCCCTCGCGCAGCAGCAGCACGCCGACGATGGCGGCCGCGACGGTGATGAGCGTGAGGAAGCTCTGCGCGAACGCCAGCCGCCAGGTGATGCCGGGCACGCGCACCAGGGTGGGCAGGTGGCAGCGCATGCCGAGCGCGAGCCCGAGGAAGCCGAGGATCAGCAGCGTGACCGGCGCGAACTGCACGAGCCGGTCGGCGGAGAGCACGCCGAGCGCATTGGGGCCGAGTATCAGGCCGATCGCCAGGTACTCCGCGCCGGAGACGACGACGAACTTGCGCGCCACCCAATCGGAGACCACGTGGGCGGCGACGAAGGCGAAGCCGACCACGAGTAGAAGGATGAGTCCGGACGACATCGTCGCAGGATGCCAAGCGGGGGGCGGTGCGTCAACCGCAGATGTAGGCGGATTCCCGATGCGGATGCAGGAATATCCTGACCGCGTGGCGGCACCGGCCCAGACAGTTTGCGTAAGCGCCGCCAGAAGCGAGGCAGGCGAGATCCGGCAAGACGAACCCCAATCGAATCCTTCATGACCGCATCGACACTCCCTCTCGTGATCCAGGGAGGGATGGGCATCGCCGTGTCCAACTGGAACCTCGCGCGCGCCGTGTCCCTCACCGGACAACTGGGCGTCGTTTCCGGCACCGCCCTGGACACCGTGTTCGTTCGCCGCCTGCAGGACGGCGACCTCTGCGGTTCCATCAGGCGCGCGCTGGCGCACTTGCCGCTCCCCGGCGTCGCCGACGAGATGATCCGGCGCTACTGGCGCCCGGAGGGGCGCGCGGCCGGCGAGCCGTACCGCCTGTTGCCGATGTACCGGCAGACGGTGAGCGCGATGCGCGAGCGCGTGACGATAGCGGCGAACTTCGTGGAGGTCTGGCTCGCCAAGGAGGGGCACGCGGGACGCGTCGGGCTCAATCTCCTCACCAAGGTGCAACTGCCGACGCTCGCGTCGCTCTACGGCGCGATGCTCGCCAAGGTCGACGTGGTGTTGATGGGCGCAGGGATCCCGCGTGAGATCCCCGGCGTGCTCGACGCGTTCGCCGAGCGCGCGCCGGCCGCGATCCGCCTCGATGTGATCGGCGACGCCGGCCACGAGCCGGAGTACCTGCGCTTCGACCCGGCCGACCATCAGGCGCTCGGCGCCGCGCCGCTAGAGCGCCCGCAGTTCTTCGCGATCGTCGCCGCGCATTCGCTCGCCGCGAACCTGGCCCGCAAGGCGAGCGGCCGCGTGGATGGGTTCGTCGTCGAGGGTGCGACGGCGGGAGGGCACAATGCCCCGCCGCGCGGTGCGGGCATGCTCAACGACCGCGGCGAGCCCGTATATGGCGCGCGCGATGAAGTCGACCTCCAGGCCATGCGCGACCTCGGCATTCCGTTCTGGCTCGCCGGTGGCGTGGGATCGCCCGAGGGCCTGCGCACGGCGCGCGCGCTGGGCGCGACAGGTATCCAGGTGGG
>DATLLD010000036.1:0-18512 GCA_035538035.1 Gemmatimonadaceae bacterium | reverse complement strand
GGACGCGGGCCGGGACCTCCGCCGATCAGCCCGGCGACGCTGATGGTGTGGTGCGGCGCGCGGAACGGCGGCGTGCGGCTCGGCACCCTGCCCGCCGGCAGGATCCCGCCCACGGAGTGGATGGCGACGACATCGAGCAGCGCATCATCGTCGAGCGGAGGAAGGATCGACGGCAGGCGTCGCGCGAGCATCGTCTTCCCCGCCCCCGGCGGCCCGACGAGATACACGTTGTGTCCACCGGCCGCCGCGATCTCGAGCGCGCGCTTGGAGAGCGGCTGGCCGACGACCTCGCTGAAATCCGCCTGCTCGTCGTCCGACTGCGGCGGGGCCACCGGCCGCATGGTCGGCAACGCATGCCGGCGCAGCTCGTGCACGAGCGCATCGAGCGTGTCGCAGGGGGCGAGCACGACGTCACGCAGCAGCGACGCTTCGGCCGCGTTCGCCGCCGGCAGCACGAGCGCGCGAGCGCCCGTCTCGCGAGCGGCGCGGGCCAACGGAAGCGCGCCGCGGATGGGGCGGATGGTGCCGTCGAGTCCCAGCTCACCCGCGAAGATCAGCCCGGAGACCATCGCCGCGTCGAGCTGGCCGCTCGCGACGAGCACGCCGATGGCGATCGGCAGGTCGAAGGCGGTGCCGTCCTTGCGCACGTCCGCCGGCGAGAGGTTGACCGTCCACCGGCGTGGCGGGAGAGTGAAGCCGGCGTTCACCAGCGCCGCGCCGACGCGTTCGCGCGCTTCCTTCACGCTTCCCGATGGCAAGCCCACCATCGTCCAGCCAGGCAATCCGGGCGCGGCATCGACCTCGACGGTGACGGCGAAGGCCTCGATGCCCAGCACGGCGGCGGAACGGATGGCGGCGAGCACGCGACACGATGCGGCGGGTGGCGGCGGGCGGTGTGACCGAATCGCCGCGCATGTCATCCGCGAATTGAGGTCGCTCACGGCGCCGGTCCCAGCCCGTGGATCGCGGTGGGTGGAATGGGCGGACAAGTATGTCCGATGCGTGAGCGCATCGCCCGACCGCGTCATCATCCGTGGCCTACATCGTCCGGGACGCCTAGCTTCCACGGCATGCGTCCCGTCCCGGCAGGCAGCTCGCGCTATCTCTTGCAGGCACTCATCGGCGTGGCGCTCGGTGCTCAGCTCGGCGCGCCGCTCGGCGCACAGCCCGCCGCCCCCGCCCCACGCGCGCCGATCGCCGGCACCTTCGTCGCCGAGCGCATCGACGCCTCGCCGTTGCCTCTCACCGACCGTGTGACGGACGTCGATGGCACCACGTACCTCGTGGAGTTCGACCGTCTCGTGCTCTCGCTCCGGGCCGGCAACCGCTTCCGCGCCTCGGTACGCTTCCGGCGCACGCTGTACTCGCGCGACCCGCGCGGCCGCGACCGCGCGACGCCAATCCAGTCCGTGACCGTCAGCGGCAGCTTCGCGCTGCTCAACGGTGAACTCCGCTTCACCCCGGACCCGTCGAAGGAAGCCGCCGGGCTCCGCATGGTCACCGCGCGCGTCGACGGCACGGGGCGACTTTCCATGCCGTTTGACTATCGCAACGGATCGACCGAGCGACACCGCACCCTCACGCTCGTCCGCCAGGACGACGTGTACTGAACCATGAGCGAGGTCGCCCCCGTGACTCCGCCATCCGAGACCCTCAAGCCATGACGCGCACTTCACGCCCGTTCCTTCTTCCGTTTGCCGTCCTGCTGGCACTCGGCGCCTGTGCCCGGCCGTCAATGGAAGCCGATCAGGCCCCGCGCCCCGCCGGATCCGGCGCCGCCGCGGCGACCGCGCCCGCCGCCGTTCCCATGGACTCGACCCTCGTGCGCTTCACCACTTCACAAGGCGAGTTCGACGTCATGCTGCGCGCCTCGTGGGCACCGCTCGGCGCCACGCGCGTGCGTGACGCGGTCGACGCGGGTTACTACGACGGAGCGCGATTCTTCCGCGCGTTGCGCGGCTTCGTGGTCCAGTGGGGCATCTCGGCGGACTCGGCGCGCACGGCCGAGTGGCGGGGCCGCTCGATCCCCGATGACACGGTCCGACAGAGCAACCGTCGCGGCACGCTGACCTTCGCTGCGGGCGGCCCGAACACGCGCACCGTGCAGCTCTTCGTGAACCTGCGCGACAACGCGCGACTCGACGCCATGGGCTTCGCGCCGGTCGGTGAGGTGGTGCGCGGCATGGATGTCGTGGACGCGCTGCACACCGGGTACGGCGAGGGCGCGCCAACGGGCAAGGGGCCGTCGCAGGGCACGCTGAGCGCGGAGGGGGAGGCCTACCTCGCGCGCGAGTTCCCGCTGCTCGACAAGGTCACGACCGCACGCGTGGTGCGACGCTGGGCGGCGCGGCCGGTGGCGAACCGCACGACCGCCCCGACGGCGGCGCCCAAGGCGGCGCCCAAGGCGGCGCAGGCCGGAGCCCGGCCATGACCGCGCCAACCAATGCCAACCAGGGCGCCGAAGACGCGCTGGGCTTCGTGCACCGCTGGATGCCGCGTGAGGGCGCCACGCGCACGCTCCTCCTCCTGCACGGCACGGGCGGTGACGAGGAGGACCTGATCCCACTCGGCGACATGCTCGACCCGACCGCCAACCTGCTGAGCCCGCGCGGCAAGGTCTCCGAGCAGGGCATGCCGCGGTTCTTCCGCCGGCTCGCCGAGGGCATCTTCGACCTCGAGGACCTGCGCCTGCGCACGACGGAGCTCGCCGACTTTGTGGACGCGGCCGCACGGCATTACGGCTTCGACGCCGCCGGCGTGACGGCGGTGGGCTTCTCGAACGGCGCGAACATCGCCGCGTCGGTGCTGCTACTGAGGCCGGCCACCCTACGCAGCGCGATTCTCCTGCGAGCGATGGTGCCGCTCGTGCCGGATTCACCGCCCGCGCTGGCCGGCGCGCAGGTGTTCATCGCCGCCGGCGAGCACGATCCCATCATTCCGCCGTCCAACTCAGAGCGGCTTGCAACGATGCTGCGCGAGTATGGGGCGGACGTCGCGCTGGAGTGGATGCCGGTGGGCCATCAACTCACGCGCGACGACGTGGACGCCGCGCGCGACTGGCTGCGCGCGGAGTGAGCGGAGCTAGCGTCGTGACTTCTTCTTGGCGCGCGACTGCTTCGTGGACGACTTCTTCTTCGACGGCGCAGCTGACTTCTTCGCGGAGGACTTCTTCGCAGGCGACTTCTTCGCAGGCGACTTCTTCACAGCCGACTTCTTCGCGGAAGACTTCTTCGCCGCGGACTTCTTCCGCGTTGTCTTCTTCGCCTTCTCGGCCCGCGCCGCCGCCTTCTTCCGCGCGATCGCGCGCTTCCGCTTCAGGAAGTCCGCCATCGGCTCCATGATCGAGCCGCGGCAGTTCGCCGCGCCGCAGCGGCAGCGGTACTGCATCTCCTCCTTCTCCGTCTCGTCGCCGCTGCGCTCGTAGGCGTAGTCGTAGGCGAGTTCCTCACCCTGCTTGATGTCGCGCAGCGCGAAGATGTACACCCGGCCGCCCTCGATCTCCGACTCGCAGTTGGGGTCGCACGAATGGTTGATGAAGCGCGACTCGTTGCCGCCGTGCGAGGCGTCGATCACGGTGCGGCTCGACACGGTGAACAGGAAGGTGTGGTGCTCCTCCATCGTGTCGTCGTCGTAGCGCTCGTCGGCGACGGGGTGCGGGATGCGCTCCCCCGTGTACTCGATCAGGCGCTCGCCCTTCTTGATGGGACGAAGGGCGAAGGCGCCCTTGCCGGCGATCGCCGATTCACGGATCTCGAAGGCGAGCTCGCTCGCGTTCGTCTTGTTCGCTGCTGTTGCTTTGGCCATGGTTCGCGGAATGTAATCGGCGCTGCACCGCAAATCACCGGAGGATAGGCACTCCGAGCTCGACGCCCGCGTACCAGTTGCGGAGCGGCGCCGGCTCGAGCACCCGCCCACCGAAGCCGTTCAGCGTGACCGCGCCCACATAGTCGGTGTCGAGCGCGTTCTGCACGGCGACGAACGGCTCCACCCGCCATCCACCGGCCCGCGCGGTCCAGGCCGCGCGCACATTGAGCTGACCCCCTCCCCAACCGTCCACCCGGATGGTGTTGCGGTCGTCACCCCAGAGCGCGCCCTGGAACGTGTGGTCGGCATCGAGCGTGAAGGCGCCCCATGTGGTGCGCGCGCCGACTCGCAGCACGTTGCGCGGCACGCCCGCCATCTCGTTGCCGTCGAGCGTGTCGAGCGCCGGCGCCGGCTGCGACGAGGAAGGCACGCGGTACTCCGTGAACTTGTAGTCGGCGTGGGTCCACGCGGCATTCAGCTCGAGCCACTCCGTCGGCGCGCCGGTGAGTCCCAGTTCGACGCCACGGCTGCGGGTGCGCCCGGCATTGCGGAAGAAGGCGCGTCCGCCGGCCTCGAGGAACTGCACGATCGCGTCCCGCGCGCTCGCGTCGAACACCGCCACCTCATAGGCGAGACGCGAGCCGAACCGGCCGCGCGCGCCGAGTTCCAGGGTGCGGATGCGCTGCGGTCCCAACGACGGATTGAATCCACCGCCCCCGTCCGGCCGCACCGCGAGCTCCGTGGTGGTCGGGGTCTCGAACGCGGTCGAGACGTTGGCATACGGCACGAACGCGTCGCTGCCTCGCCAGACCGCGCCGACGTGACCGCTCGAGGCCGTCATCGCTCGGTCGCCGCTGTCGTCCCCGCCGTCGGCGAGAAAGCGGTCCTCGACCTTGAAGCCGAGCCGGTCCCACCGTCCACCGGCGCTCAGCGTCAGGCGCGGATGCGGGTCCATCTGGAACTGCGCGAACGGGCCGACGCTCGTCATCGTCTCGTCCTGCAGGAGCAGCAGCGTGTCGTTCGCCGCCAGCGGCCGGCCCCCGGTGGTGCGGTCGTTGCGGCGAACATCGAACGCGCGCTGCAGGTCGAGCCCGCCGGCGACTCGGGGGCGCCACGCGCCACCAAATGTCCGGGAGCCGTCGATGCGCGCGCCGGTCACCCGCCGGTCGATGGTGTTGAGCGTGCCGGCCGTCGGAGGCGGCGGTCCAGCCAATCCCGGCGGCGAGACGGCCAGCGCGTTCGTGAGTAACCGCCGCTGGCCATACACGGACGCACTCAGCTCGCCGGAGGTAAACGCGCGGCGTGCCTGCAGCGAGAGGTAGCGCTGCGAAACTTCCTTGCTGGCGCCGCGCCGCACGTTGTTGGCGGCGGCCGAGTCGCGATTGGCCGCGTACTCGGCGATCGTCAATGCGCCCGGGTTGAGCGAGCGAGGCGTCTCGGCCGTCCCGCCGCGCACCGCGAGCGTCACATCGGGGCCGAGCGCGTGGTCGAGCGCCACCATCAACTGCCGCACGTCGGCCGCGCTGTACTGCCGCGACCCGTCGACCGTCGTGCGCGAGACCGACACCGCCCCGATCGTGTTGCCTTGGCGGCCGCTGACGCGCGCCTGGGTCTTGGCCGTCTCGAACGAGCCACCCGTCGCGCGGATGGAGGCGCCGAGCCGCTCGGGTGACGTCAGGTCGCTGGTGAACGCGATCACGCCGCCGGAACCGTTGCCATAGAGGGACGAGGCGGAACCGCGCAGCACCTCGACGCGTCCCATCGCCGCGAGGTCGACGTTGGTGAGCTGGCTCTGGCCATCCGGGGTGGACTGCGGCACGCCGTCCAGCAGGACCTTCACGCCCCGCAACCCGAAGTTGGCGCGGCTGCCGGCGCCGCGGATCGAGAGCCGTTGGTCGACCGCATAGTTGTAGCGGTTGGAGACGACGACGCCTGGGATGTTGTTCAGCGCCTCGTCGATGCCGAGGGTCGCCTGCGCGCGCCGCAGGTCCACCGCGGTCTGCGCGCCCACGGCCCATGCCAAGCGGTCCGTCTCCGTGCGCGAGCGCGCGACCTCGACCCGCACCGCCGCCAATCGCTGCGCGCGCGTTGAATCCGCTGCCGCCGAATCGGCCGGGACGGCGGTCTGTTGGGCGCGGAGCGGCGAGTTCGGGGTACAGACAAGACCGATTGCCAGCAGGAGGCAGGCCAAGTGGCACGTTCGGCGGTCAGCGGAATGAGTCATCGCGTTCTTCGCTCGAAGAGGTTCGTGACCCAGCCCACGACGTGGGAGTGTCACCACGCGGCCGCTCTGTTGACGGCCCGTTGCACGGGAATCTAGCTTGGCGGGACATGTCCTGATTGATTCGCGCGAACGCGGCCACCCAGCGATCCGGATCTGACGATGCCCAATTTTCAGCGGACGCTGAGTGAAAGCATCCATCGGTGGAGCCTCTTGTTCGTCGGAGCGATCGCCGTCATCGGCGCCCTCGCCATCGGCGATTTCGTCGTGGAGCGCATGACCGCGGACAACGTCGCGCACACCGGCCAGGTGCTGCAGGCTGTGACGAGCGCTGACCGCGCGGCGTGGGACGCCGAGAGCGCGGTGCGCAAGCACCTCTTGCAACTCCAACCGAACGCCCGGCAGGCGTATCGCACTGCGCTGGACAGCGTGTCCCACTACTTGGCGCAGGTCGTGTCGCTGACGGCGCGCAGCGAGCCCGTGCAGCGCGACCGTGCGGTGGCCCTCCGCGCGGCAGTCGCGCGATGGGACTCGGTGTACGGACAGGCCACGTTCGCGGGCGGTTCGGCACTGCGCGACGTCGCCATTGCGGGCACGTTCGCCTTCGATGACATCACGCGGCTCTTCGACGAGATGATCGTGTCCGAGGGTGCCGTGCGCACGAAGCTCATCGAGCGGCAGCGCTTGATGCGCCGCATCACGCTTTCCGTGCTGCTGCTCTCGCTGCTGGTCTCGGCCTGGGCCTTCTGGCGGGTCGCCCGCGTGCTCCGCTTGGCCGCCGAACGCGTGGCCATCGAGCAGCGCCAGCGGGAGGAGCAGGCGGCCGAGCTCGAACTGCAGACCGCACAGCTCCATGAACAGACCGGGGTGCTCGAGGAACAAGCCACGGAGCTCGAACATCGTCTTGAGGAACGCGAGCGGACCAACCGATTGCTCGAGCGCACCGCGGCCTTCCTGGACTCGGCCGTCGATGGCGGGCCAGTCGGCATCGCCTTCTTTGACACCGCGCTGCGGTACCAGCGCGTGAATCGCGCGCTCGCGGTCATGACCGGGAGGCCACCGGACCAGCATATCGGGCGGACCGTCGAGGAGATCATGCCCGAAGTGGCGCCGAGAGTCAGGGAGGTGATGCAGCGCGTGCTCTCCACCGGCCGCGCCGAATCCGACGTGCTGATCGAAGGCCCGATGCGTGCGACGGATGACGCGGTGCTCCGCTGGCTCGTGACCTTCTACCCGATCGCCAGCCACGGCCGCGAGCCGCTCGGCGTCGGCGTGATGGCGATGGACGTCACCGAGCGGCTGCTGCTCGAGGAGCAACTGCGCCAGTCACAGAAGATGGAGGCCGTCGGACGTCTCGCCGGCGGGATCGCGCACGACTTCAACAACATCCTCACGATCATCCAGAGCTACGCGGAGCTGTTGATCGCCGACGTACCGGAGGATGCGCCGGGTCGCATGGAACTCGAGGCCATCCGGGGCGCGGCGGACCGCGCCACCGCACTGTCGCGGCAACTGCTCGCGTTCAGCCGGCGCGAGGTCGTCATCCCGCGGGATCTCGACCTCAACGCGGTGATCGCCGGCATGGAAGGCATCGTCCGGCGCCTGCTCCGCCAAGGCATCGAGCTCGAGCTCGAGCTTCACCGTGAGCCGTTGACCGTGCGGATCGACCCCGGACAGCTCGAACAGGTGCTGATGAATCTCGCATTCAACGCCGTGGACGCGATGCCGGGCGGCGGCACCCTGCGCATCGTCACCGAGCGGCGCGACGAGATGCCCACCGGCGAAGGACTGGCTCGATGCCCCTGTGCAGTGCTACGCGTGCACGACACCGGCGCCGGCATGTCGAAGGAGGTGCAGGCGCGGCTCTTCGAACCATTCTTCACCACCAAGCCCGCCGGAGAGGGCACCGGACTCGGGCTCGCCACGGCGTATGCGATCGTGAACGATGCGAAGGGCTTCATCCAGGTGTCGTCCACGCCCGGGGTCGGCAGCGACTTCGAGGTGTTCCTGCCGATCACCAAGGCGACCCTTCCCGATGTCTCGACGGTCGACTCCGGGGAACATCGCGCCGCGACCTCGGTCCAGCATGAGAGGATCCTGATCGCCGAGGACGAGCCGGCCATCCGGCAGGCCCTCTCGCGCGTCCTGCGGGATCACGGCTACGAGGTGATCGAGGCGGCGAACGGCGGCGAGGCGCTGCGACTCGCCGACGCCGAGCCGGGCCGCATCGACCTGCTGCTCACCGACATCATGATGCCGGGGATCGGCGGCAAGGAACTCGTGGACCGGCTGCGGGCCACACGACCCGACATCCGCGTCGTCCTGATGTCGGGCTACACCGACGACGAGTCGCTGCGCGCGGAGATCGGCGCCTCGCGTCAGCTGTTCCTCCAGAAGCCGTTCTCTGCGAGAGCGGCGGTGGAGACCGTACGAAGGCTGCTGGATGCGCAGTAGTGGCGTTCGGCTAGCGTCGGCGGCGGCGAATGAACCGCCAGAACGCCGATCCGGCCCGCCGCTGCTCCTTGAGCACCGCTCTCGAGACGGCGCGCCACGCCGTGCGCATCGACTGCGCATCGGGGAACCGGTCGTTCGGGTCAGGCGAGAGCGCGCGCGTCAGCCACTCGACCAGGGGCTCGTCGAACTCCGAGAGATCGGTCCGGCCGGCGAGCTGCGCCGCGAGGACGGCTCTACCATCGTCCCCGGCGAACGGCGTGCGCCCCGTGAGCGCGAAGACGACGATGCCGGCGACGGCGAAGAGATCCGTGCCCACGCCCTGTTCCTCCCCGAGCAACTGCTCGGGCGCGGCGAACGCCGGCGTGCCGGAGGCGCCCGCCGCGCGCGAACCCATCGCGTGGGCGATGCCGAAGTCGGCGATGCGCCAGCGGCGGTAGCGGTCGATCAGGATGTTCTCCGGCTTCAGGTCGCGATGGATGATGCCGTTCGCATGCGCCACCGCGAGTCCGTCGAGCACCGAGTCCACCTGCGGGGCGATCTCCGCGAACGGCCGCGCGCCCTCGCGCTTCACGAGGTCGGCCACCGAGCCTTCCTCCTCGAGTTCCATGATGTACCAGTTCACGTCGCCCTTCGAATCCCAGGCGAAGATCGGCACGATCGCGGGGTGCTGGAGCTGCGCCGCCAGCTGCGCCTCGCGCCGAAAGCGCGCCACCGCGGTCGCGTTCCGTGCGACGCCGGGGTGCAGCATCTTGAGCGCGACCTCGCGCTCCAGCGAAAGGTCGCGCACGCGCCAGACGGAGCCGTACGAGCCGGTGCCGAGCGGCGAGAGGACCTCATAATCGTCGCCGGTGGCCCACCGCAGGCGGTCCTCTTCGGAGACCGCGACGTGCTCCCCGCTCGCGCGCTCCGTGCCGGGGAAGGCGAGCGCGGCCGTGCCCGAGATGCGCTCGATGCGCCGCAGCATGCCCGCCACGGACGAGAAACGGTTCCTTGGATCGGTCGCGAGCATCTGGTCGACCAGTTCGGCGACGGTCACGGGACAATCGGGCCGGGCCAACCGGATCGGCGGGATGGCGCCGTCCGTCGGCACCTCACCGGTCAGGAGCGCGAAGGCGATCGCCCCCAGCTGCCATTGGTCGGTCTCCTGCGTCGGCAGCCAGCGCCCGTCGCTCCACTCCGGCGGCTGCGGGAACCAGCGAGGATCCGGCGTGATGCCCGCCGGGATCTCGTCCTTCTTCACGGCCCACTGCCAGCCGAGCAGCCAGGGCCGCCCGGTCGGGGTGAAGTAGGTGGTATCCGGCGCGAGTGCGCCGTGGACACTGGCCGAGTCGTGCAGGTACGCCAATGCCGAACCGAGCGCCCGGAGCATGCGCAGCGCGAACGGCACCGTCTCCTCGCCACTCCGTCGGAGTCGCTCGCCGATCGTCTCGCCGACGATCCAGCGGCGCAGGTAACCCGGCCCGCGCCTGCTGCCGATGTGCTGCTGCCAGAAGTGGTACGTGGTCGGGATGCTCGGATGATTGCGATGCGCCAGGTTCCTGGCCTCGCGGAACAGCCATGCGTGGTGCGCCGGGTCCGGCGCGGTGACCAGCGCCAACGAGCGCCCGAGAGCGTCCACGACCTCTTGCGTGTGTCGATACTGCCGGTACACGCCGCCACTACCCCACCTCCAGTCAGGCGGCAGCTGCCAGCCATCGAGGTGGGGCGGGATCCCAGTGGAGTGACGGCTGGGGGCCGTGGATTCTGACGTGTGCATCGGCGCCGGAAGATACTCAGCCGACTGACGGGGGAGCCAGCCGGACCGTCAGCGTCGTCACGGAGTGGTCAAGAGAACCTCTCTCGGCGACGATGGACCCGCCCCAGCGCTCGATCAACCGGCGGCTGATCGCCAGGCCGAGTCCGCTGCCGCTGGTGCGCGTCGAGAAATGCGGCTCGAATATCCGCGCGAGCAGGTGCTCGGGGATGCCGTCGCCGTCGTCGTCGATGCGGACCTCGGCGCCGCCGTCGTCGAGCGCCCGCACGGTCATCGTCACGCGGCGCGCGTGCGCCAGCCGCGCGTTCTCCAGCAGGTTGAGCAGCACCTCGCGCAGTTCGCGCTCGCGCGCCGCGGCCGGCACCACACCGGAGGGGATCCGCGCCTCCCAGACCAGGCCCTCGGCGCCCATTCGCTCGAGGTCGAGCACGTCGCGCGCGACCGCGGCCACGTCCACGACCTCCGGCGGTGCGTCCTCCACCGGTGCCGTGCCGTAGCGACTGAAGGCGCGCGCGATCTCGTCGAGGCGGTCGATCTCCGCGAGCACGCGCGCCGTGTTCTCCTCCAGCACGACGTCGAAGTCCACGCGGCCATCGCGCCGCGCCCGGCGCAGGTGCTGCATGCCGAGTCGCATCGGGGTGAGCGGATTCTTGATCTCGTGCGCGACCTGCCGCGCCATCTCGCCCCACGCGATCACGCGCTCGGCGCGCGTCACGTCGGTCACGTCGTCGAGCGTCACGACCATGCGGCGCGAGCCGATCGCGAGCCGCGCCACGCGCACCTGCAGGCGGCGTCCTCCGAGTTCGACCTCGACCGCGCCGTCATCCGCCTCGCCCTCCCGGAACTCATCGAGGAAGCTCGCCAGCGGGCCGGCCGCGCTGACCATCGGCTCGCCCGCGACGAGCGGCCGCCCGAGGATGCCCTCGGCGCGCGGGTTCGCGAACGTCACGCGGCCGACGTCGTCCACCGCGACCACGCCGCTCGCGACGTTGCGGAGCGTGGTCGCGAGCCGCCGCTCGGCCGACTCCAGCGCGGCGCGGCTCTCGGCGAGGTCGGTGGTCATGCGACGGAACGCGCTGAAGACCGGGGTGAACTCGACCGGCGGGTCCTCGGTCAGCGGCGGGGCGCGTTCGCCCCGGGCGAGCGCGAGCGCGCTGCGCCGGAGCAGGTTGATCGGGCGCGAGAGCTCGCGCGCGGCGGCACCGCTCGCCCAGAGCGCAGCGAGCGCGCCAAGCGCGAGCGCGAAGAGCAGGAAGAGCGCGAGGTCGTTGCGGCGGCGGTCGAGCGAACGCTCGTCGAGGCGCGCCGGCCCCGCCAGCACGTACGACACGCCACTGTCCACTGCGGCGCGAAAGCCCAGCCGCACGGACGACGGCCCCACCTGCACCGCCTCGCCGGTCGTCTGCTCGTCGCCCTCCTCCAACGTGCTGACGACGCTGGGCGAGAGGAGACGCCCGATCGGCGCCAGCGCGTCGAGCAGCGGGTCGCTCGTGTTGACGAGCAGTCCGTCGGCGAAGAGGAACAGCGGCGTCTCGAACCGCGCCGACGCCTCCGCGAGCTCCACCGAGTCCGTGGACGCGGCCACCCCGCGCAGCGTCTCGCGCACGAGCAGGTCTCGCGACTGGCGGTCGTCCGCTTGCAATCGCTGGAACGACCAGACACCGAACAGCACGGACGGCGCGAGGAAGCACGCGAAGAGCGCGACGCTGAGCCGCGCGCGATAGCTGTTGAGCAGGTCGCGCCGGCGCAGCCGCCACCAGCGGAGCAACGCGCCGTCAGCGAGCACGATCAGCATCCAGACCGCTCCGAGCATGACGAGGTCGAGCAGCACCACGAGCGCGCCGCGGGTCACGAGCGCATCGAACGAGCGCAGGTCGACGGTGGCATGGATGCGGCGCGCCCAGCCGCCGGTGCCCCTCACCACCCAGTCTCCATGGAGCTCGGACCCCTCGCGCTGCCAGATGCCAGCGGTCGCGGCACCCAGCGGCGCGGCGACCTCGGTGTCGCCGAGTCGCAGGCTGTACGGCGGTTCTGGCGCCGGCGGCGGCGAGAAGCCGAGGAACCCACCGAACGGGTCGGGCGCGACGAGCCGCGTGCGTGGCGCGACGACGACCGTGGTCGCGGTGCCGTCCGTGTGAGGCACGGCGAGCACCAAGTGGACGCCCGGCTCGCCGGGCACGTCGCGGAGGAACGGCTCGCCGCGGCGCTGCGCCTCCTGTGCGTAGGTGTTCACGCCGTAGGTGGCGCCCGGGCCACGGCCCACGCGCAGCTCCGCCATCAGCTTGCCGTCGGCGCTCCAGGTGTTGATCTCGGTCGGATACTCCGCGCCGGCGAGATCGCTCCGCGCGAAGCGCGCGAGCGCCTCGACGCGCGTGCGCGCCGCGCGCGCCGGATCGAGCACGGAGGCGTAACGCTGCAGCAGGATCGTCGCGCCGCGGTCGACGGTGGCGAGGCCGGTCACGTCCTGGGTCGCGAGCTGCACGCGGTCGCGCACTGTCGCGAACCAGACGATCGTGACGGCGCCGCAGGCGGCGACGAACGCCACTCCCAGCACGCCCGTGCGCGCGCGGCGCGTGAACGCCAGCGCGGCGATCGCCACGACCCAGAGCACCGGATGCAGCGGCGGGAACCGGCCGGGCGCCTCGAGCACGAGCGGGGCCGAGAGCGCGGCGGCGGCGGCGATCGCGGGCGCGATCCACGCCGGCAGGCCGCGGCGGTCGCCGATCACCGCATACCCCGCCGTGACGCCGAGCAGGAGCACCGTCACCGCGGCGAGAAAGAGCGTGACCTGCCATGCGAGCCAGAGACCGACGGGGATGCCGAGTCCCGGCACCTGGATGCCGCGCGCCAGCTCCCTTAGCAGGAAGGGACCGAGGCCCGCCACGAGCGCCACCACCGCGAGCGCCTGCGCACGCGGCAGCGGGCGGGCGCGCGCCCGCAGCGCCGAGAGCAGCGCCAGCAGCAACAACGCGCTGGTGAAGGCGAGCGCGCCCGCGTTCGCCGTGTAGCGCCAGCCCGCGCGCACAAAGTAGAAGGTCGGGTCGAAGATCGGCGACACGTTCGAGAACGCGCTCAATGGCACCATCGCGAGTGCGGCGAACGCGACGCCGAGCACGGCAAGTCGGGGCCCGAGCCCCGTGTCGCGCCGCCAGGTGGTCGCGATCAGCAGCACGATCACGACCATGAGCGCGATGCCGGCTCGGGGCATCGCCCGCTCACGTGTCTCCAGCAACAGGACTTCGGCGGGCGCGACGCGCGCGCCCGCCGCCATCACCCCTTCCCCATTGATGCGCAGCACGACGGCGTCCGGCACACCCTCGGCCTCGCGCGCGGCGCCGTACCAGAAGCGCTCGACCTGGTTCGCGCGGGCCACGCGAGCGTCCAGCGGCCGGCTCAGCTGGTCCGCCGGAGGCTCGGCGTGCACCAGCGCCGTGGCCACAGCCACGCGATCGCCGCGCGTCGCGACGGCGTACGCCACTACATAGAATGGGGTCGCAACGACGCCCGCCGGTCCGCGCAGCGAGTCGATGGGGACGAGCAGCCGGCCGGCCCAGGCGAACGCCGTGTGATTCACGCCGAGCACCACTGCATGGTCCTCCTCGGCCGGGAGGAGCGCAGTGAGCGAGGCGAAGGCGGCGTCGCGGTCCGAAGGCGCGTCCAGCGCGGCGGCGGCGGTGCGCTCAAGCGCCTGCACCATGCCCGAGAACGCGCTCTCGAGCGCCGCGGCGCCATCGCGCGCGAGGGTCATCCGCACCTGTGCGGCCTGCGACTGCAGTCGCGAGGCGTCGCGTTGGTACGAGGCGGCGATGAGCACGAAGATGGCGCCGGCGGCGGTCAGGCTCGCGCGCCGCCAGCGGGCGCCTCGCGGAGAGAGCGCGGCGAGCCCGAGGATGACCAGCAGCGCCATGCCCGCCACGAGCGGGGAGGGCGAGGCCATCCAGCGGGCGATCAACAGCACGAGCGACGCTGCAAGGAAGGCCCACGCATCGCGGGGCAACCGCAGCGCGCCGGGAGATGGTCGCCGTGCGACCGGCACCGGGGTTGGCGTCACGACCGGATAATACCTGCGTGATCGCGGCGCCCGCGAGCGCCGGGGGCGAATCGTGAGTTGCGCGGCGCCCGCAAGCGCTCCGTCGCGGGCGCGAGTGGCCACGCGCCGCCACTAGATTGGGCGTTGATGCATGCCTTCCCGGTATCTCCCCTCATGCGCCATCTCTTCGTCGCGACGTCCGTCCTGCTGCTCCCCCTCGTGGCCCGTGCGCAGGTGCGCCTCATCGACGAGGGCACGTTCTCGATATTCGCCGACGGTGAGCGCATCGGACGCGAGGACTTCAGCATCCGCGCCACGGGCGCCGCCGGCAACGCGTACATTGCGCAGGGAAACGTGCTGGTCGGGTCGGAGCGGCGGTCGGTGGCGCTGAATGCGGATTCGGCCGGCTTCCCGCTCCGGTACACGCACGAGACGAGCGTGGACGGCCGAGTCGTCGAGGCGGTCTCGGGCGAGGCACGTCGCGGCATCTGGCTGGGTCGCTCGATCCATGCGCGCGGCGAGTCGGTACGCGAGTTTCGATTGCCGCCGAACTCCGTGGCGGTCGAGACCGGCGTCGCGCACCAGCTCTGGTTCCTGCTCCGGCGCGGCATCGGGCCGGCGCCGACCATCCTGCTCCCGCGCGACCTTGGCTTGCTCCGCGTGACGCTCGAGGATGCCGGTCCGGACCGCGTGGTGATAGGGCCTCGTGAATTCGTGACGCGGCGCTGGGTGATCCGCCCGGTGGACGGCTCCCAGCCGGTCCGTGAGGCCTGGACCGACCTCGAAGGACGGGTGCTGAGAGTGCGGAGTGCGTCCGAAGGGCTCGAGGCGCTGCGCGATGAGGCGCCACCTGAAACCCCCGGTCGATGAACCGCGTACAAGTTCGCGAAACCTTCTCACAGGACTTCCAGTCGATGCGCTTGCTGTCTGGTGTGCTGCTCTTCCTCGGCGTGTTCCTCGGCGCTCCCGCGGGATCCCTCGCCCAGGGAGCGACGCGCACGACCCTGAGCCTCGATGAGGCCCTCGAGATCGCCCGGAAGAACAATCCGCAATACCTCCAGTCGATCACCGGCCGGACGCGCGCCGCGGCCGCCGTCCGCACGGCGTACGGCCAACTGCTCCCGAGCGCCGACGCGCAGATGGGAGCGAGCTTTCGCGAAGGTCGCACGCAGTTCTTCAACGGCGTGGCGTTCGGCGCGACGTCGGACATCGTCTCGTCGTCGTGGAACCTGTCGGCGAACGCGCGACTGAGCATGAACACCTTCCAGCAGATCAAGAGTGCGCGGGCGTCGATGGACGCCGCCGACGCCGAAGTCGAGTCGTCGCTTTACGCCCTCCGCAACGGCGTCACCGCGCAGTTCCTGCTCGCGCTGCAGACGGCGGCCCGCGCGTCGCTCCAGGACACGCTGGTCAGCCAGCAGCGGCTGCAGCTGCAACTCGCGGAAGCCCGCGCCGGTGTCGGCGCCGGCACGTCGCTCGACGTCAAGCGGGCCGAGGTGGGCCTGGGCACGCAGGAAGTGGCGGCGCTCCGCGCCCGCAACGCCGCCGAGGTGGCGCGGCTGCAGCTCTTCCAGCAGTTGGGCGTGCCGATGCCGGCCGACGTCCAGTTGACGGCGGACCTGCCGATGACGCTGCCCACGTTCGACGTCGAGGACCTGCTTGCCACGGCGCGGCGGGAGAACCCCACGCTGTTGGCGATGCAGGCTCGTGAGCGCGTCGCCGAGGCGCAGGTGAAGTCGGCGCGCGGCGAGTACACGCCGACGCTCTCATTCTCGGCCAGCGTGGGCGCCTTCACGCAGAAGCAGCAGAACATCGACATCGCCCTGGCCGATGCGGCCGCGGGCGCCGAGCGCTCGCGGGCGAGCTGCTTCACGACCGACTCCATCCGCACCGGCGCCGGCATGCCGAGCATCGCGGCGCAGTGCAGCGGCATCGGCTTCACCCCGCAGCAGGCGGCGGCGATGCGGGCCGAGAACGACCGGTTCCCCTTCGACTTCACGCGCAACCCATACACGCTCTCGATGGGCCTGTCGCTGCCGCTGTTCGACGGCTTCGCGCGCGAGCAGCGCCTGCAGTCGGCCAGCGCCAACCGCACGGACGCGCGCTACAATGTGAGACGGCAGGAGCTCGCCCTGACGGCCGACGTGACGTCGGCGCTGGTGACGCTGCGGGCAGCGCGCCAGACGGTGGAGTTGCAGGAGCGCAATGCGGTCACCGCCGGCGAGGCGTTGCAGCTGGCCCAGGAGCGGTACCGCGTGGGCGCCAACACCTTCGTGGACCTGACCACCGCGCGTGCGGAGTACGAACAGGCGCAGACCGACCGGATCGACGCCGTCTATGAATTCCACCGGGCGTTCGCGGCGTTGGAAGCAGCCGTCGGCCGCACCATTCGCTGAGGAGAGAATGACCAAGAAGATGAAGCTGGGACTGGCCGGCGCGCTTGTCGTGGGCGTCGTCGCCATCGTCGCCGTCAATGCGGCCAAGTCCAGTGGCAAGGGCGTCGCGGTGCGCATCGAGGCGGTGGAGGCGCGCGACCTCGTGTCGTCGGTGACCGCCAGCGGCCAGGTGATCCCGCGCACGAAGGTCGACCTCTCGGCGGACATCACCGGCCGCATCACGCGCCTCGAGGTGAAGGACGGCGACATGGTGAAGAAGGGCCAGTTCCTGCTCCAGATCGACCCGGAGCAGTACGAGGCCCAGGTGCAGCGCGCCGAGGCGACGCTGGCGAACGCCCGCGCCGCGCTGGCGCAGCAGCGCGCCAACCTGCAGCAGGCCGAGCGCAACCTCGAGCGCCAGAACGAGATCCGGAAGACCAACCCGCAGCTCGTCGCGGCGCAGGAGGTCGAGCAGCTCGAGACGCAGCTCGACGTCAACAAGGCGTTGCTGACGGCCGCCCAGGAGAACGTCAAGCAGAACGAGGCGTCGCTCCGTGACGCGCGCTCGCAGCTCTCGAAGTCGACCATCTACGCCCCGATGTCGGGCCGCGTGACGCGCCTCAACGTCGAGGTCGGCGAGACGGCGATCATGGGCACGCTCAACAAGGACGCGGCGACGCTGCTGACGATCGCCGACATGAGCGTGCTTGAGACGAAGGTGCGGGTGGATGAGACGGACGTCTCGCGCATCAGCGTCGGCGACTCGGCGGTCATCCAGATCGATGCCTTCTCGGACACGACGTTCATCGGCCGCGTGGTCGAGATCTCCAACAGCTCGGTCAACCGGGGCACGGCGACGGCGACCGACCAGGCGATCGACTACGAGGTCACGGTCCGCATCCTGAACCCGCCGGCCGACACCCGCCCGGACTTCTCGTCCACGGCGAAGATCGTGACGGACACGCGGGACGAGGTGCTCTCGATCCCGATCATCGCGCTGACGGTGCGCGAGAACGAGGCGCTGGCGAACACGGACAAGTCCGCCCCCGTGCCGGTCGCCCCGACGAAGGAGGTCGGGAAGAAGGACGTCGAGGGCGTGTTCGTCGTCGGCGAGGACAACAAAGTCACGTTCCGCCCCGTAAAGGTGGGGATCGCCGGCGAGAAGTACTTCGAGGTGCTCGACGGGCTCAAGGCCGGCGAGCGGATCGTCGGAGGCACCTATCAGGCGATCCGCGAGCTGAAGGATGGCCAGCTCGTCCGTGAGCAACCACAGACACCGGCCGCGACGAAGGCCGGGGGGACGCCGTGAGCCAGCATATCGAAGCAGAAGCACCGCTCAGCACCACCGCCGAGCGCCGGGCCGTCGTCGGGTCGGCCGGTGCGGCCCCTTCGAAGGAATGGGTGATCGTGACGCGCGGCATCAAGCGCGAGTACGACATGGGCGGGGAGATCGTGCGCGCGCTCCGCGGCGTCGACCTCGCGGTCCGGCGCAACGAGTACGTCGCCATCATGGGCCCCTCGGGCTCGGGCAAGTCGACGCTGATGAACATCATCGGCTGCCTCGACACGCCCAACGACGGCGAGTACTGGCTCAACGGCCAGCTCGTCTCGACGATGAAGGACGACGAGCTCGCGCGGGTGCGCAACAAGGAGATCGGGTTCGTCTTCCAGACGTTCAACCTGCTCCCCCGCGCCACGGCGCTGCATAACGTCGAACTGCCGCTGGTCTACGCCGGCGTGTCGTCGTCCGAGCGCAAGCGGCGGGCAACCCAGGCGCTGGAGCGCGTCCAGCTTGGCGACCGCATGCATCACCGGCCCAACGAGCTCTCCGGCGGCCAGCGCCAGCGCGTCGCCATCGCCCGCGCCCTGGTGAAC
>DATLLD010000035.1:0-17498 GCA_035538035.1 Gemmatimonadaceae bacterium | reverse complement strand
CGCTCGTGGATGCCGACGGCGGCGCGGACATCGGCGAGGTCGTGGAGTTCTACGAGCTGCCGCAGGGCCTGTTGCTGGAGTTCACCGTGGGCGATGGCGCGCGCACGGTGCGCCTGCCGTTCATCGACGAGTTCATCGATGCCGTCGAGCGCGACGAGCGGCGCATCCTCGTGCGGCTCCCGGAAGGATTGTTGGAGACCTGATGCTGCGGATCAACATCATCTCCATCTTCCCCGAGTTCTTCGCGGGACCGCTCGGCCTGAGCATCCCAAAGCGGGCGGCCGAGAGCGGGCTCGTCGACTACCGCTGCGTGGACCTGCGCGACTTCACGCACGACAAGCACAACACGGTGGACGATGCCCCCTACGGCGGCGGGCCGGGCATGGTCATGAAGCCGCAGCCGTTCTTCGAGGCCGTCGAGTCCGTGGGCGCCACCGCGCCGATCGTGCTGCTCTCGCCGCGCGGCCGGGTGTTCAGCCATGCGGACGCAGAGCGATTCGCCGCCGGCACCGAGCTGACGCTGCTCTGCGGGCACTACAAGGACGTCGACCAGCGCGTCGCCGATCACCTGGCCACCGAGGAGGTCTCGCTCGGCGACTTCGTGCTCTCGGGCGGGGAGCCGGCCGCGCTGGCCATCGTGGACGCGGTGGTGCGCCTGATCCCCGGCGCCATGAGCGACATCGAGAGCGCGCGCACGGACTCGTTCTTCGGCCGCGGGCTGTCGGCGCCGAGTTACACCCGCCCGCCGGAGTACCGCGGGCATGTGGTGCCCGACGTGCTGCTCTCGGGGAACCACGCGGCGATCGACAAGTGGCGGCGCGAGGAAGGGGAGCGGCTCAGCCGGGAGCGGTCGACGGACCGCTGAGGCGCGCGCCCGTTGCCAAAGCCCCGCAGTCCCAGTAGCTTAGAAGGCTCAACAAGACACAGAACCCTTATCGGGCCGTTCTTCCGCCCGGAGCCGCATATGCATCCGTTCCTCGAGACCCAGAAGGAATATCTCAAGCAGGTTCCCGACTTCCGCGCCGGCGACACGCTTCGCGTGAACGTCCGCGTCAAGGAAGGCGAGAAGGAGCGTCTGCAGGCCTTCGAGGGTGTGTGCATCGCGCGCCGTGGCGCCGGTGTCGGCGCGACCTTCGCGGTCCGCAAGATCTCCAACGGCGTCGGCGTCGAGCGCATCTTCCCGCTCCACTCGCCGATGCTCGCCGATATCAAGGTCGTGCGTCGCGGTCGCGTGCGCCGCGCCAAGCTCTACTACCTCCGCGGCGTGACCGGCAAGGCCGCGCGCATCGCCGAGAAGAAGGTCCGCGTGCAGGTGCCCGTCACGGGCGAGCCCGCACAGGGCTGAGCAGGCCCCAGCGTGGCTGGTGGCTGGAGCGCCCTCGAGCGTTCGTTGCGCGACGCAGGTGCCGCGCACATCGCCGGTGTGGATGAAGTCGGACGGGGCCCCCTCGCGGGCCCCGTCGTCGTTTGCGCCATCGTGATGCCCATGGACCGGCGCGCCATCCGCGGCGTCGACGATTCCAAGCAGCTGGATGCCGCGGAGCGCGAGCGGCTCGCGCGCCGCATCCGCGAGGAGGCGGTCTCGCTCGCGCTCGCCGCCTCGTCGGTGGCGGAGATCGCGCGGTGGAACATCTATCACGCGACCGTCCGGGCCATGGGCCGCGCCGTGGCGCGTCTCGGCGTCACGCCCGACCGCGTGCTCGTGGACGGCAAGCCCATCCGCACCCTTGCCGTGCCGCACCAGGCCGTCGTGGGCGGCGATGCGCGGTGCTACTCGATCTCGTGCGCGAGCATCGTCGCGAAGGTCGTGCGCGACCGCCTCATGACGCGCCTCGCCGTGCGGTATCCCGGCTACTCATGGGAGACCAACTCCGGCTATGCGACTCCGGCGCACATCGCCGGGCTGCGCGCGGTGGGGCTCACGCGGCATCATCGCCTGGCGTTCTGCCGGACGGTGCTCGGCGGGCAGCTCTCGCTGGACGCGCTCACGAGTGACGAACCGAGCCTCGACGAGCTGGAGATGCAGGGGCCGCTCAGTCCGCCAGCCTAGCCATCCCGGCGCGGGCTGCCGACCGGCATGTGACGCACCCACCCCCCGATGTAGTCTTCAAGGCATGGAGCGCAGGCCGGACGAATCCCTGGTGCACGCCGCCCGTCAGGGGGACGTGACCGCGTTCGGTGCGCTCGTGCACCGATATCGCGACAAGCACGCTCGCTTCGCCATCCGGATGCTCGGCAGCCGCGACGACGCCGAGGACGTCCTGCAGTCGGCGTTCGTGCGCGCCCACCGGCATCTCGCCAAGTGTGGGGACCCGGCGCGGTTCGGCGCGTGGCTGCACCGGATCGTCGTGAACGAATGCCGGACCTTCGCGACGCGGCGTGGGGCGCGCGAGCAGCGGCTCGTGAGGGACGACCTGCTGCTCGCGTCGATCGAGGATGAGAGCGCCCCGGCGGACGTCGAGATGCGCTCGGAGGTGCAGCACGCGCTGGCGGCGCTCCCGGCCGACCTGCGCGAGGCGTTCCTGCTGAAGCACGTCGAGGAGTTGAGCTACGCGGAGATGGTGGAACTGACCGGCGCCGGCGAATCGGCGCTCAAGATGCGGGTGAAGCGAGCCAGCGACCAGCTGCGAGACCAGCTGGAAGGAATCGTGCGAAATGACTGACCAGGACCGAGAGGACGGCGCGGAGTTCATTGAGCGCGTGGCGCGCGTGCTCCGCGCACCGGAAGTGCTTGATGATGGCTTCGAACGGCGCGTGATGGCGACCGTGCGGGCGGACGGTGGAAGTGACCGCGCCAGGTGGCGCCGACCCTTCACCCTCACATCCACGCCCTTGCGGGCGCTGGCGATGGCCGCCGGCTTTGCGGCTATCGTGGCCACGGGAACCGTCGGTGTGCAGCGCATGCTCGGCGGGCCCGGCGCTGAAGGCACGGTGGCCACTGCCGTCAATGCGACGGACACGGTGCATGTCGTGCGGTTCGTGCTGGCCGCCGCGGGCGCGCGAGAGGTCACGGTGGTCGGCGACTTCAACGGGTGGACCCGTGGCGCGACGCGCCTCGCTCCGGTCGGAGCGGACGGCGTGTGGAGCGTGTCCCTGCCGCTCGGGGCCGGACGACATGAGTACGCGTTCGTCGTCGACGGGGAACGGTGGGTGGCAGATCCGCTGGCGCTGCGCCATGTCGACGAGTTCGGCACGGAGAGCTCGATCCTCCGCGTCGGCGCCGAGGTCCAGCCCGGCGCGTGAGTCGGCTCTCGCGCCTCGCGTGCCTGCTCGCATGCCTGGTCGCGTGCGCGCACGGCCGCGCGTCGCCGCTCCAGGCGCAGCGAGTCGCGAGCGTCGGCGTCGGGGTCACGAGCGTGCGGTTCGCCGACATCGGTGACCGCTCCGCGCTCGCCATCAGCCCGGCATTCGCAGCGTCGTCCGGCCGCGGTGTGCTCGCCGCCGGCGGCACTTGGTCGCGATTCAACGCGGGCGACTGGACGGCGCAGGCTCTCGTCAACGGTGCGCTGTACACCAACGTGTCGTCCGCCGGCTTGGTCGGTGAGCTCGGCGCCACCGCTGGAGGCAGCAGGCATTCCGACGGCGCCGGCGCGGGCACGGGGCAGTGGCTGGCCACGGCGCGCGGATACCTGCTCCGGCCACGGTACACCGCGTGGCTCGGCGGAAGCTCCGGATCGATGTGGGACGGCATCAACTGGCGGCCGGCACGGCAGGGCGAGTTGGGCGTGCTGCTGAGCCGCCGTTCGATGTCGTTGACGGCGCTGGTCACCGCAGTCGACGCATCGGGCATCGGCTACGCGGACGGCCGGCTCCTCGCGACGCTGGATCATGGACCTCTCGAGTTCAGCGGCTCCGTGGGTGCGCGCGCCGGCGGCCGGCTGCCCGCGCCTGCCGTCGACAGCCGCGCGTGGGGAGACGTCGGCGTCACGGCGTGGATGGCGCCGAGCCTCGCGCTGGTCGCATCGGCCGGCACGTACCCCGCTGACCTCATGCAGGGCTTTCCCAGTGCGCGATTCGCGTCCCTGGGATTGCGCGTGGGTGGACGGAGCCGTGCGCGGACGGAGCGTGCGGGTGAGCGCGTCGACGACCGCGCCCGCGAGGAATGGCAGGCATCGCGACGGGCGGGCGTCAAGGAGTTCTCGCTCGCGCGCGCACCCGAAGGCGACGCCGTCCGTCCGGCAGCGCGGCGCGCGCCCGCGGCACGTTCGGTCGAACTCTCCGGCGATCCGACGGCGTGGACGACGGTCCCGATGCGAGCGGCGGGGAACGGCTGGTGGGAACTCGACCTGCCGCTCGGCCCCGGCGTCCACGAGATCGTCGTGCGGCTGGACGGTGGAACATGGCTCGTTCCTCCCGGGCTCGCGCTCGCGCAAGACGAGTTCGGTGGCCGCGCCGGCCGGCTGATCATCTCCGGGTGATCGTCTCATGTGACGAGTCGCGCGGGGCGCGCAGTCATAGTGAGTGAAGACCCACAACAGGAGCTCCACCGAATGACCACCATGCCCCGGAACATCCTTCGCCACGCAATGCGCCTCATTCCGGCGCTCGCGATGGCCACCGTCCTCACGGCCCAGGTCCCCGCTGTCGATCCCTCGGCGCGGCTGCGCGAGGTGCTGCCGGCCGATGTCGCCGAGCGCGTGCTCGCGCGGATCGCCGAGGCCAGGTCGCGCGAGCTGCCGGCTGCGGCGCTGGAGAATCGCGCGCTCAAGTTCACGGCTCGTGGCGTGCCGCCCGCCGAAGTCGAGCGCGCCGTGTTCGAGCATGCGGCACGCATGGAGAATGCTTCCAAGGCCATGCGTGACGCGCGCCCAATCCGTCCCTCCGACGCGGAAATCGAGGCGGGCGCGGAGGCCATGCGCCAAGGCGTCGATGGTGCGGCCGTGAGCACACTCGCGAAGTCCGCTCCCTCCGGTCGCTCGCTGGCCGTGCCGCTGTTCGTGATCGGCAGCTTGGTCGAGCGCGGGCTGCCGTCGGACGAAGCGCTCTCCCGCGTGCGTGAGCGGCTGGTCGCTCGCGCAACCGACGCGGAGATCGAGCGCATGCCCGGAACGGTTGGTGGCGGCCGGCCCGCGGTCACCGGCCAGGAGATGGCTGGGACGCGTCGGCCCGCGACGGTCGGCGGTCCCCCGGCCGGTGTCCCGGCGAATGGTGGTGCCGGTGCGGCGCCGACCAAGCGGCCCGTGACGCCGCCCGCGGGTGGCGGAAAGCGTCCGTAAGGGAAATCGCTGGCAGGAGAACCTGGCTAGTCGAAAGGGCCGTCGCGCATTGCGCGGCGGCCCCTTCTGCTTGCGAGCCGATCTTCATGGCTGGGTCGACGCATGATCGTCGCCTAGGGCGATCTTTCGTGCCTCGGGGGACGCGCGCCGGCCTCGCCTCGCGCTATCTTTCTCCGGCTCCAAGCAACTTGACCCGGTAGCTCAGTTGGTAGAGCAACGGACTTTTAATCTGTAGGTCGCGGGTTCGATCCCCGCCCGGGTCACTCCGGCGGCTCTGGCTCAGTTCCGGACCCGTCCGTCCGATACTCATCGTGAAGTTCATCCCCCACGGCGCCGCACGACAGGTCACGACTACGCGCAGCCCCATGCCAGCGAACACGTCCGCAACCACGCGGGGGACCATCCTCGTCGTCGACGACGAGCCGATGGTGGTGCGCGCCGTCTCGCAGATCCTGCTGCGGGCCGGTTTCACGGTCGTCGCCGCGACGAATCCCGACGAGGCAGTCGCGTCCTTCACGGAGAAGGAAGGCGCGTTCGACCTGCTGCTCACGGATGTCGTGATGCCGGGCGGAGGCGGACGGAGGCTCGCGGAGCGGTTGGCGGGACGCTCGCCCTCGCTACGCGTGCTCTTCATGAGCGGCTTCACGGATCACGAGAGCGTGCGTGACGACCGCGCCCTGCCGTGGCCCCTGCTGGTGAAGCCGTTCACCTCCGCGAAACTGCTGGAGGCCGTGGTCGACTCCCTCGGAGGCCAGGATGTTGAGGTAGGGCAGGGGGGTATTTAGCTTGATGGTCATGGAACCTCGCGAACTCTCCATCTCCGGCATGAGCTGCGGACATTGCATCGCGGCCGTGCGCGCCGCGCTCGAGCAGCTGCCGGGCGTGCAGGTGTTGGACGTCAAGGTCGGCAAGGCGAGGCTCGAGGTCGAGCCGGGCGCCGTCACCGACGCGGCGTTGATCGATGCGGTCGAGGACGCCGGATACTCCGCGATGGTCTCGCGGTGATGCGGCGCGCGGCGGCGGTGATGGCCATGCTGGCACTCGCACTGATGCCGCTGCGGCCGCTGGCCGCGTGCCCGATGGACGACGCTTCCGCGGCGGGGCACGGACTCCATCATGACGCGGTGAACCACGAAGCCGGGACACACGGCGTCGCGAACCACGACGTGCCGCAGCCGGAGCACACGGGCGATGCCGCCTGCCAGGACATCGCCGGCTGTGCCGCCGTCGCGCACCCGGTGGCCGCGGTGCGCGTTCTTCCGGTGATGGAGCGCCACGCCGCCATCGCCGTCGCGCGCCTGCCGATGGTCGACGGTCCCACCACCTCGCTCGAGCCGCCACCGCCCAAGTCCTGATCATCCGCCGCGTGGCGCACCCCGTGCCGCGCGTTCTCCCAATTCACGGATGATCCTCGATGCCAGGAACCTGCGCGACATCCATCGTCGCCGCGCTCTCATTCACGCCCGCACGCGCGGCCGCTCTTGCGGCCACGCTGTCGCTCACGGCTTCACTCGCCGGCGCCCAGACGGACTTTCATAACACCGACCGCGGGCGCCCGCTCGCCACGGAGGACGCGCTCGTGATCGAGCGGCGCGCCTTCGAGCTGCAACTCCTGCCGATCGACTACCTGCGCCTCTCCCGCGGCGCCTCGCAGCTCGGCGTCGCGCCGGCGCTGGCCTGGGGCGCGCTGCCGCGCACGCAGTTCGAACTCGCGCTTCCGCTGGCCATGGATACCGACGCCGATGTCGCGCACCCGCTCGTCGCGCTCGCGGGCATCGAACTCGAGGCCATGCACCAGTTCAACCTTGAGACGACGCGCCTCCCTGCCTTCGCGCTCGGCGCCGGCGTGCACCTGCCGGCGGGACCCGCGGGCCCGGAGCGCGCGGTCACCACGCTGCGCGCGCTGTCGACGCGCACGCGGCCGTGGGGGCGCATGCACGTGAACGCGTCGTTCTCTCCGGACGCAGGGTCCGCGACGTCCGGCGACGAAGAATCGAGCCGCTGGTCGGCCGGCATCGCCGCGGACCACACGTTCGCGCTGCGCTCGCTCCTCGTTGGCGCCGAGCTGACGGCACGCGAGACCGCGGGGGGAACCGTGGCGCCCGGCGCGGCGGATTCGCGCGAAGTGGACTGGCGAGTCGCCATCGGCGCGCGCAAGCAGCTGACGCCGCGGGTGGCGATGGACGCCGGCGTGAGCCGCCGGCTCACCACCGGCGCCGGCCGGTTCGGATTCAGCATCGGCGCGGCGTATGCGTTCGCGCCGCCGTGGATGCCGGGATTTGCGGTACATCGCGCGGAAAAGGAGCGGCCGCTCCGCACCCGTGACTCGTACGAACAGTTCTACCTTCCCGCGTCGCACAACTTCGCCTTCCGCGACAATCATCCGAAGGCCGACCGGCTGTTCAACGCGTTCGACTACGGGCACGCCGTGCTGTACGAGAAGCTCTGGACCGAGCCGGCGACGGCGAAGGCCACGCTCGAGGGGCGCGAGTATCGATTCCTCACCGAGGAGCTGCTCGTCAGGCCGCCGCGGCTGCCGCTCGTCGAGGAAGCGATCGAGCCGATGTATTCGCTGATGGCGCCCGAGGCCAAGGCGATGTTCGAGTGGGCGCACATCCTGCACCGCCAGGTCTACGACGTGCTCGCCGACGAACGCCTCGACGAGGCCGGGCGCGAGCGAGAGCTCGCGCGCGTGCAGGCGTATTACCTCTCGCGCCCCGAGCTCGCCTTCAGCACGCGACCCAAGAGCATGGCGCTGATGCAGGAGCAGCCATACTCGCTCGCGTTCCGCGAGGGCTTTCCCAAGTTCAACGGTCTGATCTGGTCGTACCACTGGCTGCAGGTGGGGCTCTACGAGCCGCTCGTCGTGGGACGCACCGCGGCGGAGCGACGCGCACTCGTCGAGGCCACGGTGGGCCGGTTCCGCCAGATGCTGCCGGACGCGCCGCACGGGTTCCCGGTGATGATGCCGATGACCGGAGCGATCGCGCCCGAGTTCACGCGGCGCTGGCCCACGCTGGCGATCCTCTTCGACAACCTGCACTCGATGCACGACGTCATCTCCGACATCCTCGCCAATCCGGCGGTGCCGCGCCATCTCAAGCGCGGCGAGATCATGCGCGCCGCGGCCGCCTACCGCGACGACACCACGGACGTCATGACGGTCGAGGCGTGGCAGCACATGAGCCACATGATGGGCATCGAGAACCAGGGCGGTCCGGCGGTCGGCTTCCCTCCCGAGCTGGCCAAACCGACCGTTCCACGTGGCTTCGTCATGCGCCACGACAAGGACGGGAACCCGTTGGGGGGCCACGACCACTAGAATTGGGGCGTAGGGAAAACCCGTACGAAGTTTCCTCCAGTCCCTCATGGATGGCTCACCCGGTACCTGCGAGGTTACTCCCCATGAGTGACGACCTGATTCGAGTGATCCTCGCCGACGACCACGCGGTGGTCCGCGCAGGACTGAAGGCGGTGCTCGGCACCGCCAAGGACATGCTGGTGGTCGGCGAGGCCTCCAGCGGGCCGGAGGCTGTGGCGATGACCGAGCGGCTCCGGCCGACGGTCGTCGTCATGGACCTCTCCATCGGCGAGGTCGATGGCGGCGAAGCAACCAAGATGATCATCGAGAAGGATCTGCCCTCCAAGGTGCTGATCCTCACGATGCATCCCGAGGAGGATTACCTGGTGCCGATGCTGGAAGCCGGCGCCTCGGGATTCCTGCCGAAGACGGCGGCCGACCGCGAGCTGGTCGATGCGGTGCGCACGGTCGCGCGCGGCGACATCTTCGTGCGCGCCGAGGCGGCGCGGATCCTCGCAAAGGGCTACCAGCGCAAGGACCCGATGCACGAGGATCGCGCGCGCTTCGAGAAGCTGACGGAGCGCGAGCGCGACGTGCTGCGCCTGACGGCCGAGGGCTATTCGGCCCCGGAGATCGGCCAGCGGTTGTTCATCTCGCCCAAGACGGTCGATACGTACAAGGGGCGGATCCAGGACAAGCTCGGCCTCTCGCACCGTCATGAGTATGTCCAGCTCGCCCTGAGGCTGGGACTCCTTCACGCATAGCGGGCGTTCGGCAGGCATATTCCCCGCATGACCTTGTCGACTGCCACGAAGGTTCGCGTCGTCGTCGGCGCGGGCGTGTTCTCGTTGCTGGCCGTGGGTGTCGTGGCGCTCGTCGCCACGCAGCGCTCGGTGGCCAGCGGCGGCGAGATCTCCGAGATCCGCTTCGTGCAGGGACTGTTGGGCTTGCTCCTGTTGATCGCGGTCGTGCTGGCCTGGTTCGCCTACGCGAGCCTCCAGGACGACCTCACCCAGCGCACCGAGGCGGAGGCGGCGCTGCGCGCGTCGGAGGCAAAGTTCTCCGGCATCCTCGAGATCGCGGCCGACGCCATCATCTCCGTTGACGAGGCCCAGCGCATCGTCCATTTCAACCACGGCGCCGAGCTGATATTCGGCTGGACGGAAACCGAGCTGCGCGGGCGCCCGCTCTCGCTCCTCCTGCCGGCGCGGTACGGCCACTCGCATGCGGCGCAGGTCGAGGGGTTCGGGCGCGCACCCGAGAAGGCGCGGCAGATGGGCGACCGGCGCCCGATCTTCGGGCTGCGTCGCGACGGCACGGAGTTCCCGGCGGAGGCGTCGATCTCCAAGCTCACGCTCTCGTCGGGCGAGAAGCTCTTCACCGTCTCGCTGCGCGACATCACCGAGCGGCAGCAGCGCGAGGAGGCGCAGGTGCGGTTCGCCGCGGCGGTGGCCGTGCTGGGCGAGACGCTCGAGGTCGAGGCGACGGAACAGTCGATCGTGCAGCTCGCGCTCCCGTGGCTCGGCGACGGCGCGCTGTTGCACACCGTGACCGGCACGAACGAACTGCGGCGGCTCGGCTCGCACACGGGGAACGCGGGCCTCGACGCGGCGATCGCGGAGGCGACGGCGCAGCCGCTCGACCTCGACTCGCCGTCGCGCGTCGTCGACGTGCTGCGGCGCGGCCGGCTCGAGGTGGTGCCGGAGGTGGACGACGAGTGGCTCGAGGCGCACACCGCCGACATGCACGAGTTCGCGCGCATGCGCGCGCTGGGGATGCGCACGATGCTGTTCGTGCCGTTGGTGGCCCGCGAGCACGTGCTCGGCGTGCTCTCGATCTTCCGCACGTCGCCGCGCCCGTTCACGCTGGCGGAGCAGACGGTGGCTGAGGGACTGGCGCTGCGCGCCGCGTTCGCGCTCGACAACGCGCGGCTCTACCGCACGGCGCGCCAGGCGACGAGCGCGCGCGACCATGCGCTCGGCGTCGTCTCACACGACCTGCGCAACCCGATCTCGGCGATCGGCATGTGCGCGAGGGCGCTCCTGGCGATCACGCCGGAGGAGGAGACCGAGCGCCGCGGGCTCACGCGTACGATCATCGACTCGACGGAGCTCACGCAGCGCATGATCCGCGACCTGCTCGACGTCGCGAGCATCGAGGTCGGCCGTCTCTCGCTCGAGCGGCGGCCAGTGACGCTGGCGCCGATCCTCGAGCGCGCCGTCTCGCTCTTCTCGCGCGACGCGGCGCACCGCCGCGTGATCCTCGCGCTGGCGCCGATCCCGGAACTGCCGCCCGTGCTGGGCGATGCGGAGCGCCTCGTGCAGGTGCTCGCCAACCTTGTCGGGAACGCACTGCGCCACACCGACGCCGGCGGCTCGATCACCCTCGGCGCATCACGCCGCGGGCATGACGTGGAAGTCGTCGTGCGCGACACCGGGAGCGGGATCGCGCCGCACGCGATGCCGCTGATCTTCGACCGCTACTGGACCGTGCGCGGGAACGCGCCGAAGGGCGGCACGGGACTCGGCCTCGCGATCGCGCGGGGCATCGTCGAGGCGCATGGAGGCCGGCTCTCGGCCGAGAGCGAGCTGGGCAAGGGCAGCGTGTTCCGCTTCACGCTGCCGGCGGACGCTGACTGAGGCCGGAGGCCGCGCCGCGGCGCCGCTCCAGCACCTCGCGGTAAGAGGCATCCAGGCGGTCCAGCTCCTGCTCCCAGCTCCGCGACTGCGCCGTCTTTCGTGCGCCCCGCCCGAGGCGCATGCGCAGCGCCTCATCCCGGCAGAGCCGCAGCATCGCGCCGGCGCAGGCCGCGGCATCGCGCGGCGCGAATGAGAGTCCGTTCTCGCCGTCGCGCAGGTAGTCGGCGACGCCACCGATCGCGCTCGCGATGACCGGCGCGCCGCTCGCCATCGCCTCCAGCGCGACGAGGCCGAGGGTCTCGGTGGTGCTCGCCATGACGAAGGCGTCGGCGCTGGCGTAGAGCGCCGGCAGCTGCGTCTCGCGGTCGAGGCTGCCGAGGAAGGTGACGGCCGGCGACGCCCTGCGCTTCAGCGAGTCCATGCTCGGTCCGGCGCCCGCTACCAGGAGCCTCACGCTCGCAGTGGGCATGGCGGCCTCCACGCGCGAGAAGGCGTCGAGCACCACATCGACCTCCTTCTCCGGCGCGAGGCGGCCGACGAAGAGGAAGGTGAACGCGTCGCCGAGCCCGAGCGCGCGGCGAAGCACGGCGGACCGCCTGGCGGGATCGAAGAGGACGTCGTCGACGCCCCGCCCCCAGACCTCGATGTCAGCGAGTCCGGACGTCGCGAGCCCGTCGGCGGCGTACCGCGAAGGCGTGAAGACGCGCTCCGACCGCCGGTGGAAGTTCGTCACCGAGCGCGTGGCGACTCCGGCGAGCCACGGCACGCCGTACGAGCGCATGTACTTGGTGAAGTCGGTGTGATACGACGTGCAGACGGGGATGCCGCGCCTCGCAGCGGCGCGTAGCCCGGCGCGCCCGATGATGAACTCGGTGGCGCAATGCACGATGTCGGGCCGCGCGCGCTCGATGGCATCGGCGACGACGGTGCCGGGCAGCGCGACGCGAATCTCGGGATACCGGGGCAGGGGCACCGAGGGCACGCCCGTGACGGGGATCTTCTTTCGCAGGTCGGCACTCCGGCGTTCGAGCGCGCGCGGGTAGCGCGGCGCGACGACGCTGCACTCCCAGCCGCGCTCAGTGAGTCCGGCGGCGCTGAGCGCCGTCACGACGCTCACGCCGTTCACCTGCGGCGGATATGTGTCCGTACAGAAGAGGATTCGCATGACGGGCGAATCTCACTGGCGGATGTCACGGAACGGTGACGACCTGCTTTCGCCACGGAGCACGCGCCGCCGGTCGCGGACGCGGAGCAGCCTCGTTACGCGAGCGCGACACGGCCGTTCGCGGTCCGAGACGCGGGCCCGGGATACTCAGCGTGTCACCGGACCAACCCTCACGCCGAGGTTCCATGCACGCGCCGATCGCTGTTCCCGTCCGACGAGTCATCGTGGTGGTCCTCGACGGACTTCGCCCCGATGCCATCCCGCGCTTCGCGCTCCCGCACCTCTCGTCCCTGGCCCGGCGCGGCGCGAGCACCATGCGCGGGCGCACCGTCTCGCCGAGCGTGACGGCCTGCGCGATGGCGTCGCTGGTCACCGGCGCATCGCCGGAACGCCACGGGCTTCGCTCCGACCGCTTCCACATCCCGCGCATCAGCGGCCCGCTGCATCCGCTCGCGCGAGTGCTCGCCGAGCATTCGCTCCCGTCATCCGCGTTCCTCGCCACGATGCCGCTGATGTTCGCCGCGATCGCGCGTCGCATCGCGTCGCACGCAGGAGTGGGCCACGCCAGCTTCGCCGGCGCCGGCTGCGAGGACATCCTCCGCGCGGCGACGCCGGCACTGCGCTCGCAGCGAAGCGGCATGATCCTCCTGCACTGGCCGGACGGCGACCGCGCGGGCCACGAGGACGGCTGGATGTCTGCGGGGTATGAGAACGCCGTGCGCCGGATGGACGCGTCAGTGGGGGTGCTCGTCGACGACGTCCTGCTCGGCCTCGACGACCCCGAGACGCTGCTCATCGCGTTGGCGGACCATGGCGGCGGAGGCGCGGTATCGAAGCATCACGACAGCGAACACCCGCTCGACACGACGATCCCGATCATCCTCGCGGGCGGGGCGGTGCGGCGGCAGGAACTCGCTCCCGGCGCGTCGCTCCTCGACGTGCCGGCGACGGTCTGCTGGGCGCTCGGCTTGCCGCAGCCGGAGAGCTATGGCGGCACACCGCTGCGGAGCGCGCTCGAGGAGGCGCCGGAGACGGCGCCGGCGACCGCAGGGATGGCCGCTTGATGCGCCGTTACCTGTCCGTTGCCGAACCGACGTCGATCCGACACGAGGGCGTGGGAGATTCCGCCGTGAACATGACGCCTTCGCTGCTGACACGGCTGGACCATCGCGACCGGGCGCTCTACCTGCGCTGGGTGCTCGGCGAGACATCGCCCCGCATGCTGACGATGATCTGGAGGGCGCTGACGCACATCGGCGGACTCTGGGCCTGCGCGGCCGCGGTGCTCGTGCCGGCATTCACCATCGGCTCGGCGACGCTGCGGTGGAACGCGGTTCAGGCCGGACTCGCGCTGCTGCTCTCGCACCTGGTCGTGCAACTCATCAAGCGCCGCGTCCTGCGCGAGCGACCGAACATACGGGTCACGCGCGACACGCATGTCGCGGTGCCCGACCAGTTCTCGTTCCCCTCCGGCCACTCCTGCGCGGTGATGAGCGTTGCCTTCGTCTACGCCGCAGCATACCCTTGGCTCGCATGGCCCCTGCTGCTCCTCTCGACGCTGGTCGGCATCTCGCGGGTGCGCCTGGGAGTGCACTATCCCGGGGACGTGTTGGCGGGGCAGTCGATCGCGATCGCGACCGGCATGACGGTGATGTGGCTGCTGTAGGCCTGCGCCTCGCGATCTTCACGGACACGTACGCGCCGCAGGTGAACGGCGTGGCCCGCACGCTCGAGCGGCTCGCCACGGCCGTGCGCGCGCGGGGCGGCGAGGTGCGGGTCGAGACGGTGGCGGATCCGCTCGCGGGGACCGATGGCAGCGCGCCATGGATCGTGCGCCGGCCGAGCATGCCGTTCTGGGCGTATCCGCAACTGCGCATGGCGGCACCGTCGCATGCGAGAGTGGCCGACGACCTCGCCGCCTGGAAGCCGACGCTCGTGCATGCATCGACGCCGTTCGGCGTGGGGATCGCCGGTCGCGAGGCCGCGCGGATGCTGGGCGTGCCATTCGTGTCGTCGTACCACACCTCGTTCCCGGCGTACCTGCGGCATTACAGGCTTAGCGCGCTCAACTCCGTCGCGTGGCCGTTCCTGCGCTGGTTCCACAACAGCGGGCGGCGCACGTTCGCGCCCTCGCGGATGGTCGCGGACGAACTCGAGGAGCAGGGCTTCCACGGCGTGCGCGTCTGGTCGCGCGGCGTGGACCCGAAACGGTTCGACCCGCGATTCCGCTCGGCCGAGATGCGCGCCGCGATGGGCGCCGGTCCCGACGATTTCGTCATCGCGTACGTCGGGCGGTTGGCGCCGGAGAAGGGCGTGCACACGGCGATGGAGGCGATGCGGACGCTCATGCACGAGGACACGACCGGGCGCGTGCGATTCGCGCTCGCGGGCGATGGCCCCGACGAGGACAAGTGCCGCGCCAGCGCGCCCGGCGGCGCGAAGACCTGGTTCGCGGGCGCGCTCTCGGGCGAGACGCTCTCCGCTTTCTACGCTTCGGCCGATGCGTTCGTGTTCCCATCGCTGACGGAGACATTCGGCAACGTCGTGCTCGAGGCGATGGCGTCGGGCCTACCGGTGGTGGCGCCCGACACGGGAGCGACGCTCGAACTCGCGAACGAGCGCACGGCGCTGACGTTCAAGGGAGCTGATGCGGGTTCGCTCGCACGGCAGCTGGCGCGGTTGCGTGACGATCCGGAGTTGTGCGCCAAGCTCCGCGAGCGCGGCCGAGAGGTGGCCGCGTCGCGCACATGGGATTCGATCTGGGACGGACTTCTCACCGACTATGTGGCGGCGCTGTCGCCATGAATCGGTGCAGGTGCCCAGCCCCAGAATGGTGCAGGCCAAGGACGCGCCCCTGACTCGGGGCGCTTTCTGCTTTATTGCGCTGAATCGCGAGATTTGGGTTTCCCGCGGGTGCCGAGAGTCGTCATTTTTTCGTGGCACCTGCTAGGCATCCCTCGGGATGCGTCCGGTGTCTAATGGAAGTTCTTCGTTCGTGACACCGATCCACCCGCGCCCATCCCCCGGCGCACATCGTTCGCTGGACCGCCTCTTGCAACGTCAGAGGCAATCGTCAGTCGGTCCATCGGGTGGAGCCAATGAGAAGTCGCCAGCGTGCGTGATGCGGTCGCGCGCCGGCCATCGAATGTCCTTGGAGGAGCCGTGCCCGTGTCCCGAAACGTCCTTGCCCTTCCGCTCCTCGCGGCCCTCGCCTTGTCGGCGTGCGGTCGCGTAGGCCTGCAGCCTGTCGCGCCGAAGGTCGCGGGAGATGCGCCGGCGCCGCAGATCGTCGGGATCGCTCCGGCGGTCGAGTCCGCTCCGGAGGCGATGGCCGGCGCGGTCGAGGTCGAATCGGAACCCGTGGTGTCCGAGCCGGCAATTCCCGCGCCCGTGGTCGCGACGGTCGAGCCCGAGGCGCCGCCGGTGACGTGGGACATCGAGGTCGCGCCGTACGAATCGCATGCGCGCGTCGAGTACTTCATCGGCCGTTTCACGGGCCCGGCGAAGGAGGCGTTCGAGAAGGCGATGGAGCGCCAGTCGCGTTTTGCGCCGATGATCCACGAGCGCCTGCGCGCGGCGGGGCTGCCCGAGGACATGATCTACCTGCCGTTGATCGAGAGCTGGTACGACACGCACGCCTACTCGCGCGCCGCGGCCGTGGGCATGTGGCAGTTCATGACCGGCACGGCGAAAGGCGTCGGCATGCGTGTGGATTGGTGGGTCGACGACCGTCGTGACCCCGTGCGCGCCACCGACGGCGCGATGATCTTCCTCCGCGAACTCAAGTCGAACTTCGGTTCGATGTACCTGGCCGCGGCCGCCTACAACGGCGGGCCGGGTCGCATCTCGCGCAGCCTCACCGCGCAGTCCGTCGCGCTCGAGGGCGTGGCCGGTGAGGACCAGTTCTTCGCGCTCGCCGAGGCCAACGCGCTGCGCAAGGAGACGAGCGACTACGTGCCGAAGCTGATCGCGGCGGCGCTCGTCGGGAAGGATCCCTCGCGCTACGGTGTGGAGGTGCGCAAGGTCGCGCCGTTCGCATGGGATTCGGTGCTCGTGCCCGCGGCGGTGCCGATCGCGGCGGTCGCCAAGGCGACGAAGGTCGATCTCGACACGCTGCTCGAGTACAACCCGAGCCTCCTGCGCGGCATGACGCCGCCCACAGGCAACCCGGTGTGGATGCGCGTGCCGGCGGGATCGGCGGAGGGCTTCTCCGAGCGGTTCGTCCAGCTCGACAAGGCCGAGCGCACCGCGGTCAAGCGCGTCGTCACCAAGAGCGGCGACTACATCTCGAAGATCGCGCGCGACAACGGGCTCAGCGCCAAGCAGCTCAACTGGTACAACCCCAACGCGGCGCGGCTCAAGAACGGCAACCTGCGCGCGGGGCAGGTGATCCTCGTGCCGCGCAAGGACGTGGCGCGCGCCGCGCTCGACGTGCCGAACCCGGCGATCGAGCGGTACGGCACGACGCCGACGCGAGTGCATGTGGTGAAGCGCGGTGAGTCGCTCAGCGTCATCGCGCGGCGCAACGGGCTCACGCTCAGCCGCCTCAAGGCGCTCAACGGGCTCAAGAGCGACAAGATCCGCATCGGCCAGAAGTTGCGCGTGCGCTAGGAAGCGGGCCCGGCGTTCGCTTGTTCCGCGCTCAGCCGCGCGGCGCCGGATCCGCCCTGTAGCTCCCTGATTTCCCACCGTCCTTCTCGAGCAGGCGGATGCCGCCGATCCTCATCGACTTGTCGGCGCTCTTCACCATGTCGTACACGGTGAGGAGCGCCACCGAGACGGCGGTGAGCGCCTCCATCTCCACGCCGGTGGGCGCCGTGGTGCGCACCTCGGCCTCGCAGCGCACGCCCGGCAGCGACGCCTCGAGCGTGAACCGGAGCTGCACGTCGGTGAGCGGCAGCGGATGGCAGAGCGGGATCAGGTCGGCGGTGCGCTTGGCGGCCTGGATCCCCGCCACCCGCGCCACGGCGAGCACGTCTCCCTTGGACATGGCCCCTCGCGCGACCAGCGACGCCGTCTCGGGCTTCATGAACACCCGGCCCCGGGCCACGGCGCGACGATGCGTCGGCTCCTTGGGCGTGACGTCCACCATCCGGGCGCGGCCGAGGGGATCGAGGTGGGTGAGCCCCAGATCAGGCATGGGTGGATCTTAGGCCGTGGGCCCCGGCCCGCGACCC
>DATLLD010000034.1:0-8937 GCA_035538035.1 Gemmatimonadaceae bacterium | reverse complement strand
GAGCGAGCGCGCGCGCAGCATGTCGCCCAGCCCCGTGAGGAAGAGCGAGAAGTCGATGCCCGCTTCGGCGAGCCGCGCGACCGCGCCGAACACGTCGCCCGCGCGGCGCTCCGCCACGAGGTCGAGGATCGCGAGGTACTCGTCCTCCGGCACGAGGCCCAGCGCCTCCTGCACGCGCGCGGACGTCACGTGCGCGTCCTCGCCGAGCGAGAGCACCTGGTCGGTGAGCGACAGCGCATCGCGCAGGCCGCCGTCGGCGGCGCGCGCGATCATCCCCAGCGCATCGGGCTCGTACGCCACGCCCTCGGCGTCCAGCACCGCGGCCAGCCGCTCGCGGATCTCGGCCGGCCCGATGCGCTTCAGGTCGAAGCGCTGCAGGCGGCTGAGGATCGGCGCCGCGGCCTGCGCGATCTTCTGCGGCTCCGTGGTCGCGAACACGAACACGACGCGCGGGGGCGGCTCCTCGAGGATCTTGAGGAGCGCGTTCCACGCCTCGCGCGTGAGCATGTGCGCCTCGTCGACGATGTAGACCTTGAAGCGGTCCTGGCCGGAGGGGGCGTACATGGCGCGCTCGCGGAGCCCGCGGGCGTCGTCGACGCCGCGGTTGGACGCCGCGTCGATCTCGACGACGTCGAGCGAGGCGCTGCCGCTCCAGATGCGCTGGCAGGACTCGCACTCGCCGCAGGGCTCGCGGTCCTCGCGACGGTTCTCGCAGTTGAGGGCCATCGCCAGCACCCGGGCGAGGGTCGTCTTGCCGGTGCCGCGGGGCCCGCAGAACAGGTAGGCGTGGGCGACCCGGTTGGTCGCGATCGCATTGCGAAGCGTGTTCGCGACATGCGACTGCACCGCCACCTCACTGAACCGGCGAGGGCGGTACTTCCGGGCGAGGGCGAGGGACATGGGGTTCAAAATAGCCCCTGTGTCCGGGGCACGCACCTATTCCCGAGTGGCAGAAACGACTCACGCGGGGAACGCTGGCTTTCGCCGCATTCTCCCGCGTGAGTGTTCCAGGCCTGACGGAGCAACAATGGGCTCCACGTACCGTTGCTGCCTTTCGGCCCTGGCGGAGTTGGTGGGCCAAAGCCCTCCGGGACCTGGAACATTCGAAGGATAATCGAGGGTCGGAGAGCGGACAACGGCCGAACGGCAGCAGATAGCAAGTGGCAGACTGCGGAAGCATCGCCGTTACCTCTCACCTGCCACCTCCCACCTGCCATCGTCGTCAGTCTGGCACACTTCTGGCTTCTCCCCCGTTTGTCGGACGGCACGCACCCTCCCCGCCGCCCCTCGCGCCCTCCGCACGAACGACGCGCCGGCGCAGCACTACGGGAAGGGCGCCACAGTCGAGAGGTCACCGATGGAATCCACCGTTGCCGCCAATCCCCTCCACGGGCTCATCGAGGCCGGGCAGAGCCCGTGGCTCGACTTCACCACGCGCGACCTCATCCGCAGCCGCGAGCTCGAGCGACTCATCAACGAGGATGGCGTACGCGGGCTGACGACCAACCCGACCATCTTCGAACGCGCCGTCGCGGGAAGCGACGCCTACGACGCCGACATCATCGCGCTCGCGGAGGCGGGGTTCTCCCCCGATGAGATCCTCACGCGATTGATGGCAGGCGAGGTCCAGGAGGCCTGCGACGCGTTCGACCACGTCTACCAGGAATCACTCGGCCGCGATGGGTTCGTGTCGCTCGAGGTCTCGCCCGGTCTCGCGCGGAACGCCGCCGCCACCGTCGAGGAGGCGCGCAGCCTCTGGGCGCTGGTCGGGCGGCGGAACCTGATGCTCAAGATCCCCGCCACGCGCGAGGGCGTCGCGGCCATCGAGGAGTGTCTCGCGCTCGGCATCAACGTCAACGCGACCCTCGTCTTCACCGTGGCGCGCTACCGCAGTGTCCTCGACGCCTACCTCGGCGCCATCGGCGCACGGCGGCAGGCCGGCTTGCCTCTCGACTGGCTCTCCTCGGTGGCGAGCTACTTCGTGAGCCGTGTCGACAGTGCCGTCGACGACGAACTCGAGCGCATCAACACGCCGGCCGCGCTGGCGCTGCGCGGTCGTGCCGGCATCGCGAACGCCGCACTCATCTACGAGGCGTACGCGCGCATGCTCGAGGGGCCCGTCTGGCATACCTTCGCGATGGACGGCGCCAGGCCGCAGCGTCCGCTCTGGGCATCGACCGCGGTGAGCGACCCCGCCGACTCGCCGCTGCGCTACTGCGAGGCTCTCATCGCGCCGGCCACGGTCAGCACGCTCGCGCCGGAAACGCTCCTTCACTACCGCACCGAGGGCCACCCAGAGGTGCGGCTCGACGCGGCGGCCATCCAGCAAGCGCACGAGACCGTGGCCGACCTCGCCGCCCTCGGGATCTCGATGGAGGAGGTCGCTGCGCGGCTCGGGAAGGAGGCCGTCCAGGAGTTCTCCGACAGCTGGGACTCGCTGCTAAGGGTGGTGGAGCGGAAAGCGGCGGTGCTCGCGACGCACACCTGAGCGCGGCGCCTCCGCGGCCGACCGCCGCGGAGGCGAGATCCTAGCTCGCCGCCGCCATCGCGCCCGCGAGACCTTAGCTCGCCGCCGCCATCGCGCCCGCGATCACCTCGCCCGCGCGCTCGCACGCCGCGTCATCCACATCCAGGTGCAGCACGCAGCGCACGCGCGTCGCGCTCCACGGCGTCACGAGCACGCCCTGCGCCTTCGCACGCTCGAGCACGCTGGTCGACGACTGGCCGGTCGCGAGGTCGATCATGACGATGTTGGTGTCCGGAGGCACCACCTTCACGCCAGGCACCGTCGACAGCTTCGCGGCGAGACGCTTGGCGCGCGCGTGGTCTTCGTGCAGGCGCGAGAGCTGGTGATCGAGCCCGTGCAGCGCCGCCGCCGCGAGGATCCCCGACTGCCGCATGCCGCCGCCGAAGCGCTTGCGCACCTCCCATGCGTGCTCCATCGCCTCTTCGTCGCCGGCAAGGCAGGCGCCGACGGGCGCGCCAAGTCCCTTGGAGAACGAAACCATCACCGTGGCGGCGCAGGCGGCGAACGCCGCGAGCGGCGTACCCGTGGCGACGTGGGCGTTCCAGAGTCGCGCGCCGTCGAGATGCACCGGCAGCCGGGCCTCGCGCGCCGTCGCGTGGATGGCCTGCAACCGATCGAGCGGCGTAACCATGCCCCCCGCGCCGTTGTGCGTGTTCTCGGCGCAGACGAGCGAGGCGCGCGGCGCATGCGGCGATGCGGGGCGGAACGAGGCGCGCAGCGCATCGGCCTCGAGCACCGGCCCGCCGCGCACGGCCCGCACCTGCAAGCCGGCGAGCGCCGCCGTGCCCGCGATCTCCCAGTTCACGATGTGCGAGTCGTCGTGGCAGAAGACCTCGGTGCCGGGCGTGCCGAGCAGCCAGAGCGCCGCCTGGTTGGCCATGGTGCCGCTCGGGAAGAACAACGCCTTCGGCTTGCCGAGCATGGCGGCGACGCGCTCCTCCAGGCGTCGCACGGTCGGGTCGCCGTCGAGGACGTCGTCACCGACCTCGGCCTCGGCCATGGCCCGCCGCATGGCGGGCGTGGGACGCGTGACGGTGTCGCTGCGCAGGTCGATCGTGGTATTCGTCATGTCTCGGCAGGAGGGGCGAGGTGCCGCTGGGCCGCGTGCGCGACCTCGGCACCGAGGATGAAGATGAGTGCCGCATAGTACGTCCAGAACACGACGGTGATCAGCACGGCCATCGTGCCCGTGTAGAGCGAGGTCCCGGCCGACGATGCGTTCGTGAAGGCCGCGAAGACCCACCGCGCCAGCTCGAAGAGCGCCGCGGCCGCGGCGCCGCCGATCATCGTCACCTGCCACGGCGTGCGCCGCGCCGGCAGCCAGCGATACAGCGCGAGGAATATCCCCCAGATGGCGGCGATGGAGATGACGCGCGCGATCACGTACTCGACGCCGCTCACGACATCGCCGAGCATGCCGAGCTGGGTGAGCACGGCGCCGAGGCGGCCGGTGCCGACGACGAGGAAGGCGTTGACGCTGACCCAGACGGAGAGGAGGATCGCGGCCGCGACCACGAGCCAGGCGTCCCAGAGCTTGCCGTGGATGATGCCCCGCCCGGTGCGGTGCTCGAACACGATCGCCATCACCGAGCGGAGCGACCCGAAGAGGCGCGTCGAGAACCAGATGAAGCCGATGGCGCCGCCGATGCCGGCGAGTGCGCGAGTGCGTACGATGTCGCTGATGACCGGGTCGAGGATGCTCTGTCCCGGCGCGACCAGCCGCGCCGGGAGGAGCATCGCCAACACCGAACTGACGGTTTCCGTGGCGCGCTCGGGGGAGAGGCCGAGCAAGTAGCCGAGGCCCGAGGCGAGGAGCAGGATGAACGGCACGGCGGCGAGCAGGACGTTGAACGCGAGCCCGCCGGCGAGGAACATGACGTCGTCCTGCTGGAGCTTACGCCATAGGTCCGCCAGGAGTGCGCGCACGAATCAGACGCCTTCGTCCTCTCCCTCGAACTCTTCGTCGTCGTCGCCGAGCGCGGCCGGCTGGTGCCGCGACAGCCGGGCCTCGAGCGCCTCGCGCGTCTCGGCGGCCGTCTCCTTGGCGTCGCTGAGGAACCGTCGGGCCTTTCGCCGGGCCTTTCGCGCGTTGCGCGCCATGGCGGCGCGCGTGTCCTCACCGGGTTGGGGGGCGAACAGCAGGGCCAGTCCTGCGCCGATGGCGAGGCCGAGGATGAACACCCCCGCCCCGCCACCACGACGCTCGATCACCACGCTCGGCTCGCCATTGCCATCCGCCACCTCCACCCCCATTTACTGTTCGATGAGAACCAGGAACTTCGAAGGACGCCAGAACACCTCGGGCTCCTCGATGCGCACGCTGCCCTTGAAGCGACCGCTGCGCTGCGTGGAATCGAGCCCCGCGACGTCGTTCGAGGAGATCATGCGATACGTCTTCGCCGGGTCCGGAAGGGACAGCTCCGTCATCTGCGTACGGTCGATCGCCGTGAACTCCGAGGCGTCGAGCGTGCGTGCCAGCACCTGCGTCTTGCCGATGCCGAGCATGCCGCCGCGCTGCGAGACGATGCCGCGCTTGATGAGGTCGTCCTTCTTGCCCGCCACCCAGTATACAGTATTCTGCTCCGCCGTGAGCGCCGCCTTGTCGAGCGTCAGCGCCTCGCGCTCGGTGTTGAGCTTGGTGTTCGTCTCGCGCAGCGCCACGTTCTCGGAGTTCAGCGCGGTCACCTGGTCGAGCAGCGCGACGATCTCGCCCTTCTGGTTGTCGATGATCACCTGGAACTGCTTGAGCGTCGAGTCGAACGCGGTCATCTGCGCCGACTGCGTGGCGTTGTTCGAGGACAGCTGGTTCACGCGGCGGCGGCTCTGGGCCAGGCGCTCCTCGGACTCCCGGAGGCGCTCGGTGAGCGCCGCGACGCGGTCGCCGAGGCGCTTGCGGGCCTCGTTCGGAGACAGGGTCTCCATCTCGCCCGTGCCGGTGGCCACCGGCTTGCCGTCGCGCACCTTGTCGATCTCGGTGTTCACCTCCGCGATGAACTGCGAGGTCGCGACGACTTCGTTCAGCAATGAATCCTTCTCGGCCGAGAGCGCCGCGGCGTTGGCGAGCTGGCGGTCGTATTCCGACTTGGAGACGCAGGCCGTGGCGAACAGCGCCAGCGAGCCGATGAGCAGGTACTTACGCATGGGGGGGAAACTCCGGTTTGGGCGCGGTCCATCTGGTGTCGCGGCCGGAAGACAAGGAGTCGCTCCCGGCACGTACTACTCGCCCGCTTCTGCATCATCGGGCGCGGCTGCTACAGCCGGCCCGCCAGTTCCAGGCGCAGGGCGCCGGACAGCGGGCAGCTTCACATACCGCGCCACCGCCTCAGCTGTTCCGCCGACGCCAAGCTTTTCGAACAAAAAGCCGAATTTGCCGTCATAAGCTGATGCCAAGCGCTCCTGCACGTCAGTGGGCAGGTCCCAGAGCCGCTTCTTGAACGGCCCGAGCGCCTTCTTCCTCGTCTTGTAGAAGAACTGCTCGTCGGAGTCGCCCGCCTTCCGCTCGTCGGCCGCGTTGACGCGCAGCCACTGGTAGATCTCATCCCGGAACGACGCCGGCAGCTCGTCGTACAGCATGTTCTGGAAACCGGTGGCGAGATGGATCTCCGCCGTCTCGGTCTTGGGGAAGTTGTAGAACGCGGTGTCGGGGAGCGTCGACGCGCCGTGCTGCACCGCGCCGGCCAGCCCGTACTCCTCGCGCGCGACGCGCGAGAGGTCCTCGAGCGTCTTGAGGTCGAGCGCCACGTCGGCGATCGAGCCGTCGGCGAGCACGACGCCGCCGTGCGAAGTGCCCGACTGCACGGAGATCTTCGACAGGCCGGTCATCGTGCCCGCCGTGTCGAGCAGCGTGCGGTTGTAGCCGTCCATGAACGCCTTCAGCTCGGCCACCGTGGAGTTCTCCGTGCCGACCTCGCCGATCTCGCCGCCGAGCGAGATCGTCACGCCCTCGGGCTCGAGGTTGCGCACGTGGCGCGTCAGGTCGACCGCGACCTCGTAGTTGAGGCGCTGCTGCTCGACGAGCGAGTCATGCGAGAGGTCCACCAGCGTCGACGTGTCGATGTCGATGTTGTAGAAGCCGCCGGCGATCGCCTCGTGCGCGAGCTGCTTGACGGCCTCCAGCTCGGTCTTCGGGTCGACCTTGTACTTCTTGGCGTTGACCTGGAAGTGGTCGCCCTGGATGAACACCGGGCCGCGATACCCTTCGCGCAGCGCGGCGGCGAGCATGACCGTCACGTACTCGGACGGGCGCTGGTCGGTGTAGGCGATCTCGGAGCGCGCGATCTCGAGGATGAACGCTCCGCCCTTGAGGCGGATGCCGGTGCGGAAGATCGATCGCGCGGTGTCGTAGGCGCGGCCGCGCACGTTGATCGCCGGCACCGTCACCGGCTTCACGTCGCCCCGGCCCCGCGCCATGTACAGGTCGTGGATCGACGCCGACTGCACGCCGACCTCGCGACCGGCCTCCCAGATGATCCACCGCGCCCAGTCCCGCTCCGCGTCGTCGCCAAAAACGGCGAGACGCACGAGCGCATCCATCATCGGCGAGGCCAGCTTGTCGTGATCCTTCACCTTGAGGCGGCCGGCGTCGACGGAGATCGCGGCGCCGATGACCTGGAGGACGGATGCGGGGAGGTGGGACATCGTTGGCGGTCGTGAAGAGGAAGGCGCGGGCCGCGGAGGGCGGCTCACGGAATCAGGTGCGGGATCAGATGCGAAACAGGGTCATGAACAGCTGGCAGCCCGACAATTTGCTCATTTGGCGGCCGCCCTGCAACGCGGTCAGAGCACCCAGGCTGGGTCGCTCTTGGGCAGCGCATCCCAGGTCTCGCGCATCGACTTCCAATCCGGATGCCCGAAGCGATAGTAGGTGAGCTGCTTGCCCAGCTCGACGCCGGGCTGGTCCAGCGGGTTCACGCCGTACAGGTGGCCGGCGTAGATGGTGGCCAGCTCGAAGAACATGAACAGTCCGCCCAGGTGCCACGCATCGGCGCGCGTGACGGAGAGCGTCATGGTGGGGCGCCCCATCTGCGCGAGCGCGCCGGCCGTCGCGGCCCCCTCCGCCCGCAGCAGCTCGCCGAATCCGTGTCCACCGAGGTAGGCCAGTTCCGCCGGCGCACCGTCAGTCGGGATCACCAGTTCGTCCGGATGCTCCTCGACGTCGATGAAGGTGATGGTCTTGTCGGCCGGACCCTCCATGAACAACTGCACCTGCGCGTGCTGGTCGGTGGCGCCCACCGCCGCGATCGGCGTCGGGCCCACTCCCTTCTGGTGCGCGGCGGTGGACCGCTTACCCAGGCTCTCTGCCCAGAGCTGCACGAACCAGGGCGCGACCTCGCGCAACGCGTCCGAGTACGGCATCAGCACGTGAATGCCCTGGCCGGCGTGCGTGTGCGCGTTCCACTGCAGCGCCGCGAACGCCAGCGCCGGGTTGGCGCGCAGGTCGCCGCTCGCGCAGCGGTCGCGCATGGCCGTCGCGCCGGCGATGAGCGCGCCGACGTCCATGCCGAGCAATGCCGCCGGCAGCGTCCCCACCGGCGTCAGCACGGAGAAGCGGCCACCCACGTTCTCCGGCACCTCGAATGCGGGAATGCCTTCGGCCGCGGCGACGCGCCGCAGCACGCCCTTCCACGGGTCCGTCACGAAGGCGACGTGCTCGCGCACGGGCAGGTCCAGCGAGGTCAGTCGCTCCCGCACGGCCAGGTACTGCGACATCGTCTCGGCCGTGCTGCCCGACTTCGAGATCACGAGGAAGCGCGTGTGCGGGAGGTTCACGGCGTCGAGTATCGCGCGCACCGACCGCGGGTCGACGTTGTCGACGACATGCAGGCGCGGACGGCCGCCACGCCGATGATGGTCGCCGAGGTTCCACTCGCGGCCGAGCAGCGCCGAGCGAAGCGCCTGCGCGCCGAGGGCTGAGCCGCCGATGCCGAGCACGACGACGTCATCGAGCCGCGACGCCTCTTCGCGCGCCCAGGAAAGCACGCGCTCGCGCTCGTCGGCCTGCGCCTCGAGCTCGCGGAAACCGAGCGCGCCGCGCGCCGCATCGGCGAGCAGTTCCTCGTGCGCCACGACGAGGCGTGGCCCGAGGTCGGCGAGTTGACCGGCGGTGGCACCGGAGGCGACGGCGCGCGCGAGCATGCCGGAGACATCGAGGCGGATCGTCATGGGGCGCCGAACTCCACGGTGAGGCCGTCCCAGGCGGGCTCGATCCCTGCCGGGAGCGAGGCCGCGAGTTCGGCGTGCGAGGTCTCGTGCGTGAGGTGCGTGAGGAAGGTGCGCGGCGCGCCGACCCGCCGCGCCGCGTCCACCGCCTCGCCGATGGAGAGGTGCGTCGGGTGCGCCGTGCGGAAGAGCGCGTTGAGCACGAGCACCTCCGCGCCGCGCAGGTGCGCGACGACGTCGTCGGGGATCGA